>DASQGR010000260.1:0-11493 GCA_035632515.1 Allostellaceae bacterium | reverse complement strand
GTCGCGGTGCTGGATGGCGGCATCGCCGCCTGGGAGGCCGCCGGCTATCGCATCTACAGCGGCGTCCACGTCCCCAGCAAAGCCTTCGCCGAGGTGGTCGAGCACGAGGCCGGGACGCCGTGGATCTCCGCGCCCGAGCTGCAGAAGCTGATCGATAGCGGCGCCGACATCGCGATCTTCGACAGCCGCTCCTACGAGGAGTACCACAACAACAGCATCCCGACCGCGATCAGCGTGCCGGGGGCGGAACTGGTGTACCGCTTTACCGATCTGACCCCGTCGCCCGACACGACGGTCATCGTCAATTGCGGCGGTCGAACCCGCAGCATCATCGGGGCGCAATCGCTCATCAACGCCGGCTTCGCCAACAAGATCATGTCGCTCAAGGACGGCACGATGGCCTGGCACCTCGCCGGGCTCGATGTCGTGCAGGGGGCGACGGCACGGCCGCCGGAGGTCTCTGCGGCGGGGCTGGCGGAGGCTCGCGAGTCGGCCGCTCGCGTCGCCGCGCGCTGCAACATACCGCGTATCGACCGGCCGACGCTGGAGCGCTGGCGGGCCGCGGCGGCGGAGCGCAGCCTTTATGTGCTCGATGTACGCACGCCGGAAGAATACGAGGCCGGCCACCTCCGGGGCGCCCGCTCGGCTCCCGGCGGCCAGCTAGTCCAGGAAACCGACGCTCATGTCGCCACCTGGGGCGGGCGGATCGCGCTTGTGGACGATAACGGCGTGCGCGCGACGATGACCGCGTCGTGGCTGAAGCAGATGGGATGGTCGGATGTCGCCGTCCTTACCGCCGGCCCGGCCGACGGTGACTGGGTGAGCGGGCCCTACGTGCCGCGGGTGCTTGGTCTCGACGCCGCCGCCCCGGCCGAGATCGGCGCAGCCGAGTTGAGCCGGGAGCTGGAGACGGGCAAGGCCGCGGTTGTCGATCTCGATTACAGCCGGCGCTATGCGCAAGGGCATATCCCCGGCGCCTGGTTCGCGACCCGGGCGCGCCTTGCCGCCGCCCTCGGAAGGCTCCCCGCCGCCGGCGCCATCGTGCTGACCTCGCCCGATTCCCGTCTGGCGCAGCTCGCGGCGGCGGATTTGGCCGGTGTCGCCTCGGTTCCGGTGAAAATCCTGGCTGGCGGCACGCAGGCCTGGGAGAACGCCGGATTGCCCCTCGAACGGGGTCCGACCCACATGGCCGACGAGGCGGACGACGTGGTTCTGTCGGCGCGGGAGCGCAACCAGGACCGGGAGGCGGCGATGCGCGAATACCTCGAATGGGAGATCAACCTGGTCAATGACATGGCCACCGACGACGACCACCGCTTCCAGGTCGCGGTCGGCTGACGCGGCGGCTTGTCGAGTACATCCCCATAAAAGCCCGGCGAAGGCGCGCGCGCCGATCTGCCCCGACTCGTCGCTCCGCCAAGCTGCCAAGGCTTCGCTGCCCGGACGCCGACCCGGCCGGCCGAGGCTCAACCCCTCGGCAATTGATCGACATCAATTCCGCCGCGGCACCGGCGTCGTAAAGCTGGCCGACGTTCACGCGCAACCGCGAGCCTGAGGTGACGCCAATGCCGCAAGGAGTTTTTTCCAGCCGATCGGGCCGCCGTATTTTCGGCCGCGCCCAGAACGACGCTATTAATGATCCCTATCAGGCCCAGCAGAAGCCGCAGGAGCCGTCCGTCTGCGGCGATTGCGGCGCGGTTTATCATCACGGCCGCTGGCAATGGGCGGCGAAGCCGAGCGACGCCCATCCGGGGCATTGCCCGGCCTGCCGGCGGATCAAGGACGACCTGCCCGCGGGTGTGGTGACGCTCCACGGAGCATTCGCGATGGCGCACAAAGCCGAACTCACCGGGCTGGCGCAAAACGAGGAAGCCGCCGAAAAGGGAGAGCACCCGCTCAACCGCATCATCGGCATCGAGGAAACCGGGGACGGTCTGGTGATCCGAACCACCGACATTCACCTGCCGCGTCGGTTGGGTACTGCGATCAAGCGCGCCTTTGACGGCGATCTCGACATCCATTTCGACGAGGGCGGGTATTTCGTCCGGGTCGATTGGACCCGGTCGGCGTGACGCGCTGAGTTGCGATCATGCCATACGCCGGCCTCGACGAGCTCCCGCCTGCCATCCAACGCCTGCCCCTTCATGCGCAGGAGATTTTCCGTGCGGCCTTCAATGCGGCGTGGCGGTCTTACGCGGCCCGCGGCGCCGACGCGCGGGAGGAGATCGCCCATAGGGTCGCCTGGGCAGCGGTAAAGAAGCGGTATCGCAAGACCGGCGATGTATGGGTTCCGCGGCAGCCGGCGCCTGCCGGTGGCGGCCGCCGCGGCGTTTCGTCGATCGGCGGAGTGGATGATGGATGACGCGTTTCGCTTCGCCGACGAGCTTGGCCCGCTGAAGCTGGTCCATATCTGGCGCCCGGCAATGGGGCTGAAGGCGGTGGTCGCAATCGACAATATCGCCTGCGGGCCTGCGGTCGGCGGCGTGCGGATGGCGCCCGATGTCAGCGCCGAGGAAGCTTTCCGGCTGGCCCGCGCCATGACCCTCAAGAACGCCGCTGCGGGGCTGCCGCACGGCGGCGGCAAATCCGTGATCTTCGCCGATCCGAAGATGCCCGCGGCCGACAAGGAAGAGCTGATCCGCGCCTTTGCCGGCGGCATCGGCGATCTGGTCGACTACATCCCCGGTCCCGACATGGGGACCGACGAGCTGGCCATGGGCTGGATCAGGGACGAGACGGGCCGCGCCGTCGGTCTGCCGCGTGAACTGGGCGGCATCCCGCTCGACGAGCTGGGGGCAACCGGCTTTGGGCTCGCCTCCGCGGTCGATGTCGCCGCGCAGCATCTCGGGCTTAGGTTGAGCGGGGCTCGGATCGTGATCCAGGGCTTCGGCTCGGTCGGCAAGCATGCCGCGCGCTTTCTTGCCGAGAAGGGAGCCGTCCTGGTCGGCGCCAGCGATACGCAGGGCACACTTGCCGATGATAACGGCCTCGATATCGCGGCACTGATCGCGCTCAAGAACGCCGGCGGCCCGCTGCGCGACCATCCGTGCGGACGCAAGCTCAACGGCGACGCGGTCGTCGACATCCCGTGCGACATCTGGATTCCGGCGGCGCGGCCCGATGTCATCCATGCCGGCAATGTCGGACGGCTGCAGACGAAGCTGGTGGCTCAGGGCGCCAACATCCCCTGCACGCCCGAAGCCGAGGCGGCGCTGGCCGCACGCGGCGTGCTGGTCTTGCCCGACTTCATCGCCAACGCGGGCGGCGTCATCTGCGCCGCGATCGAATACCAGCGCGGCACCGAGGCCGCGGCCTTTGCCGCGATCGACGAAAAGATCCGCGCCAACACCAAGGCGGTGGTCGATGCGACGCGGTCGAGCGGCACATTGCCGCGAGCAGCCGCGGTCGCCCTGGCGAGGCAGCGGATCGAGCGAGCGATGGCGACGCGACGCTGGGATCGTGCGCGGTGAAATCGCGGCGATCATCGCCGTCGCTGCAGCCGGTCAACCTCCCCGGACAGCCGCTCAACCTGCGCGATGGCGCCAAGCGGATCTGTCGCCTAGCGCACGATCTATCTAAAACCTTAGGCAGTTCCCCTCCCGCGGGCTTGACCCGCGGGCCCACGTCTTTGTGCGCATGTCTGAGGAAAAGACGTGGATGGCCGGTCACAAGCCCGGCCGAGGCGGTACGCAAAGCGATTCGGCCTAAACGGACAATGCTCCAGCGGGGGCAGGAGCAACCTCGGCCACTTCAGGTCCGGGCGCTACGCCGCGAAGTCGATGACTTGGCGCACCGGCGCGCCGGATTTGAGAGCGGCGAAGCCTTCATTGATCTGATCGAGCTTGATGCGGCCCGAGATCAGGTGGTCGAGCTTGAGCCGCCCCTGCTTCCATAGCGACAACAGCCGGGGCATGTCGACCCGGAAGCGGTTGCCGCCCATCGAGGTGCCCTGGATCTTGCGGTCGCGCAGAAAATCGTAGCCGTGCAGCTCTATCTTTACGCCGAACGGCACCATCCCGATGATCGTCGCAGTGCCGCCGGCGCGCAGCATCCCGAATGCCTGCTCGGCCGTACCCTTGGTGCCGAGCGCCTCGAACGAGTATTGGACGCCGCCGCCGGTCATGTCACGGATCGCCTTGACCGGGTCGTCGATATTGCTGACGTTGAGCGTGTCGGTGGCGCCAAGCTGCTTCGCCAGCTCGAGCTTCGACGGCTGGGTGTCGATGGCGATAACCCGTTCCGCCCCGGCGAGCGCCGCACCGTTGACCGCCGACAGCCCCACCCCGCCGCAGCCGATCACGGCCACCGTCGAACCCGGCTCGACCTTGGCGGCGTTGAACACGGCGCCGACCCCGGTCATCACCCCGCAGCCGACCAGGGCGGCCCGGTCGAGTGGAATTTCCGGGTCGATCTTCACCATCGAGTTCTCGTGCACCAGCATCTGCTCGCCAAACGACGATAGGTTGAGGAACTGGTTCATGTGCTCCCCGCCCTTCCAGCTCATCCGTCGGGCGACGCCGGGCAGCATCTTGACGCTGGTGTCCTCGCACAAATTGGGGTGCCCGGTGATGCATTGCGGGCAGGTGCCGCAAAACACCGAGAGACAGGTGATGACATGATCGCCCGGCTGCACATAAGTGACGCCGTCGCCGACCGCCTCGACCACTCCGGCGCTCTCATGCCCCAGCACGCACGGGGTCGGGTGCGGGTACAGCCCCTCGATAAAATGCAGATCGCTGTGGCATAGCCCGGCAAAGGCGGTGCGCAGCAACACCTCGCGCGCCTTCGGCTTTTCCACCCTGACGTCTTCGATCGTCAGCGGCTGGTTTGGGGCGTGGAGAACGGCGGCTCTCATGACAGGCTCCTTGCGCGAACGTCTGCGGTGGCCTGCCGATGCTAAAGCAGTTTGAGCCCGGGCGGTATCGCTTCCGCTGTCGGTATCGGCCCTACTGGGGAGCCACAGCGAGACCTCGGCGCCTCAGGCGCGCCAGAATGGCTTGTCGCATTCGCGTGCGGCCTCGCTGGGGGTGACCCCGATATCGCGCAGCATCCTGGCGTCGAGCGAGCCGAGCTGCCGGCGCTCGCGCGAGCGGCGGCGCCACAGCCGAACCAGGCTCAGCGCGGCGCTCAGCAGCCCGGCTGGCCGGCCCCGCTGCGACGGCGGCAACCGGTGACGCGCCACCGGCCGCGCCATCGCGATCGCGGCGGCGCGACGAGATGTTCGATGCTCGAAATCGAAGTAGCACGGGCGCATGGCTCTCCTTTCCCCCGGGAGGCAGGGGCTGTTCACTTGAAAACCAACAGGTTTGATGCGGCGCTTGCCGCGGAGAGACGCTGGCTAGGCGACGGCCTTTTCGTCGTCGGCCAGCGTCATGCCGAGGGCCTCGCGGAAGCCGCGCTCGCCAGCCGCGGTGACGGTGACGGCGCGGCTGTCCTTGGCCCGCGCGACCCAGCCGAGCGCCAGCCATCTTTCGGCCAGCGCGGCACCGATGGCGCCGCCGATATGCGGCCGCCGCTCGGTCCAATCGAGGCAGGCGCGGCACAGATGGCGGCGGCCCTTCCCGGCGATGTGGAGGTCGATCCCAAGCTCGCCGAGAAACCGGGCGCCGGCATCGGTCACGTGCCCGCCCTCGTCTTCGAGCACCAGGTAGCCGCACCGCGTCATCGCCTCGGCGATGCGCACGCCGAGCACCCCGGCAAGGTGGTCGTAGCACATCCGCGCATCGCGCAGCGCCGCCGCCTGGCGCGACAGCGGCCGGTAGCGCGGCCGGTTGCCGATCGCGACGGTGCCGATGCTTTCGAGCATCTGCGCGACGTTGGCCGAAGCCAGGCGGAAATAGCGGTGCCGCCCCGACGGGGTCGCAGTGATGAGCGCGGCCTCAACCAGCTTGGCGAGGTGGGCGCTCGCGGTCTGCGGGGTGACCCGCGCGGCATAGGCCAGCTCGGTCGCGGTCATCGCGCGGCCGTCGAGCAGCGCGGTGAGGATATTGGCGCGCGCCGGATCGCCCGCGAGGGCGGCGATCTCGGCAATCATGGCTCCACTGATCATGGGGGGAGTTTATCACCCGGGCTCGCGCGCCGGCGGGCAATCGGTTCGCCCCCTGTCGAAACGACGGCGCGAGTCAACGCCGTCATTGCGAGAAGCGCGGCGACGAAGCAATCTCGATGGAGATAATACGGCGCGAGACTGCCTCGCCGCGCTCGCAATGACAGAGATACTGCCGGGGGATAGCGATGAAATGGCGGATCGGCGACGTCACCGTCACCAAGATCGTCGAGATGGAAGTGACCGGCGGCAGCCGCTTTATCCTGCCGCAGGCGACCTATGAGGAAATCCTGCCGATTTCCTGGCTGCAGCCGCATTTCGCCGACGAGCGCGGCCGGCTCAAGATGAGCATCCATGCGTTGGTGATCGAGGCGCCGGGCGGCGGCAAGGACGGGCAGCGCATCGTCGTCGACACCTGTCTCGGCAACGACAAGCAGGGCCGCCGCATCCCGACCTGGAACAACCTTCAGCTGCCGTTTCTCGCCGATCTGGCGGCGGCCGGCTTCCCGCGCGAGTCGATCGACACCGTGCTGTGCACGCATCTGCACGTCGACCATGTCGGCTGGAACACGATGCTCGTCGACGGGAAATGGGTGCCGACCTTCCCCAAGGCGCGCTATCTGATGGGCAGGGTCGAATTCGGCCATTGGCGCGCGCAGCATCAGCGCGAGGACACGGCGACGGTGTTCGCGGACTCGGTCAAGCCGGTGCACGATGCCGGGCTCGTCGACCTGGTCGAGACCGACCATCGCATCACCAACGAGATCAGCCTGGTTCCGACCGTCGGCCACACGCCGGGCCATGTCAGCGTGCTGATCGGGTCGAAGGGCGAGGAGGCGCTGATCACCGGCGACTTCATGCACCACCCCTGCCAGATCGCCCGGCCGCACTGGTGCTCGACCGCCGACAGCGACCCCGCCGAGGGACAGCGCACCCGCGAACGGATGCTGGCCGATCTCGCGAGCCGGCCGGTGCTGGTGATCGGCACCCATTTCGCCGGCGCCACCGCCGGCCGCATCGTGCGCGATGGGGACACGTATCGAATGGACGTTTGATCCCTTGGCGTCATTGCGAGCGCAGCGAAGCAATCTCCTTCTGCTGGAGTCTCCTACGGCGGGAGATTGCTTCGTCGCCTGACGGCTCCTCCTCGCAATGACGATGGATTTTGAAAGGAAAGTCGGGTGAGCGAACGCATCTTCGACGGGCTCAAGGTCATCGACTGCGCCAGCTTTATCGCCGGGCCGGCGGCGGCGACGGTGATGTCGGATTTCGGCGCCGAGGTCGTCAAGATCGAGCCGCCGGGCATGGGCGACCCCTATCGCCGCCGCGCCGTGCCGAACCCGGAAAACCCGCTCAACCCCGGCTTTTTCTTCGACAGCCGCAACAAGAAGAGCCTGGCCCTGGACCTGCGCACCGAGGCCGGGCGGGCGGTGCTGCACCGCCTGGTCAAGGCGGCGGACGTCTTCATCACCAACTACCCGCCGCCGGCGCGCGGCCGGCTCGGCATCACCTATGACGACCTGAAGCATCTCAACGAGCGGCTGATCTACGCCTCGTTCACCGGCTATGGCGAGACCGGGCCGGAAGCCAGCAAGCCCAGCTTCGACGCCACCGCGTGGTGGGCGCGCACCGGCCTCATGGACCTCGTGCGCGCCGGCGAGGAGGTCAACCCGGCGCGTTCGCTGCCCGGCATGGGCGACCACCCCTCGGCGATGGGCACCTATGGCGCCATCGTCACCGCGCTCTACCAGCGCGAGAAGACCGGCAAGGGCAATTATGTCGGCTCGTCGCTGCTGGCAAACGGGCTGTGGGCGAATGCCTGCTCGGTGCAGGCGGCGCTGTGCGGCGACGAGGTGCGGCCGCAGCCGCCGCGCCACGAGGCGCTCAGCGCCTTGCGCGTCCACTACCAGTGCCGCGACGGGCGCTGGCTGTTGCTGTCGATCGCCGCCGACGAGTGGCGCTGGGAGAAATTCAAGACCTGCTTCGACGCACCGGTGCTCGACGACGAGCGTTTCGCCACCAATGCCGGGCGCGACAGGCACGCCCGCGAGCTGGTCACGATCCTCGACAGGCTGTTCGCCGAGCATGACCTCGCCCATTGGCGCAAGACGCTCGACGATGCCGGCCTCATCTTCGGCGTCGTCGGCCGGGTCGACGACATCCGCCACGACGAGCAGGTGCTGGCCGCCGGGTTCCTGCGCCCCTATGTCGACGAGCCCGATCTGTGGACCATCGACAGCCCGTTTTTTCTCGCCGGCCAGGAAAAGGTGCCGCCGCGCAGCGCGCCCGCGGTCGGCGAAAACAGCGACGAGGTGTTGCGCCAATACGGCTACGGCGACGCCGAGATCGCCGAATTGCGCGCCGCCGGGGTGGTGGCGTGAGCGAGATGACCCCGACCGACCGCCTCGTCGCGCTGCTCGACCATCTCGGGCTGCAGCGCGTCTTTATCGCCAGCCAGATCGTCGGCGACATGGCCGGCCTCGCGGCGGCGCATCCCGGCCGCGTCGGCGGCGTCGTTTGCGTGACCCCGGTGCGGCTCGATCCGCTGCCGTTCGAGCGGATCGCCGACCGGGTGCTGATGGTCGCCGGCGAATACGGCCCCACGGCCGAGACGGTTCGCCGCGCCGAGCCGCGGCTGCCCGGCGCCAAGCGGGTCATGCTCGAAGGCTACGAGGCCGAGGGCTGGGCCGATACCGCCGCCGACTGCACCGGGGAGCTGGTATCGGCGATGACGAGCTTTCTCGACCGCAAGCCCGCGGACGAGCCCAAGGTCGGGGGCGCGGGCAGCCATGCCGGCATCACCTATCGGATCGAGGGCAGTGGGCCGGCGCTGGTGCTGCTGCCGTTCTTTCTCGCGGCCTCGCAATGGGACCCGGCGATCCCCGAACTGGCCAGGCACTTCACCGTGATCCGGCTCGGCGGCCGCCATCTTGGCGGGGTCGCGATGCTGGAGGACCGCGCCGCGATGCCGAGCTACCGGGCGATGTTCCGGAGCCTTGTCGATGCGATGGCGCCGCAGCCGGGGGAGCCGATCCTCGATGTCGGCTGCGGCGCCGGCTCGCTCGACCGCCAGCTCGCGCGGCTGGTCGACAACAAGATCGCCGCGGTCGATCCCAACGCCTTTATCCTGGGCGAGGCGGCGGCGCTGGCCGAGGCCGAGGGCCTCGGCGGCCGCATCGCCTTTACCCCCGGCAATGCCGAGGCCCTGCCCTTCCCCGACGCGTCGTTCGGCTGCGTCTTTTCGGTGACGGTGCTCGAAGAGTGCGACGCCGACAAGGCGCTGGCCGAGATCATGCGGGTGACGCGGCCGGGCGGGCGGATCGCCATCGTCGTGCGGGCGATCGACCTGCCGCAATGGTGGAACCTCGACCTGCCCGAACCAATCCGCCGCAAGATCAACCCGGCGCCGCGATCGGTCGGGCCAGGCGGGGTCGCCGACGCCAGCCTTTACCGGCGGATGCGGCAGGCCGGGCTCGCCAATCTCGCCTCGTACCCGTGCCTGATCACGCTCGACCGGCCGGACGGGCCGATCTGGCGCTATCGCGAAGACCATGTGCTGTCGCTGCTGACTGCCGACGAGCTGACGGTCTGGCACGCCGCGCGCGACAAGGCCGCGGCCGAAGGGACATTGCTCGCCGCCCACGCGCTGCATTGCTGCATCGGGACGAAGCCGCCTTCGCGATCGGCCTGATGACAAGGCAAGGCTAGATGTGGAGCCTCAAAGCAGTTCCTCTCCCGCGGGCTTGACCCGCGGGTCCACGTCTTTGTTTGCAAAATGTCGGGGGGAAAGACGTGGATGGCAGGGTCAAGCCCAGCCAAGGGAGATATACAAAGCGACTCGGTCTAAGCAGATAATGCTTAGTACAATCCGCTAATGCTTAGTACAATCCGCCGCTGCCGGGGCCCGGCTTTGGCGGCGGCGGGGCCACCGCCTCCACCGGCCCTGGCAAGAGCGAAATCGGTGCCGCCGTCGTCGCCGGATTGGCTGAGCCCGCTGCCGCGTCGGGGCCGGGAGGCGGCAGGGCGACCGCCTCGATGGCGGAAGACGGCTTCGCCGGAACTGGCTCGGGCGCGCCGGCAAAGCTTGGCAACGAGATCGGTTGCGGCGACGCGGGCAGGCTCACCGCCGGCAATGCCAAGCCCGCCGAGGCCGCCGGGATCGGCGCCGACGCAGCAGCAGCCGGCGCGCTGGCTTCGACCACCGGCGGCGGCACGACCGGAGGCGGTGCAACCGCCGGCTGTTTTGGCGCGATGACCGCGGTCGCCATCGGCACGGTGGCCGGCTGGGCCTCGGTCGCACTTGGCTTGGCCGCGTCGTGCGGAGCGACATGCTCTATGACGATGTTGGCCACGACGCCAACTGCCACCGCATAGAAGAACGCGGCGGCGCGAGTGACTCCAAGCCGAGCCAGCTGCTTGTACATGCCGAGGACAATCCCCCTTCGCCGTCAACCGATCACGCCGCCATCGGCAAACTATTACCGGAGCCGGGCCCCTTTACCAAGTTGATCTTCCACGAAATCGGGCAATCTTTTGGTCGCCCTGGAAGTCGGGACCCGAACCGGCAATGTCAACGCCGCCCCCACCACGCCGAGCGCGTGACGGATGGCCGCGGGATAGACCCGAGACGGGGCAATTTTATGGCGGGCAACACACGCCTCGGTGAACTTGATGATGTGCTCGTCGCCATTCGTCACCGCGCGATCGACCTGCGCCGACGGATCGTCGTCCTGCGGCTCGATCCCCTCCGCCATCGCCGTGCCGCCGCCGAACGACGCCAGCAACCCGCACCCCGCCTGCCAGGCGTAGCGCGCCAGCGCCCCGCCGGTCGCCGCGCCGACATGCGGCAGCAGATTGCCGAGCGCATGCACCGCGGTGACCCCGTGCACGAAGACGATAAAGCTGCGGGTGTCGACCGCATTGGCGAGATAGACCCGGGTGAAGACCTCGCTCAGCGCGGCGACGAGCGCTTCGGGGTCGCCGGAGAGATCGACGAGATCGATCGCCGGGGCAAATTCGGGAAACTCGGCGAGGCGGCCCAGCGCCGCGGCGATATTGCCGGGCCCGCGTTGTTCGCGCGGCACCAGCGGCACCGCGGCGATCGCGGAGCGCGGGCCGAGGCGGCGGGGCGAAGCCGGCGTGGCCTCGGGCAGCGTGGCGTAGGTCGCGGCCCAGCTCGCCAATGCATCGGCGAGCTCGCGCAAACGCACCCGCGTCTCGCTTTCGGCGAGTCCCCGCGCCGCATGGCCGACGCGGATCACGCCGTGGGTTGCCGCCGCCGAATAGCCCGGGGCGAGACGGAGGGCCCAGCGATCGAGCACCGCCCGCCACGGCGCCTCGTTGAGCTCGGCGGCAAAGAGCCGGCTCCATTGAGGGAAACTGTCGCGACGGCCGAGAAATTTGCGCCACCCGGACCAGTCGACCGGCTCCCCGACTGCGGGGCGCCG
>DASQGR010000259.1:0-2397 GCA_035632515.1 Allostellaceae bacterium | reverse complement strand
GGCTGACCCGCGAGCTGGCGACGCCGCTCGTCGTCGCCGATGCCGTGGTGGAGGCGATCGTCGCTGCGCCCCGGCCGGACAGCGCGGCATCGCTCGCCCGCCTCCGCGACCACGGCCACCTCGCGCTGCGCGGCCGCAACGCGGCGGTACGCATCTGGACCGTGGCCGACCCGGTTTGAGCGGCCGGGATGGCCGCTCTCGACCCGGGCGGCTGGCGGAGAGGCGGTCGCGCGTCCGGTCGTCCCATACGGTGATGCGAAACCCGTCTCGGTTGTTGCCGACGCGCGTGCCAGCGTGAATTGCCAGGGCGCCTGCCTCCCGACGGTTAGGGCAGAGCCGTGCCGGGAACCGCGGCTCAGCTCGTGCGAGAGGATGGATCTCCGGATTGTGGGTTTTCCAACTCGCCGGCTCTGCGCTCGAGGTATTCGGCCAGCCTCAGACGGTGCTCGCGGTGTTCCGAGTGCCCGACCTCGGCGAACGCGCGATACCATTCGGCCAATTTCCGCAATTCCCGAGCATCTTCCAAGGCAGGTTTCCTCCCACCGCAGGATATCGCCTTCTGCCATACAACCATTGATCTGGATCAGTTTGGTGATCTGGATCAGTTTGGCGGGAGCGGGCGAGCACGATGGTGTCGGGGCGCAGATGGCCCAAGAGGTGCGCGGCGACCGGGCAGTCGCCGGCCTGGCCCGGCGTCAGCACCAGTTCCAACGGCAGGCCGTGCGCATCGGTCAGCGCGTGGACCTTGGTGGTCAGCCCGCCGCGCGAGCGGCCCATACAGCGATCCGGGTGGCTTTTTTTGAGCTGGCGGCATGCTGATGCCCCCGCACCGAGGTGCTGTCGATCATCTGCACCTCGCCGTCGTATTGCCGCAGGAATTCGGGCCGCCCACGACCTGCTACAACCGCTTTGTGCGGTGGCGCAAAGCCGGGGTTTGGGAGCCTAAGGCAGACCTGATTAGCCGACGAACGGAACTCGTTTTGAGTTTACAGGCTAGCGAACCGGCACGACATCAGGTCGTGCGCGTTGGATCGGGAGGGGTGTCATGGCTCCCCTCTACAAGTGGGGCCGCTTAATCCGCGATCGCTTCCGACGCCGCCGCTCGCGGCAGGGCTAGGCGGATGAAGCGGAACATGAACACCGCGGCGAGACCGAACGGGATCCAGCAGAACATGTAGACGGCGGTCACCGCCTGGCCGACCGCCTGCGGCTCGGTCGCGTCGCCGAGCCCTGCCGTACTGGCGACGACCCCGGCGATGGCGGCGCCAAACGCGGTGCCGAGCGAGCGAACCGAGGTGAGCGCCGAGGCCGTGCTGCGGTGCTCGCCCACCTCCGCGCTGCCCATCGTGCGCGCAACCAGATGCACGTTGTAGATGCCGATGCCGAGACCCATCAGCAGCGTACTGGCCGCCAGCAGGGCCAATACCGGCTGCACGGCGACCACGGTCAGGCACACCAGTCCGGCGAGCGCCAGCACCGGCCCGGAGGCCAGCGCCAGGCGCTCGCGCACTCCCGACCAGCCGGAGGCCGTGAACGTGCCGATGGTCCAGCCGCACGAGATGACGATGCTGAGGATGTTGACGAAAACCGGCGACACGCCGTGCACGACCTGCAGCAGCAACGGCAGGAACAGGTTTACCGAAGTCTGGGTCATGCCGTGCAGCGCCAAGATCCACAGGCCAAGCCCGATCGGCGCGTTGAGCGATAACGCCCGTGGCGGAAACAGATTGTTGGACGCGCGCCGGTCCAGCCGGAAGGTGAAGCCGATCAACCCTATCCCCCCGGCGATCAGCAAGACACGCAACGGCAAGACTGCGACGGGACCGGCCGCGGCAACGCAGCAGACCCCGGCCGCCAACCCTGCCAAGCGCAACAGCGGCAGCGGCGGCAGCCGGTCCCGCGCGGTCTCATCGCCGAGGCCGTCGGGAATCCTTGCATAGGCGATGCCGGCAAAGATCAGCATCAACGGCGCCATTACCCAGAACGAGCCGCGCCACCAATGCATCGCTGCGAACATGCCGCCGACCACCGGCCCGCTCAAATGACAGGCGGTGAACGTGCCTTGCGAGATCGCGATGATGCGGGTGCGCAGCCGCGCGCTATAAAGGCTGGTGATCAGCGCCATGCCGCTGCCGGCGACGAGCCCGCCGGCCCAGCCCTGCACCGTTCGCGCGGCGATCAGGCTGCCGATATCGGGCGCCAGCGCGCAGGACATCGTACCGAGCGCGAAGACGATGGCGCCCAGCGCGTAGCCGCGCCGCGCTCCGAGCCGCGCCCACACCATTCCGGTCGACGCGCCGCCGACGATCGAGCCGATCGTGTAGAGCATCGCCGCCCAGGTGTAATAGGCGGCGCCCCCGATATCGGCGACGATGGTCGGCATGATGATGGCGATCA
>DASQGR010000258.1:0-2994 GCA_035632515.1 Allostellaceae bacterium | reverse complement strand
GGTCGAGGCCGACGCCGAGCTTGTCGGCGGCGGTGAGCGCGATCACCGTGTAGGCCCCGGTGCCGATATCGTGGGCCGCGGTCTGCACCTTGACGGCGCCGCTCGGCATCAGGGGCACCCGCGCGGTCGCCGGCCCGAGCTGGGTCGGATACATCGTCGTGGCGCAGCCCCAGCCGATGACCCAGTCGCCATCGCGCATCGAGCCGGGCCGTGCGTCGCGCCGGTCCCAGCCGAATGCCTTGGCGGCGATCTCGAAGCACGGCATCAGCGAACGGCTGGTATAAGGCAGCCCCTTGATCGGCTCGCGGTCGGTGTCGTTGCGCCGGCGCAATTCGACCGGGTCGATGTCGAGCGCGACGGCGAGCTCGTCCATCGCCGATTCCAGCGCGAACAGGTACGGCACCTCGGGCGGCGAGCGCATAAAGCCGGGGGTGTTGCGGTCGGCATGCACCATCGACACCTTCGAGGCGATCGCGGGGCAGGCGTAAAGCCGGGTTGAGGCGTCGGTGCCGGCGACCTTGTAATTGTCCGGCCGGCTGGTGATCTCCTCGCCTTCATGGACCAGCGCGACGAGCTTGCCGTCGCGGTCGGCGCCGAGCTTGACATGATGGCGGGTCTCGGCCCGGTAGCTGGCGATGGTGAAGCCCTGATCGCGGGTGGCGACCAGCTTGACCGGCCGGTTGAGCCGGCGCGCCGCCACCGCGATCAACGCCGTGCGCTGGGTCAGCGAGCCGCGCGAGCCGAAGGCGCCGCCGATAAACGGCGAGACCACCCGGATCTTTTCCGGCTCGATGCCGAGCTGCTCGGCCAGGCCGTTCTTCAAGCCGGTGACGTTCTGGCTCGGCTCCCACACGGTCAGCTTGCCCTCGGCCCAGGCGCAGCTCGTGGTAAACAGCTCGATCGGGTTGTGATGCTGGGTCGGTGTCGCGTAATACCGGTCGACGGTTACCGCCGCGGCGGCAAACGCGGCCTCGGCATCGCCGACCGCGGGATCCTCGTAGCTCGTTGACGCATCTTTGGCTGCAACGACCTCCGCGCCGGGACTGTCGAAACCGGCGGTCGGTTCTTCCCCGGCATAGGTCACCTGCAGCCGGTGCGCTGCCTCGCGCGCCGCTTCGAAGGTTTCGGCCACCACCACTGCAACGATCTGGCCGCCATGCCAGATTTGCTCCGAGGCGAGCGGCATGATCGTCGAGCCGACATAGCCGCCGTCGCTGAACAGCTTGGTGCGCTTTACCGCGTTGCCGATGTTGCGATGCGTCAGGATGTCGAGCACGCCGGGAACGGCGCTGGCCTCCCCGTCATCGATGGCGGTGATGCGGCCCCGTGCGATCGCACTGGTCGCGAGGTAGGCGTAGGCCGGGTTGGCTAATGGCGTGTCGGAACCGTAGCGCGCCTCCCCGGTCACCTTGAGGCGGCCGTCGACGCGTGTCGCCGGCGTGCCGATCTTTGCAGGCAGTGTCCCGTCCATCGTCAGATACTCAGTTGAGCGGCTTGCAGCAGCGCCCGGACCACGGTCCGCTCGCCAAGCTCGCGCTTGTAGCTGTTGTCGCCGTGCGTCCGCGCGCCGGCAAAGGCGGCCTCGGCGGCGCGCTTGGCGAGCGCCTCGTCGAGCGGGTTGCCGGTGAGCACCGTTTCGGCCTCGCGCGCCCGCCACGGCTTGGCGGCGACCCCGCCAAGCGCAATCCTCGCCTCGTTCACGACGCCGTCGTCGAGGTCGAGCGCAACCGCGGCGGACGCCAGCGCAAACTCGTAGGACTGGCGGTCCCGGATCTTCAGGTACAGCGAGCGGCGGGTCCACGGCGCCGCCGGCAGCAGAAAGCCGACGATGACCTCGCCGGGCATCATTGTCGTCTCGATGTGCGGGGTCGTCCCCGGCTCGTGATGCAGGGTCTCGACCGGGATCGCCCGCCTGCCGCCGGGTCCGACGATCTCGACCGCTGCGCCGAGCGCGACCAGCGCCTGGGCGAAATCGCCGGGGTAGGCGGCGATGCACTGGCTGCTGACGCCGAGCACGGCGTGCTTGCGGTTGACCCCGTCGAGCGCCGCGCAACCCGATCCGGGCTCGCGCTTGTTGCAGGCGCCCCAGGACGGGTCGCGGAAATAGGTGCAGCGGGTGCGCTGCAGGACATTGCCGCCGAGCGTCGCTATGTTGCGGATTTGCGGGCTGGCGGCGAGATCGAGGGACTGGGCGACCAGGGGATAGTCGCGTTTGATCTCGGGATGGTCGCCGGCCTGCGCCATCGTCGCGAAGGCGCCGAGATACATGCCGTCGGGGCGCCGCGCGATGCGGGTGAAGGCGGGGTCTATGTCCTTGATGTCGACGAGCCGATCCGGCCGCATCACATCGAGCTTCATCAGGTCGAGGATCGTCGTGCCGCCGACGAGATACTGCGCCGTCGCCATCGTCGGCGGGACGTTCCGGTCGCCGCCCGCCGCGGCGACCGCCTCGGCGAGGTTCCCGGGGCGCTGATAGAGAAAGGGACGCATCGGTTCAGCTCCGCACCTGGCTCTTGGCCTGATTGATCGCCGCGACGATGTGCGGATAGGCCGCGCATCGGCAGAGATTGCCGCTCATGTGCTCGCGGATTTCGGCATCGCTCCCGGCGTGGCCTTCGCGCACGCAGCCGATCGCCGAAACGATCTGCCCCGGGGTGCAATAGCCGCACTGGAACGCATCCTGGTCGATGAACGCCTGCTGCATCGGATGCAACCCGCCGTTTGCATCGGCAAGGCCCTCGATCGTCGTCACCAGGCCGCGCACCGCCACCGCCAGCGTCAGGCAGCCCAGCACCCGGGTGCCGTCGATCAGCACCGTGCAGGCGCCGCACTGGCCGTGGTCGCAACCCTTCTTGGCGCCGATCAGGCCGAGATGCTCGCGCAGCGCGTCGAGCAGCGTGGTGCGCGGATCGATCGTCAACGGCCGGGCCCGGCCGTTGACCGTCAGCTCGAACGATACCGCCGCCCGCGGACCGGAATCCGGCCGCGGCGCTG
>DASQGR010000257.1:0-7962 GCA_035632515.1 Allostellaceae bacterium | reverse complement strand
TGCTCCCAGAACCAGTCGGATGAGATCTGGGCAAAGTCGCGGAACCTCTCCTCGCTGCGCGCCAGCGCTTCCGCCGAGCGGGTAAGTTCGACCGCCTGCCGCTGGAGCTGCGCCTGGCTCTGCTCGAGCGCGAGGTTGCGCTCGGCGAGCGAGGCTTCCGCCGCTTCGTGCCGGCGGAACTGTGCAGCGAGCGCCCGGAACAACAACAGGAAACCGGTGATCGCGGTGAGGGCGCTGATGCCGATGAAGATCGATTGCCGCCACCAGCCCGCCAGCATGGCCGGCTCCGCCCGGGTGACGGATACGGCGAGCGGATAATCATGCAGCGGATGGGTCGAGACCCACCGCACCACCCCGTCCAGGCCGCCAACGGTGCGATAAAGCGCCGTGTCGGTTGCAAGGTGGCTATAAAACGGCGATCCCGCCGGTAACTTCTTGCCGATCCGGTCTTCGAGGTGGGGATAGCGGGCGATGATGGTCCCGTCGCGACGCAGGATTGTCACCGAGCGATCCGCTTGCGCCGCGATCGTCCGGTAGAACTCCTCGAGATAGCTGAGCTCGATCGTGCTGCTGACGATTCCCAGAAAAGCGCCGTCGGGCCCGCTGATGCGGCGCCCGACAAACAGGGTCCAGGTGTCGGTTACCCGGTTCTTCACCGGATCGCTGATAAAGGTGTCGATTTCCGAATGATCGCGCAGCTGCTGGAAATAGTCGCGGTCGGCTATGTTCAGCCCCGGCACGGGCCAATGCCGCGACAAATTGACCAGGGACCCGTCGGCGCTGAACAAGCCGAGCGAATCCGCCTGCGGCAGGTGTTTCAGCTGCTCGGTGAGAAAATCGTGGATGGCTTCGCCGGCGAGCAATTCCTTGAACTGCCCAGGCCGTTCCAGGCCGCGGGCCTGCATGTTTGCGGCGGTGTCGCGCAGGACAAGATCGACCGCCTGCAACGACCGGGTCATCTGCTCGGCGAGCACGATGCCGAGATTGGTCAGATCCTGCTGGGCGTTGGCAACCACCGCGTTGCGCTGGTCCCACGAGAGCGTGCTGGCGACGGCAATCGTGATGGCGACAATGGTGGCCGCGATGAGGCCGAGGCGCCGGCTAGTCGGAAGAGTCCATTCTGATATTGTCGTGGAACGCATCAAGGGAGACGACCCCCAGGGGGCGCCGCGTCAGTGCCCCGAGTGGATCGCAATGTCGCATTGCCTGTTTAACAATCTCTAAAGCCTAGTTCCCCCGGACACGTTGTCGTAATCATTGCGGCCGCCGTTCGGGTTTGGCGCAGCGGATTTCCCTCTCGTTCCGGCCGCTCGGACCACATCTGCCCGACCGGCAAGCCTACGATTTGACCCTGTGCGTGGAACCTGGGGATAGAAGCCGCCCCCTGTCGTGATACCCCCTGTCGTGATACATTGCTCCCCCAGCGGCCCCGGCAACGACCGGCGCGGGCAAACCACCGACCCGTCGCGGCGCCGCTTCCTCCCGGCCTTTGCTGCTCATCCGATTACGGCGGCATGCTAAGCGATGCCATGAACGAACCTTGTGTGCAGGACATCGACCCGTGACTGACCTGGCCCGAAATAGAACGCTGCCCCTCATGGCGCGGGTGCACCCGGCATGGCGGCCGGGGAGCCAGGGCATCGCCACGGCGGCGATCCTCGTTTTCTGCGGCGGATTGGTTGCCTACCCGCTGGTGTACCTGATCGCCGAGGCGCTAAACGTCGGCGAGTCCGACGTGTTTCCGCCGAGCGAATACGGCGTCGGCAATTTCGTCGATCTGATCGACGACTGGCACGTCCTCGCCAACACCGCCTTTGTCGCCTGCCTGGCGACGGTGATGGCGATCGCGATCGGCTTCCTCGCCGCCTGGACCTTGACCCGCACAAAGATCCCGGGCCGGCCGCAGCTCGAACGGCTGATGCAGCTGCCCTATTACATGACCCCGTTGGTGGGGGCGCTCGCCTGGTCGATCCTCGCCGCGCCGCGCACCGGCTTCATCAACCAGCTGTGGCACCTGGTGGGCGGCGGCGGCAACATCGTCAACGTCTATTCGCCGTTCGGCATCGCCTGGGTCATGTCGTTGTTCGAAGGCACGGTCGCCTTTGTCATGATCTCGGCAGCGATGAAGTCGATGGATCCGGCGCTCGAGGAAAGCGCCCGCGTGCTCGGCGCCGGCAAGTGGCGGACCATGCTGACGGTGACCCTGCCGCTGGTAATGCCGGGGGTGCTCGGCGCGACGGTGTTCGTCTTTGCCGAGATGCTCGGCTCGTTCGCCGCCGCTTTCGTCCTCGGCATTCCCGGCCGCTACGTCGTCATCACCACGGCGATCTGGCAGGCGGTGCAGTCGTTCCCGCCGGACTACCCGCGCGCCGCGGCGATGGGGATCGCCCTCTTCGCGGTGATGTTCGCGACGCTCAGCATGTACCGGCTGATCGTGCGCGGCGGCAATTACGCGACGATCACCGGCAAGGCGTTCCGGCCGCGGACGATGGCGATGGGCCGGCTCGCCTGGGTGCTGTTTGCGGCCTGCCTCACCTATGTCGCGGTGGCGGTGGTGCTGCCGCTGGGGGCGTTGCTGCTGACCTCGTTCCAGCGCTTCGCCACCGTGATCCTGGCAGAAAGCCAGCTGACCCTGGCCAATTACCAGACCGCGCTCGGCTTTGGCGCGGTGCGCTCGGCGTTGACCAACAGCCTGGTTCTCGGGGTCGGCGTCGCATCGGTCGGGGTCGCGGTGATGACGGTGCTGGTATGGATCATCTACCGCTCCAAGGCGCCGGGACATGGCCTGATCGAGTATGTCGTGATGTTTCCCCAGGCAGTGCCGCGGATGGTGTTCGGGCTCGCCATGCTGTGGGCCTGGCTCAACATCCCGATCCCGATCTACGGCACGTTATGGCTGCTTGCCTTGGCCTATTTTACCGTGATGCTGCCGCTGGGCGTGCGTACCCTCGCCGGGGTGGTCTTGCAGATCGACAAGAGCCTCGAGGAATGCGCCCGCGTTTGCGGCGCGTCATGGGGCTATCAGCTGCGCACGGTGACGATGCCGCTGCTGCGGCCGGGGATCATCGCCGCCTGGCTGCTGGTGTTCATCGCCAGCGTACGCGAGCTTGGGGTGTCGATCTTCCTGGTCGGCCCCAATGCCAAGGTGATCGCGCCGTCGATCATCAGCGCCTATGTCAGCTCGTCGAGCGAGTTGTCGTCGGCCTTGGCGATCATCCAAACCCTCGCCGTGTTTGTTGCGCTGCTCGTCCTGTTCCGGGCGACGCGCCGCTTTTCCGGGGAACTCACTTGAGCGACGCTCGCATCGAGATCACCGACCTGATCGTGCGCTACGGCGATGCGCCGGCGGTGAACGGGGTCAGCTTTACGGTAGGGCAGGGCGAGCATGTGACGCTGCTAGGCCCTTCCGGCTGCGGCAAGACGACCACCTTGCGCGCGATCGCCGGGCTGGAGGAGCCGTCCGGCGGCAGCATCAGGATCGATGGCGCGACCGTCTATTCCGCCGCCGAGCGCCGCAACGTGCCGGCCGAGAAACGCGGCGTTTCGATGGTGTTCCAATCCTATGCGGTGTGGCCGCATATGACCGTCGCCAACAATGTCGCCTACGGTTTGCGGGTGAGGAAGCTGCCGAAGGCGGAGATCGCCGAGCAGGTCGACCGCGCGCTCGGCCTGGTGCAGATGCGCGATTTCGCCGAGCGGTCGGCGGCGCTCTTGTCGGGCGGGCAGCAGCAGCGGGTGGCGCTGGCCCGTGCCATCGCCTTCTCGCCCACCGTGCTGCTGTTCGACGAGCCGCTGTCGAACCTCGACGCGAAATTGCGGGTCGAGATGCGGGTCGAGCTGCGGGCGCTGCAGCGCCGGCTTGGGGTCACCTCGCTCTACGTCACCCACGACCAGGAGGAGGCGCTGGCGATCTCCGACCGGGTCATTGTGATGAATGTCGGCGGGATCGAACAGATCGGCACCCCCGAAGACATCTACAACCGGCCGAAGACGCGGTTTGTCGCCGATTTCGTCGGCTCGGCCAACCTGATCGCCGGACGGGTCAAGAACGGCGCTTCGAGCGCGGGGCCCGTAGCCTTTGACGCCGCCGGCGGGCTGACCCTGCAAGCCTGGGCCGCGCACGCGCCGCGCGGCAGCGAAGGCCATGTCGCGATCCGCACCGCCTATATCGACATGGCCGCGGGCGGGCCGAACGGCCGCGCCAATTCGGCCGCGGGGACGATCCGCCAGCGCCTGTTTCATGGCGACTTCATCCAGTACATCGTCGACTGGGCGGCCGGCGAGTTGACCGTGCGCCGCCCGCCGACCGAGCTGTTCGACGAAGGCGCTGCGGTGACGCTGTCCTTTGCGCCCGAGCACTGCATCCTGCTTGAGCGATAAGGCCCGCAATGCCAGGCGTCGCAGGCGGCGAAGCACTCTTGCGCGGGGTTCACGTGGATTGCCCGGACACGCGCGGCCGGGACGGGTAAAAGAGTATGGCTTTGGCGGGTTGGAGCATGTTGGTAGGGGGAGAAGCATCATGAAGGCGTTACTGGGGGTAATGGGGCTTGCCGTCGCCGTGTCGGCCGGGCCTGTCTTGGCTGCGGAGGGCGACCTCTGCGCCCAGCCGAAGGAGATCCAGGGCTTCAAAACCTGCGCCGACGTCGCCAAGGCCGAGGCCGAGGGCGAGGTCGTCGTCTATGCCACCAATCCGGAAGCGGCCGAGCTGCGCGTGCTCGCCGAGTTCACCAAGCTCTTCCCCAAGATCAAGACCAACTACACGCGGCTCCAGGCCGGCGCGCTGTACGCCAAGGTCACCGCCGAGCGCCAGGCGAAGACCTATACGGTAGACCTGATGCAGATCTCCGATATGGGGATGATCCTCGACTTCCAGAAAAAGAACGGGTTTGTCCACTACGTCTCGCCGCAGATGGCGGGCTATAAGCCGGAATACAAAAGCAAGCCGGAAGGCTACTGGACCTGGGGCGCGATCGGTCCCGCCGGCATTGCCTACAACCCGACCGTCGTGCCCCCCGACCAGGCGCCGAAAACCTGGCAGGAGGCGATCGATCCGAAATGGCAGGACGGGATCACCGTCAAGTTGTCCACATCGGGCTTGCAGCACGTCGCCTGGTACGAGCTGCGCAAGCTTTACGGCCCCGATTACTGGAAGAAATTCGGCGAGCTGAAGCCGAAGGGATTCGACTCCTACGTCCAGCAATTCGACCGGCTGATCAACCAGCAGGACAAGATCATCCACACTGCCCAGTATTCGGGCTATCTCGAGTGGAAGAAGAAGGGCGCGCCGATCGGCTTCAATGCGCCGGCCGACGGGTTGCCGGCCACGCCCGAGAGCTGGGGCATCGTCACCAATGGACCTCACCCCGACGCCGCGCGGCTCTATCTCGACTGGTTCCTCTCCGACCTCGGCCAAAAGGCGATGGCGGAAAACCTCTTCCTGCACTCGCCCCGGCACGGCGCCGGTCCGCCGCCGGGCGGCGAGCCGCTGGAAAAACTCAAGCTGCTGCTGCCGGACGATTGGGAAACCTTCCTCAAGAGCCGCGCCGAATTCGCCAAGGAGTGGGACAGGTACACCGGCCTGCGGTGAGGCCGGCTCAGCCGTTCCCGATGCGTAATGGCCGGGCTTAACCGGCCATTTTCGCGTCCGGCTGGTTCGTCAAACCACTTTGTCGGCGCGTCCGCTTGTGCCATCGCTATATCCAGGAGTATATATCTTGAATTATATTCTCCCGGATATAGCGAACCTCCTTCGTCTGGCATCAGGGGAGTAGGGATTTGGCGGGATTCTTCGCACGGGCTTGGCGGCGGCGCGGCTTTATTGCCGGTGCGGCGCTAGCGCTGGGACTGATGGTCGGTCACGCGGCGGCGCAGAGCAAGGATGTGCTGGTCTTCGCCGCCGCCAGCCTCAAGAACGCGCTCGACGACATCCATAAGCAATACACGACCGATACGGGCAGGGAGGTCAGCATCTCGCTGGCTGCCAGTTCGCAGCTCGCCAAGCAGATCGAGGCCGGGGCTCCGGCCGATATCTTCATCTCCGCCGATCTCGACTGGATGGACTATCTGGCGCAGCGCAAGCTGATCAACCCGGAGACGCGCAAGAACCTGCTCGGCAACAAGCTGGTGCTGATCGCGCCAAAGGACGCGGCGGCCGATGTCAAGATCGCGCCGGGCTTCGATCTCGCCGGGCTGCTCGCCGGCGGCAAGCTGGCGATGGCCGATACGGCCGCCGTGCCGGCGGGCAAATACGGCAAGGCGGCGCTCGAAAAGCTCGGGGTCTGGTCATCGGTCTCCGGGCAGATCGCCCAGGCCGAGAATGTGCGGGCGGCGCTGGCGCTGGTAGCCCGCAAGGAAGCGCCGCTCGGCATCGTCTATCAGACCGACGCGGCGGCCGAGCCGGGGGTCAGGATCGTCGGTGTGTTCCCGGCGGATACCCATCCGCCGATCATCTACCCGATCGCCCTGACCGCCGGCTCTGTCAACTCCGATGCAGCCGCCTTCCTCGCCTATCTGAGCTCCGACAAGGCCCAGCCCCTGTTCGAGAAACAGGGCTTCGTCGTGCTCAAATAGCCGCTTCTTTCGGGGTGCCCGTGGATGGCCGGGACAAGCCTATGTGCGAGACTAGCCCGGCCATGACGACGAGATGATTTTCTATTCCGCCGCTGCCCGCGTGGGCTCGACGAATTGCGACAGGTAGCTGCCGCGCTTGCGCAGGTTCTCGCGATACATCGCCTCGAACTCGGCCTCGGGGAACGAGTGGGTCGAGGGGCGCGCCATCAGCGCGTCGCACCACGCCTTGAGCCGCGGGTACTTCTCGATTTCGCCGATCTTCTTGATCCGGTCGAGGAAGACATAGCGCTGCAGAAACGGCGCATAGGCGGCATCGACCAGCGAATAGTCCTTGCCGTTGAAGAACGGGCCGCTGCCCTGGGCCTCCAGCGCCTTCTCCAGCCGCGCGAACGTGTCGGGGATCTTGGCGATCGCCGCGTCGTAAGCCTCCTTGGTCGCGGCATAGGCGCAGCCGGTCACGTTCGAGGCGAAGGTCGGGACGTAATCGGTCCAGGCGCGGTTGATCGCCCGCTGGATCGGGTCCTTGGGATGGAGCTGCGGGCTGACCACCTCGTCGAGGTACTCGTTGATGGCGTTCGACTCGAACAGCGTCACCTTGTCGTCGATGCGCAGCACCGGCACCTTTTTGTGCGGCGAGATCGCCAGGAACCAGTCCGGCCGGTTGTCGCTCTCGATGTGGCGGAATTCGAACGGGGCGTTCTTCTCGCGCAGGATGATCGCCGAGCGCTGCACCCAGGGGCAGGTCTTGAAGCTGACCAGCATGTAGTTTGCCATGATTCCCTCCCGCGGATTCGTTGAATGACCCAGCATCGCACGCCGGCGGGCGCGCCCACAACCAGAACCGCCCGGAACTAGAACCAGTGCCGGAGCTCGATGCGGTAGCCGTTGGGGTCGCAGATCTCGGCGCGGGCATAGGTGTCTCGGAACATCGGGCCCCAGACCGTCTCCACCCCCTTCGTCTTCAGATACGCAACCGCCTCTTTCATGTCCTCGACCTCGAGCGCCATCAGGCGATAGCCGAGATGCTCCTTTTCGGGCTCCGGTGCGACCGGTATTCCTTCCCAGGTCATCAGCTCCACGGTGGTGCCGCCGAGGTCGAGATAGGCGAGGTTCAACACCGCGGGCGAACCCGGCCGCTCGATGCGATCGCGTGCCCTGACCTTGAAGCCCAGCACCTCCGTGTAAAAGCGTTCGGTATCGCCGGGCCGGTCGGTGACGATTTCGATATGGTCGATGCGCTTGAACATGATGGTCCTCCGTCAGGGCGCTCCGCCCGCGAGCCGGGTTGGGCGGAAGGTATGCGCCGGCTCGTCGGCATAGCCCCTGCCGCGCGGGATGCGGCGCACCATCGCCTCGAATTGCGGCCAGACCGCGATGAATTGCTGCATCAGC
>DASQGR010000256.1:0-2085 GCA_035632515.1 Allostellaceae bacterium | reverse complement strand
GGGGCGATCGATCAGGCAACCGCAACATTGACACGCCGGCACCATATCCGGCCGGGAGATGCCAACGACTTCTCGGTGCGCAATCTCAGTCAGATTGCCAGTGCCCGCGAGGGCAGTAGCCAGGTGATGGCGCTGCTGCTTGCATCGGTAGCGTCGATTTCGCTGCTCGTCGGCGGCATTGGCATCATGAATATCCTGCTGGTCTCGGTAACCGAGCGCACGCGCGAAATCGGCTTGCGCATGGCGATCGGGGCGCGCCGTCTGCACGTGCTGCTGCAGTTCCTCGCCGAAGCGGTGTTTCTGAGCCTGGTCGGGGGCATGGCGGGTATCGTCTTCGGCGTTGCCGTGTCGGAGACGATCTCCGTCGTCGCCGGATGGCCGACGCCGATTTCGCCGACGGCCATCCTCGGCGGGTTTGCCTTCTCGGCCGCGGTCGGGATCTTCTTCGGCTATTACCCGGCCCGCAAGGCGGCGCGGCTGGACCCGATCGAGGCCCTGCGCTACGAGTAGGCGAGCCGGCCTCGTCGGCGAACCGGGAAGCGCCGGCTCAGTCTAGGATTTGCACATCAAAGCCCGGCCTGGGTGACGAATTTTGTATTGAGGTAGGATTCGATCGCCTCCGAGCCGCCTTCGGAGCCGTAGCCGGAATCCTTGACCCCGCCGAACGGCACCTCGGGCAGGGCGAGGCCGTGATGGTTGATCGAGATCATCCCGGTCTCGACCGCGGCGGCGATCGCCTGCGCGGTCTTGGCCGATCGGGTATAGGCATAGGCGGCGAGGCCGTAAGGCAGCCGGTTGGCCTCGGCGACGACATCGTCGAAGCTGCCGAACGGCGCGATCACGGCGACCGGGCCGAACGGCTCCTCGCTCATGATGCGCGAGGCCATCGGCACGTCGGTCAGCACCGTCGGTTCGAAGAAATTGCCCTTGTTGCCGATGCGGTTGCCGCCGGTCTTGAGGGTCGCGCCCTTTTGCACCGCATCGCCGATAAAGGCTTCCATCGCGGCGATGCGGCGCGGGTTGGCCATCGGCCCCATGCGCGTATCCTTGTCGAGCCCGTCGCCGACCTTTACGGCCTTCACCGCTTCGGTGAACTTGTCGACGAACTGGTCGTAGACCTTCTCCTGCACCAGAAACCGGGTCGGCGACACGCAGACCTGCCCGGCATTGCGCAATTTGTTGACCGAAAGCAGCTTGCTGGCGAGGTCGACATCGGCGTCGTCAAACACGATCGACGGCGCGTGCCCGCCCAGCTCCATCGTCACCCGCTTCATATGCGCGCCGGCGATTGCGGCCAATTGCTTGCCGACCGCGGTCGAGCCGGTGAACGAGATTTTGCGGATGACCGGGTGGGGGATCAGGTATTCCGAGATCTCCGCCGGCACGCCATAAACGAGGTTGACGACCCCGGCCGGCACTCCGGCATCGGCAAAACAGCGGATCAGCTCGGCCGGCGATGCGGGTGTTTCCTCCGGCGCCTTGACGATGATCGAACAGCCGGCGGCGAGCGCGGTGGAGAGTTTGCGCACGACCTGGTTGATCGGGAAGTTCCACGGCGTGAATGCCGCGACCGGGCCGACCGGCTCCTTGACCACGAGCTGATAGATCCCCTCGGCGCGGGCCGGGATGACGCGGCCGTAGGCGCGGCGCGCTTCCTCGGCGAACCAGTCGACGACGTCGGCGCCGGCGAGGGTCTCGCCCTTGGCCTCGGCGAGCGGCTTGCCCTGTTCGAGGGTCAGCAGCGGCGCGATCGCGTCGGCCCGTTGGCGCAGCAGATCAGCCGCCTTGCGCATGATCTTCGAGCGGTCGAAGGCCGACACCTTGCGCCACGCGCGAAAGCCCTTTTCGGCGGCTTCGAGCGCGTGGTCGAGATCGCTTCGGCCGGCATGCGCGACCGTGCCGATTACCTCGCCGGTCGCCGGGTTGATCACCGGAAGGGTACGGCCACCGGCGGCCTGGGTCCAGCTGCCATCGATGAAGAGAGACACATCCGAATACATGCGACAATTCCTCAGGTGTGATTTGGTCCTCAGGTGTGATTTGGCTGATAAGAGGCGCCGGCCGGTTCAATCGAGACAGCCGGGG
>DASQGR010000255.1:0-5822 GCA_035632515.1 Allostellaceae bacterium | reverse complement strand
ATGCTGCCGGTGGTGCCGGTGATCGTTACCGTCCTGGCGTTCAACTTCTTTGGCGACGGGCTGCGCGACGCCGCCGACCCCTATCACTAAAGCCCTGCCCGCCGCTGACGCGCGGGCACGGCGCCGACAAACCCGAGAGGGCGCCTAAAGCCGCATAATCAGCCCTTCATGGGCGACGATGGTGCCGAGACGGGCCTTGGCGGCATCGGCGGCAACCTGGTCCATGAAATTATCGTCATGGCCGGGATCGTGGTGAAAGATCACGAATTGTTTGACATTCGCCTGGGTGGCCAGCCGCACGCCCTCTTCCCAGGTCGAGTGGCCCCAATGGCGGTGGCGCGGATATTCTTCGTCGGTGTAGGTGGAATCGTATATCGCAACATCGGCGTTCCGCATCAGCTTGAGCACTTCGGGGTCGCTGCGCCCGGCGTGATGCTCGGTGTCGGTGATGTAGGCAACCGACTTGCCGGCAAATTCGACGCGATAGCCGGTGGCTCCGTTGGGATGATTGAGCGGCGCCGTCACCAGTTTGATCCCGGGGTGCGGGGTGAGTGTCTCGCCCGCCACGAAATCGCGGAAATCGGTGCGCGCTTCGAGAATCTCGATCGGCACCGGGAACAGCGGCGCGGACATCATCTTGTCGAGCACCGACTTGATGTCCGAATTTGGCTTCAGATGACCGGCCCAGAAGCGAATCCGGTTCCCCCGCTCGTAGCCGGGCGCAAAAAACGGCAGCCCCACGATGTGGTCGAGATGGGTGTGGCTGTAGAAGATATCGAGGTCGACCCTGCGGCCGGTCGCCTTAAGCGCCTCGCCCAGTTCGCGCAACCCTGAGCCGCCGTCGAAGATCAATAACCGGTTGCCGCAGCGCATTTCGACGCAGGACGTGTTGCCGCCATAACGTACCGTCGCGGGACCCGGGGCGGGGATGCTACCCCGGACGCCCCAGAAGCGAACGGTGAAGTCGGTGTCGACCACGCCCCGCCTCCTGTCTGCCAGCGGACACAACTATAGCGTTGCATTGCAAAAAGACCATATCGACCGCTTGGCGTCTCAACCGGCCGGCAACTTTTATCGAACGTTTTGCTCTAACTCGTTGTTAACGAGTCTGGATGTAAGACGTCAGCGTTAAATCGACGAGGTTCACCTCCAATGTCTCAAAACGAGTACGACGCCGCCATTGCGGAGTTCATGCGCACTAAAGGCATCACCCGGTGCCCGACTGCGTGCGCCGTGCCCACACATGCCGATGTGCCCGTCGCCGACCGCGTTGCGCTGCGCAATCATTGTGATGCGCGGGAGGCCGCTCGCCTTGAGAAGACGAGGAAATACCAGCCGTTCGCGGCCTGACCAGCGCCCCGGCCGGGTGCTATCGCCCGCGATAGCGCGGCCGGCGTTTCTCCCGGAACGCCAGCACCCCCTCCCGCGCATCGTCGCTGTTGCGCACCGCACCCAGTTCGGCGCCGTAGCGGGCCGCCAATTCCGCCGGCCCCTTCGGCAGTACCCCGTCATTGACGAATCGCTTCATCGTCGACAGCGCCAGCGGCGCCAGGTCGACGATCTTTTCCGCCGTCCGGACAGCCTCCTCGACCTCGCTTCCCGGCGCGACGACGCGGTTCGCGAATCCCACCGCGTAAGCGCGGGCGGCGGCGATCGGCTCGCCCAGCAGCATCATCTCCATCGCCACCTTGTGCGGGATGCGCGCGGCGAGCCCGGCAATCATCCCGCCGGTGATGCCGACCTTGCCCTCGGGATAGGAGAAGCGGGCATTGTCCGCGGCGATCAGCAGGTCGCACATCATTGCCATCACCAGACCGCCGCCGATGCACCAGCCGGCGACTGCGGCGATGATCGGCTTGTCGGTGGTGATGCCGACGGTCGGCACGCAGCGCCATAATTCCGGCAGGTCGGTAACGTCCGCGCCCGAAGAGAACGCGCGGCCGCCGACCCCGGTCAGGATCGCCACCCGCTGATCCGAGCCGTCGAACGCAGCAAACGCCTCCTGCAGCTCGATCGCCACCGCCTTGTTGATCGCATTGAGCTTTTCCGGCCGGTTGATCGCGATCACCGAAACCGGGCCGCGCTGCTCGACGGTGACGACGCTCATGGCTGCTTCCTCGCCGCTAAAATTGCTGCAATCATCGCCCACTATCCGATGTCTCGTTGGTGCATCGCCGTATTTTCCCGGCGGATAACCGCGAAAACAGCGAACGCTGCGCTCGCGCCGCATTATACTCCGCGGCGAAACGAAAAGCGGGAGCCGGGCATGCACCTGTTCAAGGAGCACGGGGTCAAGGATTACGCCGCGGCGGCATCGCAGATCCCGGTTATCGATTTCGGCTCCTATTTCACCGGCGAGCCGGGGGCGCTCGACCGCCTCGCGGCCGAGGTCAAGCACGCCTGCGAACATGTCGGCTTTTTCTACGCGCGGGGGCACGGTGTCGACGAGGGGGTGATCGACCGCGCCTTTGCCGCCTCGCGCCGGTTCCACGCGCTGCCGCTCGCAGACAAGCTCAAGCTCCGCCTCAACGAGAACAACATCGGCTATTTGCCGATGAATGCCTCGGTGCAGGGCGCCTCGACCGTGCACAAGGCGACGCGGCCGAACCAGAACGAAAGCTTTTTCGTCAGCCACGACCGCGGCCCGGATCATCCGGACGTCAAGGCCGGGATCCCGCTGCGCGGCCGCAACCAGTGGCCGGACGGCCCGCCCGGATTGCGCGAAGACATGATGGCCTATTTCACGGCGCTGGGCGCGATGTGCGATCGGATGCTGCCGGCCTTCGCCGTCGCGCTCGACATGCCGGCGGATTTCTTCGCGCCGTTTTTCGCCAATGAAGGCCACGCCAATCTGCGCTTCCTGCACTACCCGCCGCAGCCGGCCGACGAGGACAATTTGTTCGGCCAGGCGCCGCATACCGACAACAGCTTCATGACCGCACTGGCGCGCACCGACGTTCCGGGGCTGGCGGTGCGGCTGCCATCCGGCGAGTGGCTGCCGCCGCCGATCATCGAGGGCACGTTCCTGATCAATCTCGGCAACATCATGCGGCGCTGGTCGAATGACCGCTTCCTCTCGACTCCGCACGGCGTGCTCAACGAAAGCGGCACCGACCGCTATTCGATCGCCTATTTTCACAGCCCCAACCCGGCGGCGACGATCGCATGCCTGCCGAGCTGCGTTTCGGCCGGCAACCCGGCGAAATACGCGCCGGCGATTTATCGCGACCTTGTGCTCGAATTCTACCGGGCCAACTATTTCCACCAGAAAGGCCACCAATCCTCGGCAGCCGAGATCGTGCAGGCGGCCGAGTGATGAGCGCCGCCGCCAATTCGACGATCGGCGACTACACGATCCGTCCGCTGTCGGAGCATACCGGCGCCGAGGTCTGCGGCCTCGACCTGAGCGAGCCGGTCGATGCCGTGACCCGCGCCCGGCTCAACCGCGCCTTTGTCGAACATTCGGTGCTGGTGATCCGCGACCAGAAGCTCAGCCCGGCGCAGCTCCTTGCCGCGGTCGAGCTGTTCGGCGCGGTCTTTCCGCAGCACAACACCAAGTTCGCGCTGCCCGAGTGCCCGCTGATTCACTACATCTCGAACCAGGACCGCTATCCGGACGGCACGCGGTACATCCCCGGCGCCGGTTATCACACCGACCATTCGAACGCGGTCGCGCCGCCAAAGGCCACCGTGCTGCATGCGGTGCAGCTCCCCGACCGCGGCGGCGACACCCAATACGTCAACCTGCACCGCGCTTATGACGAGCTGCCCCCGGCGACGAAGGCGCGCATCGCAGGCCGACGGGCCATCCACGTCTATCAGAGCCGCTACAGCGCCCGGAAATTGATGGCCCTGCCCGACACGGCAAAGGTTCCGGACTCGGTGGCCCACCCGCTGGTCCGCACCCATCCCGAAAGCGGCCGCAAGGCGCTCTACCTCAACCCGATCCGCACCGAAGGCATCGTCGGTATGGATGATGCCGAAGGCCTACCGCTGCTCGACGAGCTGCTCGCTCACGCGACTCAGGAAAAATATCAATACCGCCACCGCTGGCAGCCGGGCGACGTGGTGATGTGGGACAATCGCTGCCTGCTGCACAAGGCCAACGCCGACTACGACATGAGCCAGATGCGCTACCTGTATCGGGTCATGCTGCAGGGCGACGCGCCCGTCTGAGATATCGGTTCCGAGGCGGAGGATGGGCGTCAAACTTCATGCAATGACCTGCGGCACGGTGACCGGCGAGTTCGCCCATCTGATGGAGGGCGGTGCCGGCGACATCACCGTGCCGGTCCCGGTGTTCCTGATCGAGCATCCCAAGGGGCGGGCGCTGTTCGACACCGGCCTGCACCCCGATTGCCGGCGCGATCCCGCCGGCCGCCTGGGCGAGCGGCTGGCTAGGCTGTTCGAGATCGGTTTTGCGCCGGGAGAGGAGGTCAGCGCCCGGCTCGAAGCGATCGACCGCGATCCGGCAAAGATCGACCTCGTTATCAATTCGCATTTCATTTCGACCATGTCGGCGGCAACGCGCTGATCCCCAATGCGACGATGCTGGTGCAGCGGCGCGAGTGGGATGCCGGCATGGACCCGGACATGGCGGCGAAGCGCGGCTTCAACCCGCGCGATTTCGATCTCGGCCACAAGCTGCGCCTGGTCGATGGCGAGCACGACGTGTTCGGCGACGGCTCGGTGGTGTGCCTGCCGACGCATGGCCACACGCCGGGGCACCAGTCGCTGCGGGTGAGGCTCGACAGCGGCGACATCGTGCTGGCCGCCGATGCCTGCTATTTCTGCCAAACACTGCGCGAGCGACGCTTGCCGCGCCATGTGTTCGATCGCGCCGCGATGCTGGCTTCGCTGGACCGACTCGAAGCGCTCGAAAAAGGCGGCGCGCGCATCTTCTTCGGCCACGACCCCGAATTCTGGCGCTCCGTGCCGCAAGCACCGGCGGTGGTGGCGTGAACAGGATTATGGCCGTGCAGCCATGACGAAGCTGCCGCGCGCCATCCTGTTCGACCTCGACGACACGATCCTCGTCGCCTTCGGGCCGGCGCAGTCGCAATGGCAGCGCACGATCGCCGCGTTCGGCAACCGTCTCGGGTCGATCGAGGCGCAGGCCGTCGCGGCGGCGATCCAGGCGGCTTCAACCGAGCTGTGGGCCGATCCGGGCCGACACAAATACTGGCGCCACCGCATCGACGAGGCGCGCCGCCGGATCGTCGCCTCGGCCTTCGCCGTGCTTGCCGCCGAGGGCCATCCGGTGCCGGCTCGGTCTGTCGGCGACGCGATGGCCGACGCCTACAACGCGCTGCACGACGAGGAACTGGCGATGTTCCCCGACGCGCACGAGACGCTCGACCGGCTCAAGGAATTCGGTGTCAAGCTGGCGCTGATCACCAACGGCGCGGCGGCGCCGCAGCGCGCCAAGGTCGTGCGCTTTGCCCTGGAGCACCGCTTCGACCACATTCAGATCGAGGGCGAGCACGGCTTCGGCAAGCCGGAGGAGCGCGCTTATACCCACGCGATGGGCGTGCTCGGCGTCGCCCCGCACGAGACCTGGATGGTCGGCGACAACCTCGAATGGGAGGTGGTCGGCCCGCAGCGACTCGGCATCCACGCGATCTGGCACGACGGCTATGGCGTCGGCCTGCCGCCGGGTTGCCCGATCAAGCCCGACCGGATTATCCGGCGGATCAGCGAGCTGCTGCCGTAAATTTTCCAGGCCAGCGCCGGGCTTGGCCCATCCGCGGAGCGCCGCCGCCTCGGTCGAGCCCAGGCGTGACGGCTATTTCGCCCGCTTCAGCCCGAGATCGGCGAGACAG
>DASQGR010000254.1:0-5155 GCA_035632515.1 Allostellaceae bacterium | reverse complement strand
GCCGCCGTCACCCTCGCGGTATCGAGCCGGACGGCCCGGGCGCGGCTTCCCAGTGCCGCAGCCCGCGCCTCCGCCCGCGCCAGGTCGCGGCCCGCGATGACGGCATCGAACCCGGTCGTCGCGATCAGCCCGTCGACCAGCAGGCTGCCGAACGCACCGGCGCCGCCGACTACCAGGACAGCCTGGGTCACGGCTCAGCCCGGCGGCGTGCTGAAGCGAGGGATCGCCGCATCGGCCGATGGTAGGGAAAATCGGGCTCCCTGGCGAGGCGCGACCATGCGGGCTATCGCAATCTCGCCAGCGGCGGGTTATCAGGGCGGCGCTGCCGGGAGACCGCGACGCAGATGCTGAAGCGAATTTACGATCGCCTGATCGACATCGCCGCCGGGCCCAACGCGATCTGGGCGCTGCTCGCGGTTTCATTCGCGGAAAGCTCGTTCTTTCCGCTGCCGCCCGACATCCTGCTGATCCCGATGATGCTGGCGCGACCGCGCGCGGCATGGCGGCTTGCCGCCTATTGCATGCTGGCATCGGTCGCCGGTGGGCTGGTCGGCTATGCGATCGGCGATTACGGGTTCGACCTGGTGGGCCGGCCGATCCTCGAATTCTATCATGCGATGGGCCGCTATGACGCGCTCCAGGCCAGCTTCGCCAAATGGGGCGCATGGATCATAATTATCAAGGGAATGACCCCCATTCCCTACAAACTCGTGACAATTACGAGCGGGGCCCTGCATTTCGATTTGGTCAAGTTCATCGGCGCCTCGATCGTCTCGCGCAGCCTGCGGTTCTTCCTGCTGGCGGCGCTGCTGTGGTGGTTCGGCCCGGCGGTGCGCGACTTTATCGAAAAACGGCTGATGCTGGTGACGAGCGCCTTCGCCGTCGTCCTCGTTGGCGGGTTTGTTGTCATTCGCTATTTATGAGCGAATGACTGGGAGCGGATGGCAGAAGGCGAACGACTGGGAGCGGATGGCAGGTTTGACGACGAAGCAGTTTGCGGGTGTGGTGCTGGCGGCGAGCATTGGCGTGCTCGGCGCGGCGCTGCTGTCGCAATATTGGGGCGGGTTGCAGCCGTGCGAATTGTGCCTGCTGCAGCGCTGGCCGTGGTGGGTGGCGATCGCGATCTCGGCGGCGACATGGCTTACCGGCAACCGCCTGCGCCTGCCGGTGCCGGCGATCCTGCTCGGCATGGTGTTTCTGGTAAGCGCCGGCATCGCCTTCTACCATGTCGGGGTCGAGCAGCACTGGTTTGCCGGCCCGAGCGCCTGCACCGCCGGCAACGCCACCGCGACGACGGTCGAGGAACTGCGGCGGCAACTCATGGGCAAGCAGGCCGTGCTGTGCGACCGGGTGCAATGGTCGCTGTTGGGGGTGTCCCTCGCGGGCTGGAATTTCGTCGCCTCGCTGTTGATGCTCGCCTTCTGCGCCGCGGCGATCCGGCGCGCACCCGACGCGGCGAGGGTTGCGGCGTGAGCGTCGAGCGCCCGCCCTACCTGCCCGGTGACCGCTCGGCGCGTGACGAGACCGAGCGGATGATCCGGGTCGACCAGGCCGGCGAATACGGCGCGACGCGCATCTATGCCGGCCAGCTTGCGGTCCTGGGCCGCCATCGCACCGCCGGCGCGGTCCGCGAAATGGCCGAACAGGAACGCCGCCACCTCGCACAATTCGACCGCCTCCTCTGCGAGCGGCGGGTTCGGCCGACGGCGCTGTCGCCGGTCTGGCATTTGGCCGGTTTCGCGCTCGGCGCGGCGACAGCGCTGCTTGGCGAGCGGGCGGCGATGGCCTGCACCGTTGCGGTCGAGGAGGTCATCGATGGCCATTATGCCGCTCAGGCCGAGCGGCTCGGCACCGCCGACCCGGAACTGGCCGAGACAATCAGGGCCGCCCGCGCCGACGAACTCGCCCATCGCGACACCGCCCTCGCCCATGAAGCCGAGGCGGCGCCGGGCTACGAGCTGATTTCGGCTGCGATCAAGACCGGCGCACGGATCGCGATCTGGCTGTCGGAGCGGATCTAGACGTAGCTAAGCGATACCCGCCGCGCGCAGCCTCGTGATCTCATCTTCGCCGTAGCCGAGCTCGGCCAGTACCGCATCGGTGTCGGCGCCGAGTTCCGGGGGGGGGCGGCGCAGTTCGCAGGGCGCCTCGGCGAATTTGATCGGAAAGCCGAGCATCTTGACGTCGCCGTGACCGGGGTGGTGCTGGGTCAGCACCATCTGCTGGTCGACCACCTGCGGGTCGGCGAACATTTCCGCCAATCCCATGACCCGGCCGCACGGCACCCCGGCAGCGTTCAGGGTCTCGATCCAGTGCGCGGTGGTATTCGTCCGCAGCCGCGCCTCGATTGCGGCGGTCATCGCCGCCCGGTGCTTGACCCGCAAATCGTTGGTGGCGAAATCGGGATTGTCGCGCAGCTCGGGCATGGCGAGCGCATCGACCAGGCGCTGATAGGATTGCTCCTGGCTCGGCGCCACCGCCACCTCGCCATCCTTTGTGCGGAACATGCCGTAGGGCGAGACGATGGCGTGGTCGTTGCCGGTGCGGCCCGGCTCCTCGCCGGTGGCGAGGTGGTTGGCGGCGAGAAAGCCGAGCAGGCTGATCATGCCGTTGTTGAGGCTGGAGCCGACACGGTCGCCGGCGCCGGTACGGCCCTTGCGCACCAGGCTCGCGCACACCCCGACCGCGCCGTACAGCCCGGCGACGAGATCGGCGATTGGCGGGCCGGCGCGCAGCGGCCCACCGCCGGCCTCGCCGGTGACGCTCATAAACCCGCTCATCGCCTGGGCGATAAAGTCGAAGGACGGCCGGTCGCGATACGGCCCGCTATTGCCGAAACCGCTGAGGCTGCAAGTGACAAGGCCGGGGTTGAGCGCCGCCAGCCGCGCGTCGCCGAACCCCATCGCCGCCAGCACCCCGGGCCGGTAATTCTCGACCAGCACATCGCTTTTCTCGATGAGGCGGGCGAGCGCGGCGCGGCCTTCCTCGGTGCGCAGGTTGAGGGTCAGCGATTTCTTGTTGCGGTTGAACGCGGCGAAATACCAGGAGAGCCCGTCGCGGCTCACCCCCTGCCCGCGCAAGGGGTCGCCCTGCCCCGGGGTTTCGACCTTGACCACCTCGGCCCCCATATCGGCGAGGATCATCGTGCAGAACGGCCCCGCCAAGATGCGCGTCAGGTCGACGACCCGGATACCCGATAGGGGCACGCTTTCCTCCCGCGCAATTGGCGCATCGTTATTTCTCGTGCATCACGTGGATGCCGTCCCACGCCGATGGCGGCGCGGCTGAAAGCTCGCGCGATCGCTCGGCCATCATGCGGGCGGCGAGATCGTCCGGCCGCGCTGTCGCCGCCGCCTCGAACCCGGCTTCGGCGCCGGTGAAATCGCCGGCGAAATAGGCGCCGAGCGCGCTCTCGTAAAGATCGCGCGCGGCGAGAACGTCGCTCGCGACCGCGCCGCGCTGACCGAGCAGCTCGTAGACCAGGGTGCCCTGGTGGCGGCCCTTGACCGCAACCCGGTCGAGGCGGCGCCATTCGAACCCGTCGCCGGCCTCGGCGGCGATGGCCTCGTTCCCCATGATCAGCGTGCCGTAGAGCTTGTTGAGCCCTTCGAGCCGGCTCGCGAGGTTTACCTCGTCGCCCAGCAGCGTGTACTGGAAGCGCGTCGGGGTCCCGATATTGCCGACCAGGACATCGCCGAGCCCGAGCCCGATCCGGGTCGTGAAGAGCGGCTCTCCCGGCGGGGCGTTGCGGGCCAGCTCGGCTAGCGCCGTCTGCGCTTCGAGCGCGCCGAGGCAGGCTTGTCGCGCATGGTCGGGCAGATCGCCCGGCGCGTTGTAAAACGCCATGATGCCGTCGCCCATGAACTTGTCGACGGTGCCGTGGTGCCGCGTGATCGCCGCGGTCATCATCTCGAAATAGCGGCCCATCGCGGCGACCAGCTCGCGCGGCTGCATCCCCTCCGACATCGTGGTGAAGTCGCGGATGTCGGAGAAATACATTGTCAGGCGCCGGATCTCGCCGCCGAGCTCCGCCTCCTTGCCGGCCGCGACCAGGCGGCGAACCAGATCGGTGGGCACGTAATGGCTGAACGAGCGCAGGCTGGCCTTCATCCGGTCGACCGCCTCGCCCAGCTCGGCGATCTCGCGCACAAAAGAATGGGGCGCCGGGTGGGGCGAAAGGTCGAAGGCGCCGATGGCAGCCATGTCGGCGGCGATGGCGCTGACCGGCCGCGCAATCCGGGCGGATAGCAGCGCGCCGACAAACACCGCCAGCAACGTCGCCGCGACGGCGATCCCGCCGGCAATCATTGCCTGGCGATAGAGGCCGTCGGTGATATCCGCCAGATCGATATCGACCGCCAGGTCGAGCCCCAGATCCCCGCGCACCGCGACGGGCTGGAACACGACCTCGTAAGTGTGTCCGCCCGATCTCGCCGCGATCGGCGCACCGGGCGCCGCAACGCCCCGCGCCGCCGCGAGATCAACCGCGGCCCCCGCGCTGGCCGCCGCCTCGCCGGCCGGAGAAATCAGCCGATGTCCCAGCCGGTCGGCGAGAAAAACGCCGCCGCGGCTGCCGACATGCATCGTCGAGAGAAAATCGGCGATCTGCTCGACCCGCAAATCCGCGTGAAACAGGCCGGTTGCCGCCGTCGCCCCGGGCGCCCTAAACCGGGTCATGCAGGTGATGCCGGGTCCGCCCGAGGTAAATTGATAAAAATCCGTCCATACCGGCCCGGGTTTGGCGATGCCGAGCTGATACCATTTCTTGGCGAGGACGAAATAAGGGTCGGTCTCGGCATGGCTCGGCTGCGACCGGCCGCCGTCGGCAGCGACGGCGACCTGCCGCGGGACCCCGCCGTCCACTTTCGGGTCGGCAACGTATTCGACGATCTCGCCGTCGTCGTAGCGCGTCGCTCCGGCATACCGCCCGCTTCCCGCCTCGGCATAGCCGATCCACGCCAATTGCCGCTCGACCCGCAGGCGTTCGGCGAAAAGCGCGGCGAGGCGGTCGAGATCGTCGAGCGGCAGGGCGCCGCGCGATGCCTGGGCAGCAAACGCGTCGGTGACGCCGGGCGCGGCCTCGAAAAACCGATGTACCTCGGCGTCGGTAGCGGAGACCGCCGCAGCCCGCGCCCGCTCGATCAGGTCGCGGGTG
>DASQGR010000253.1:0-2311 GCA_035632515.1 Allostellaceae bacterium | reverse complement strand
GCTGCGGTCGAGCGCTTGCGGCCGCTGCTCGACTGATCGGGCAGGGGCGGCGCCGCGCCTCGCGCGGGCCGCAGCAGCGGCAACAACAAAAGCGACAGGACGATCAGCCCGCCGATCAGCAGCCAGGCGTCGTTGAAGGCTTGCGTCATGCCGCCGCGCTGGATCAGCTTTTCGAGCGTATCGCGGGTTTGCGGGTCCATCGCCCCGCGCGCCATCGCCGAGAGATACTGCGCCGGCAGCTCGATAAAGCTCGCTGCGTCGGCATCGCCGGCCCGCAGCCGGGCGGTAAGCGCGGCGGCGTGAACCGGGGCGCGGTTTTCGACGATGGTATCGATCAGCGCCAAACCGATCGCGCCGCCGAGGTTGCGCATCAGGTTGAACAGGCCGCTGGCATTCGGCACCTGGGGCGCCGGGAAGCTTTCGAGCGCCAGGGTCGTCGTCGGCAGCACGCAGAACATCAGCGCCGCACCGCGCGCCGCCTGTTGCCAGAACAGGCCCCAGAAATCGGTCGCGGGAGTGGCAAAACCATTGCTGAGGCACCCGACCGCCAGCAGGACATAGCCGATCGCGGTCATCACCCGCGCGTCGAGCCGCCGTTCGAGTATGCTGGCCGCCGGCGTCGCCACCAGTTGCACGGCGCCGGCGACGATCATGATCTCGCCGATCGCCAGCGCGGTATGGCCGCGGACCAGCCCCAGGAACAGCGGCAGCAGGTAGCCGGCGCCATAAAGCCCGACGCCGAGGACAAAGCTGAACCAGCAGCCGAAGACAAAGTTGCGGTGGCGGAACGCGGCGAGGTCGACCAGCGGGGTCGGATGCCGCGCGCACCGCCACAATGTGCTGCCCCCGCCGCCGGCGCATACGGCGAGCAGCCCCAGAATCACAGGATCGCCCCAGCCGCGGTGCGGCGCCTCCTTCAGCACGACCTCGAGAGTGGCGAGGAAAACCGCGAGCAGCGGGATGGCCACCAGATCGACGGAGCGGACGAAGCGCCAGTCCGGGCGGTCGACCCCGACCGTGCGCATCACCGCCAGCCCGACCAGGACCCCCGGCGGCACGTTGATCAGGAACAACCAGTGCCACGACAGGCGGTCGGTGACGAAACCGCCGACCGTCGGCCCCAACGTCGGCGCGATCATCGCCAGGAGGCCGGCGACGACCGTTGCCCGCAGCCGATCCTTGCCATCGAACATGACAAACACGGCAGAAAAAACCAGCGGGATCAGCGCGCCGCCGCAAAGTCCCTGGACGACCCGCGCGGAAATCAGCGTCCAAAAGCCGGAGGAGGCGGCGCAGCCGGCGCTGGCCAGCGTGAAGCCCCAGACACAGGCAAGAAACGCCCAGCGGGTCGACATCATCCGGGTCAGCCAGCCGGTCAGCGGGATCGAGACGATCTCGGCCATCAGGTAGGCGGTCTGGACCCAGCTCAACCGGTCGAGCTCGATCCCCAGGCCGATGCGGATTTGCGGCAGCGAGCTGGCGACGATCTGGATGTCGAGCACGGCCATGAACATGCCGACGCTCATGGCGATGAAGCCGATCCATGTGGCGGCGCCGGCGCGCGGCGTCGGCGTCTCGGTCAGGAGCCCCGAGCCGCCTTCAACGCCAACAGATCGACTAAGAATTGGTCACGCCAAGCTTCCAGCTCGGCAATGCCGCGCCCGGCGGCCTCGGTGGCGATCCCATCGGCGAGCTGCTCCTTCAGTTGAGGAGTCAACGCCGGGTTGCCCAAGGTCTCCCACCAGTCGGTCATCGGCCCGGAGAACTGGTCGAGGAAATGGGCGATGCCCCCGACCCCGCCGGCAAGGTGAAAGGTCAGGTGCGGCCCCATCAAGGCCCAGCGCAGCCCCGGCCCGGCGCTGATCGCGGTGTCGACATCGGCGACGCTGGCGACCCCTTCGGCGACCAGGTGCACCGCCTCGCGCCACAACGCCGCCTGCAGCCGGTTGGCGACGTGGCCGGCGACCTCGCGGCGGATGTGGATCGGCTGCTTGCCGATTGCGGCATAAAAGGCGAGCGCCTGCCGAATGGCTTCGGGCCCCGTCCGGTCGCCGCCAACCACCTCGACCAGCGGCACCAGATGCGGCGGGTTGAACGGATGGCCGATCACGCAGCGCTGCGGGTGTTTGCATTTCGTGCTCACGCGGCTCACCAGCAGCCCCGACGAGCTGGTGGCGATCACCGTGTCCGCGGGCGCCGCCGCGTCGATTGCGGCGAACAGCTCGATCTTGATGTCCTCGCGCTCGGGCCCGCTTTCCTGCACGAAGTCAGCGCCCTTGGCGGCGTCGGCCGGGTTATTGAAGAATGCGAT
>DASQGR010000252.1:0-4316 GCA_035632515.1 Allostellaceae bacterium | reverse complement strand
GAAGCGCGGCGACCGTTGCCGGCGGGGCGGCGCAAGGGGCGGCCCAGACGGCCGGCACGGGAAGCGCCGGCTCGCTCGCCAATCCTTCCGCGTATTTCGTCGACACGATGTTTCGTTCCGACACCCCCAATGCCAACGCGCCGGATCAGGATGTGAAGGGTGAAACCGGGCGGATCATGGCCAGGGCGCTGAGCGATGGCGACCTTTCGGCGGGCGACCGGACCTATCTCGCCAAGCTCGTCGCGGCACGGACGGGCCTATCTCAGGCCGACGCCGAAAAGCGGGTCAATGACGTGTATGCCCAGGCAAAAGACGCCGAACTAAAGGCGAAGCAAGCCGCGGACGCGGCGCGCAAAGCCGCTGCCCAATTGGCATTGTTCACCGCCCTGTCGATGCTGATCGGCGCGTTTATCGCCGCGGCGGCGGGGGCGCTGGGCGGAGCGCATCGCGACGAGGGCTGGGGCTACCCGCGCGAATAGCAAGCCACTTCGCCGCCGTTAAAGGGCCGGGCTTGACCCGGCCCTTTTTGCGTGTCCGGGCCCCGCGGTGAAATTGGAAGCCTCGGCAGGCGGTGACACATTCCCTTACAATTCCTCACAAAAAGACGCGTGGTTGTCATCAGCCAGTGACGTGCAGTCGGTAAGGTTCCCCGATTGGTGACTGGCGACACGCCGAACCACAGCTTCCGGGGAAAGTACCGATGGCCGATTTCTGCACTCGCATAGAAGCTGAGATTCCACGCCTGCGGCGGTATGCCCGGGCGCTGACCCGCGATGCGGTCGCTGCCGACGATCTGGTTCAGGATTGCCTGGTCCGCGGCCTGGCGAAGCAGCATTTATGGCAGCCCGGCACCGATCTGCGGGCCTGGCTTTTCACCATTCTGCACAACCAGTACGTCAACCACGTCCGCCGCTCGTCGCGCGCCGGCACCGCCGTTCAGATCAGCGAGGCCGAGCCATCATTGACCCGGGCCGCCGATCAGGGCAATCGGCTCGAATTGCGCGATCTCGACCGGGCGCTCGCCAAGTTGCCGGCAGACCAGCGCACCGTGATCCTCCTGGTCGGCCTCGAAGGCATGAGCTACGAGGCGGTCGCCGAGGTGATCGGCATTCCTGTGGGCACGGTGCGCTCGCGCCTGTCGCGCGGCCGAGAGGCGCTTCGCCATCTGATGGGGATCATCACGGACGACCGTCCCGCAGCGGCCGCAACCCGGCCCGCGAAGCTACAGACCAGCCCGCGCCGAGGCGACCGCGCTGCCGCAGCCTGAAAGCCCTTCTGCGACGCCTGCCGGAGCCTGTTCGACGAGCGGGCTTCCGGCCGGCCGCCTCCGCCACGGGGCCTGCTCTCCATGATGTTTCGGGCGTTTGCCATGCCGTGTCGCGGGATGCCGGCATTGTTCGCCGCGGCGTTTGCCATCGCCATGATGCCGGGACTCGGGTTCGCCGCCGAGGCGCCCGCGCATGGGCCCTCCGACGTCGTTTTCATTTGCGAGGTCATCGCCCTTCTGGTGTCCGGCCGGCTGATGGGCGAGGTGATGCAGCGCATCGGTCAGCCGGCGGTGATGGGCCAGTTGATCGCCGGCATCATGCTTGGCCCGTCGGTGCTGGGCGCGCTGTGGCCGGCAGGCGAGCAGGCCCTGTTTCCGGCGGCACCGGAGCAGCGGGCGATGATCGACGCGGTCGCGCAGCTGGGCATCCTCCTGCTGCTGCTGCTGACCGGAATGGAGACCGACCTGTCGGTTGTGCGCCGCTCGCGCGCCGCGGCGTTCAGCATCTCGATCTGCGGCATCGCCGTGCCGTTTCTCTGCGGCGTCGTCCTTGGCGAGCTCCTGCCGGAGGCGATGCTGCCCGACCCCGGACGGCGGCTGATCACCACGCTGTTCCTCGGCGTCGCGCTGTCGATCTCGTCGGTGAAAATCGTGGCGATGGTGGTGCGCGAGGTCGGTTTTCTGCGCCGCACCGTCGGACAGGTGATCGTCGCCGCAGCGATCATCGACGATACGATCGGCTGGATCATCATGTCGGTCGTCTTCGGGCTCGCAACCCACGGTGCGATCGACCTCTCGTCGCTGGCGAAAAGCCTCGTCGGCACGGCGATCTTTCTCGTCGTCAGCTTTACCGTCGGCCGCCAGCTGGTGTTCCGCGCAATCCGCTGGACAAACGACCGGTTCGTCAGCGAACTGCCGGTGATCACCGCGATCCTGGTGATCGCCGGGCTGATGGCGCTGACCACCGACGCGATCGGCGTCCATACCGTGCTCGGCGCCTTTATCGCCGGCATTCTCATCGGCCAGTCGCCGATCCTGACGCGCCATATCGAAGAGCAACTGCGCGGCCTGATCGTCGCGCTGTTTATGCCGATCTTTTTCGGGCTCGCCGGGCTGTCGACAAACCTCGCGGTGCTGGCCGATACCAGCCTGCTGTTCCTGACGGTGGGGCTGATCGCCATCGCCAGCCTCGGCAAGTTCAGCGGCGCCTTTCTCGGCGGCCGGATCGGCGGGATGAATTGGGCCGAGTCGCTGGCGCTGGGCTGCGGCATGAATGCACGCGGCTCGACCGAGGTGATCGTCGCCACGATCGGGCTGTCGATGGGCGTCCTCAATCAACCGTTGTTCACGACGATCGTCGCGATGGCGGTGGTGACGACGATGTCGATGCCGCCGATGCTGCGCTGGGCACTGGGCCGGTTGCCGATCACCAAAGAGGAGGCCGAGCGGCTCGAACGCGAGGAGCTCGAGGCCGTCGGCTTTGTCTCCCGGATCGAGCGGATGCTCGTCGCCGTCGACGCCAGCCCGAGCGGGCAGTTCGCCTCGCGTCTGGCCGGCCTTCTCGCCGGCGCACGGCGCATGACGACGACGGTCCTCCATTTCGATTACGAGCCTCCGGGGCCGTTGCACGAAGGGGAGAGGCAGGCCGAGCGGACCAGGACCGTCGTCACGAAAAATGCCGAGGAAGGCGACGAGGCGCGCCAGCTTGAGTCGGGCAGCGCACCCGCGGCGATCACCACGCGGATCGAAAAGAACGACGAAGAGGCGATCGCAGCAGAAGCAAAAAAGGGCTACGGGTTTCTCTTCATCGGGCGCGAACCCGCCTCCGAGGGCGAGCTCTTCCACGAGCAGATCATGCGCAGCGCCGCCGAGTTCGCCGGCCCCTTCGCCATCGCCATCGCCCGTGGCGCCGACCGCAAGGAAGCCGGGAGCCACCCGCTCAACATCCTGGTCCCGGTCAGCGGCACTCCCGTCTCGCGGCACGGCGCCGAGCTGGCGATCGCGTTGGCGCAAGCCTCGCGCGGATCGGTAACCGCGCTGCACATCGCCGCCAGCGAGCCCCGCGCGCCGCGCTCGTGGCAGCATGAGGTCGGCGCCGCGCTGGCCCCGGCGAGCACCGCCGATGCAATCATCCGCGAGATTGTCCGCCTCGGCGACCCTTACGGCGTCGACGTCAAAGGCGCGGTGCGCAGCAGCGGCACGCCGCAGGAGACGATTTTGCGGCAGCTCAAGCTCGGGCGTCACAATCTGCTGGTCGTTGGGGTCAGCCCGCGGCCCGGTGAGCAGCTTTCCTTCGGTCAAACCGCGGGGGCGCTGCTGGACCAGGCGGAATGCTCGGTGCTGTTCGCCACGAGCGAGCCGCCCGTCGCCTTGCCCGAGGCGGAAGACGCCCCGGCAGGCGGACCGAAGCGATCTAAGCGATAGATATCGGCGGCTGCAATCTTTGCGATTGTTGTCGACTGGCGTACTGTTTTACGGCCCGTCGCGAGGTACAGTCCCCCCGGGAAATGGGGGGACGCTGATGGTCGGCAACGTCGAGCGCGTGGACATACAAACGCCGAGCAACGTGGCATCGGGGCCGGGGCTCAAGATCGAGGAAAGCCCCGGCCATTCCTGCCTGTACGTGACCTATAACACCGCCGCCGAGGCCGATGCGGCGGTGATCCTGATGCGCCAGGCGCTGTCCTCGGCGACATCGATCGAATGCGTCCCCTACGCAAGCTTAAGACGGCGACCATGAACCGATTTGACCCGGCGCAGGACAACGCCGCTATAACATTACCGCGGTAACCGGAGGAGGAGTGCCATGCTCGCGATTGAACCGACCGGCGCGGCGCTTGGGGCGACGGCTCGCGGGATCGATCTGGCGCAACCGTTGAGCGAGCGGTATCTCGGGCAGATACTGCTCGCGCTCGGCAGGTACGGCGTGCTGCGGTTTCCGGACCAGCACCTCGGCTTCGGCGAGTTGAAGCGCTTCTCGGAGCAGTTCGGCGAAATCCAGGGGCCGGCGACCCGCGGCCGTGATCCGACCCAGGAATACCCGGAGATC
>DASQGR010000251.1:0-10786 GCA_035632515.1 Allostellaceae bacterium | reverse complement strand
GTCGTCGCAGGAGGTGGCACCGATCCTGCGCGGCGCCTGCGCGCTGGCCGACGCGGCGGTTCCCGACGCCTACAAGCGCTTCGTCCTCGATTTCCGCGGCGGGCCGGCGGTGCTGAACCTGGTCAACGGCGCTGACATTGCCCGCTATGGCCGGGCCGGGGTCGCCACCCCCGACCACACCATCCGCACCAAGAACTACCCGCTGATCGTCCCGGCGCCGCAGCGCGGCGGGCTCGATGATTTCGCCGCCGCAACGCGCCGGGCGGTCGAAGATTTCGTCGCCGAATACCACGCCTATTTCACCCGGCACAACGCCGCGTCGGGCGGCGGGAAGCGCGAGCTCGATCCGATGCCGCGGGTGATCCTCGTGCCGGGGGTCGGGCTTTACGGGCTGGGGCGCAGCGCCAAGGACGCCGCGGTCGCCGCCGATCTCGCGGAATCCTGGGTCGCGACCGTGACCGATGCCGAGGCGGTCGGAACCTTCGAATCGCTGCCCGAGGCCGAATTGTTCGAGATGGAATACTGGTCGCTGGAGCAGGCAAAGCTCGGCAGCGCGGTCGAAAAGCCGCTTGCCGGCCAGGTCGCGGTAGTGACCGGCGGCGCCGGCACCATCGGCCTCGCCACCGCCAAGGCCTTGCGCGCCGAGGGCGCCGAGGTCGCGTTGCTCGACCGCGCCGCGGCCGATCCCGGCGCGGCGGCAAAGCGGCTGGGCGGGCTCGGCATTGCCTGCGACGTCACCGACGCCGCTGCGGTCGGGGATGCGTTCGCGCGCGCCGTCGCGCGCTTCGGCGGGGTGGATATCGTCGTTTCGAATGCGGGCGCGGCGTGGCAAGGCCGCATCGGCGAGGTCGCCGACAAGGTTCTGCGGGACAGCTTCGAGCTCAATTTCTTCGCGCATCAGAGCGTGGCGCAGCAGGCGGTCAGGATCATGCTGGCGCAGCAGACCGGCGGCTGCCTCTTGTTCAACGTGTCGAAGCAGGCGGTCAACCCGGGGCCGAATTTCGGCCCTTATGGCCTGCCGAAGGCCGCCACCCTGGCGCTGATGCGGCAATATGCGCTCGAATACGGCGCCCACGGCATCCGCAGCAATGCGGTCAACGCCGACGGCATCCGCGGCGGGCTGCTCACCGATGCGATGATCGCCGACCGGGCCGCCGCCTACGGCATCAGCCAGACCGCCTATATGAGCCGCAACATCCTCGGCCGCGAAGTCTCCGCCGAGGATGTCGCCGCGGCCTTTGTCGACCTCGCGCTGGCGCGCAACACCACCGCATCGATCGCCACCGTCGACGGCGGCAACATCGCCGCCGCGCTGCGGTGACCGCCGGGCATTCCGGAGCCGGCCGAGACGACAAGTCGGGTCTACACCAGCCCTATGTTGGCCAAAAACTCCCGTACCGCCTTGGCGCAAGCGATTGGCTGTTCGAGCTGCAACAGATGCCCGGTGCCGGGTATCGCGAGGTAATCGTAGTCGCCGAATTCGGCCAAGGCGCGGTTCGACAACGCGGTCGGATCGGGGCGTTCGCGCTCGGGATCGCCGCCGATCAGCTTGACCGGGCCGGCCAGAGCCGCGCGGGGCGGCCATAGTCCCAGCGTCATCCCCTGCCGGTACATCGCGGCCTCGAGCGCGCGCGGACAGCGCAGTTCCCAGCCGCCGGCCGCATCCGGCCGCAACACCGCCTCGGCCATCGCCCGATGGGCGCCGGCTTCCCAAAAGCGGCCGGAGCGGGTTGCCGCATAGTCGCGCGCCAGCTCTTCGGGGTCGTCGAAACGGTCGCGGCGGGCGCTCGCCCAGGCAAGCAGCCGGCGCAGATAGGCGAGCATCAGCGGGCGTACCGGATGTTCCTCGGGCGGCACATTGGGCGGGTCGAACAACACCAGCGCGTCGAAACGCCAGCCGAATTCGAGCGCCGCGATCATCGCCGCCTGCGCCGCCATCGAGTGAAACAGCCCGGCGGTCGGCTTCCCGCCGAATTCGTCGCCGACGGCCGCCCGCACCCGGTCGAGGTCCCGTGCCATATGCGCATAATCATGCCCCGGCGGATCGGCGAGCGGGTTCCAGCCGTGGTTGCGCGCGTCGAAGACAACGACCTCGTATTCGCCGAGAAATTGGCCCCAGAAGGCGACATAGCCGTCGACGGCAAAACCATTGCCGTGGCTCACCACCACCCGGTTGCCGCGCGGATTGCCGTGGCGCCGGATGCGAATGACGGCGCCGTCTTCGCCCGCGACCTCGACGATCGCGAGCGGCTCGGGTAGTTGCACGAGTGGTCAGCGGCCCGGATAGCTGACCGCCATCCCCGCCCTCACATCCTGCTGAATGCCGTATTGGGGGAATGGATAGCGCAGCCCGTTTTTCGACAGCGCTTCCATCCCGGCAATCGCCTTCGGCAGGTAGTCGGGCGGCAGCGCCATCAGCATCTCGTCGTCGAGCACCCCGCCGTAGCGGCGCTCGGCAAAGCACGGGATCGACAGGCTCGGCTCGCGGGTCTTGAGCGCGCGGCCCCATGAATCGGCGCAGGCCGACTCGCCGACCACACCCCAGTCGAACTTCTTGTACCCGGCCCATTGCAGCCCGTTGATGAAATACATAATCGCGCCAGGGGTGGCGTAGAACAGCGCGATGTCGGGCGGGTCGAGCCGGCCGCTGGCCAGCGGCGCGACCGCCATCGCCTCGTACTCGCCGTCGGCGACGCAGTTCATCGCCGCCTGGTGCGCGCTCGCGTCGGCCTCAGTGCTGTACCACACTCCGACCATGTGCTTGCCCGATTGCCAGGTCGGGTCCTTGGCGTTGCCGAGGCCGATCACCGCACGGCATTGCGCGCCGACCAGGTTGTCCGCGGTGATCCCGACGGTCCAGCCCAGCCGCGAGGCCTGTCCCACCACCTGGTCGAAGGTGTGGATCGATTGCGGGCGGCGGATGCGCGGGATCGCCTCCATATCCTCACGTTTTTCGAACAGCTTCATGGCGAAGACAAAGGAGCGCAGCTTCAACAGGCGCTCGAGATCGGCGGTGATCTTGGCCCAGTCTTCGGTCATGGCGATATCTTTCCAGTGGCTGTCCGTGAGAGAGCAGCGCGGCACGCTCTCATGCCGGCGCGCGCCCGTTCCGCGAGATTGCTTCGTCGCCGCGTTTCCCGCAACGACCGCCTTCTGGGGACGGCCCTTTTGGGGCCGCCGCTGAAACCCGTGTCGACGATCGCCACCGGCAAGGCCGGGTCAACCGGCCGCGGCGGCAAGCGGCGCGTAGTATTCGGGCGGCAATCCGGCTCGATCGCGTGCGTCGCGGTTGAATGGCGGCTTCAGGGCGCCGGTAAAGCAGCGGCGGACCCGGTCGGCGAACACCGCGGCCGGGTCGTGGCCGCGCTCGCGGCATAGATGGCCGAACCAGCGTGCGCCGACCGCGACGTGGCCGATCTCGTCGCGATAGATGCGGGCGAGGATCGCTGCGCTATCCGTGTCGCCGATGTGTTCGAGGCGCCGGATCATCTCGGGGCTGACATCGAGGCCGCGGGCCTCGAGCACCAGCGGCACCACCGCAAGCCGGGCCAGCAGATCGTCGGCAGTCGCCATCGCCGCCTCCCACAATCCGTCATGCGCCGGCAAGGCGCCGTAATCGCTGCCGAGCGCTACGAGACGGGCGCGCAACAGCGCGAAATGCTCGGCCTCCTCGGCGGCGACGCCGGCCCAGTCGTCGAAAAACGCGCGGGGCAGCTGGGCGGCGGAAAATCGGGCGACGATGTCCCAGCCGAGATCGATCGCGTTGAGCTCGATATGCGCGAGCGCGTGAATCAGCGCCACCCGCCCCGCCGCCGAGCCGAAATTGCGCCGCTTCGGCATGTCGCGGGGCGGGAAGAGAAGCGGCCGCGCGGGTCGTGCCGGCCGGATCGGCGCGGTGGCGACACCGACCGGCATCGCCCCTTCCCGCCACCGCGCTGCCAGCGCGCGGCTAAACGCCACTTTCCGCGCCGGATCCGCGGTGGAAAGGATGGCAACGGCGCCGTCGGCAAGCGAGGGTATCGCGGCGACTCGCTCAACGCCGCGCGGTGGAGGCGTGGCCCCCTCCGCTTCCCGGCGCGCGGTCAGAGCGCCTTCGCCGCCTTGAGCACTTCGGCGACATGGCCCGGCACCTTGACCTTGTGCCAGACGCCGCGGACGGTGCCGGTCTTGTCGATCAGGAAGGTGCTGCGGTCGATCCCCATGTATTTGCGCCCATACATGCTCTTTTCGACCCAGACGCCGTATTTCTCGACCACCTCGCCCTTGTCGTCTGAGGCAAGGGCGAAGGGCAGGTTGTACTTGGCCTTGAACTTGTCGTGCGAGGCGACCGAATCCTTGGAGATGCCGATCACCGTCGCGCCGGTCGCGCTGTAATCGGGCAGCGAATCGCGAAAGCCGCAGGCCTCGGCGGTGCACCCCGAGGTGTCGTCCTTGGGGTAGAAATAAAGCACCACCGGCTTGCCGTGCAGCTTGGACAAGGTGACGGACCCGCCGCCATCGGTTGCCAGCGTGAAATCGGGGGCCTTGTCGCCGACATTGACGCTCATCTCGTCACGCCTCCTGTTTCGGGTTTGCCGGACTGCGCCGCCTGGTATTCCGCCGCCTGGGATTGCATCTGCCGGGCCGGCGCGGCGATCAGTCGATCGTACCAGAGAACGACATCGGCGCAGGCGGCAATGATATCTGCGTCGAGTCGGGCGAAATCTACCGCGCCGGCGCAGCGCGCCAGAGTCGCTCCGGCGGGCCCGGCCAGCGCCTCCGGCGCGGGGATGCCGTCGAACAGCACCGTCAGCAGGGCGCGGACGTGCCGCAGCAGCGCCAGCGCATCGCCGAGCGCCTGCAGCCCTTGCGGGGGCAAGGCGCCGGCCTCGTGCAAGGCGGCGAGCGCCGCGCCGGTGTCGCGCCGCAATACCCCTGGCGCACGCGCCGCCTCGCGCAGCATCAGGAACTGGGCGATGAATTCGAGATCGACCAGCCCGCCGCGCCGGTTGCGCAGATCCCAGGCGGCGGGATGCGGGTGCTCGGCGGCGATGCGCTCGCGCATCTCGGCGACGTCGGCGGCCAGGCGAGCGGGGTCGCGGGGTACGGTCAGCGCCGCGGCGATTGCGGCCTCGATGAGGGTGCGCAGCCCCTGGTCTCCGGCCAAGGGCCGAGCCCGGGTCAGCGCCATGTGTTCCCAGGTCCAGGCCGACTCGCGCTGATAGCGGGCGAAAGCGTCGAGTTTGGAGGCGATGGGCCCCGAAGCCCCCGACGGCCGCAGCCGCATATCGACCTCGTAGAGGCGGCCCTCCGCGGTCGGGGCGGTGATTGCGGCGATCAGACGCTGCGTAAGGCGCGCGTAGTAGGTCGAAATCGCCAGCGGGCGCGGGCCGTCGGATTGCTCGCTTTCCGCCGGCGCATCGTAGATCAGGATGAGGTCGAGATCGGAGGCCAGGGTCATCTCGCGGCTGCCGAGGCGACCCATCGCCACGAGGGCGAACTCGCCGCCGGGCACCGTGCCGTGCGGGCGGGCGAAATCCGCGGCGACTGCCGGCACCAGCGCCGCCAGAACGGTTTCGGCGATGTCGGCGAGCACCGCCCCGGCCGCGGCGCCGTCGAGGTTGCGGTGGAGCAGCTGAACCCCGACCTGAAAGCGCCGCTCGTTGGCCCAGCGCCGCGCCAGGTCGAGAACTTCCTCGAAATGCCGGGTGCCCTCGATCGAGTCGGCGAGATCGCTGGCAAGCCCGGCCTTGTCCGCCAGCGGTGCAAAGAAATCGGCGCTCAGCACCGCCTCGAGCAGCGCCGGGCGACGCGACAGGCTTTCCGCCAAAAGCGGCGCCTCGGCCATGATGTCGGCAACGAGGCGCAGCAGGCCGGGGTTTGCATGGAACAGCGAAAACAGCTGCACGCCCGCCGGCAGCCGCGACAGGAACTCGTCGAAACGGCGCAGCGCGATGCCGGGCTGCGCGGTGGCGCCGAAGATGCGCAGCAATTCGGGAACCAGCTCGGTCAGGATTTCGCGCGCTCGCTGGCTGCGCGTCGCGCGCATGCGGCCGTGGTGCCAGTCGCGCACCATGCCGGCGACCTCGGAGGGCTCGGCGAACCCCATCTGCGCCAGGGTCGCCAAAGTTGCCGGGTCGTCGTCGGAGCCGGTGAAAACCAGATTGCCTGGCCCGGCAAGGGACGGCGCCTCCTCGAACAAATCGGCGTAACGGCGTTCGACCGTGGTCAGCGTGCCGACGAGCTCGGTGGTGAATGCGTCGGCATCCGGGTAGCCGAGAAAGACCGCGAGGCGGGCAATGCCCTCGGCGTCGGCGGGTAGGCGATGGGTTTGGGCGTCCTCGACCATCTGCAGGCGATGCTCGACCCGGCGCAGAAAACGGTATGCGGCAATCAGGGCGGTTGCCGTTTCGGCGTCGATCTGCCCGGCGGTGGCGAGCCGGCGCAACGCCTCGCAGGTCGCGCCGACGCGCAACTCGCGCCGTCTGCCGCCCCAGATGAGCTGCTGGGTTTGGGCAAAGAACTCGATCTCGCGGATGCCGCCGCGGCCGATCTTGATGTCGTGGCCGTAGACCGCGATTCGCCCGCCGCCGCGATGGGCCTGGATCTGCCGCTTGATCGAATGGATATCGGCGATCGCGGCAAAGTCGAGATGGCGCCGCCAGATATAAGGTTGCAGCTCAGCAAGAAAGCCGGCGCCGGCAACGCGGTCGCCGGCCACGGGGCGGGCCTTGATCAGCGCCGCGCGTTCCCAGTTCTGGCCGACGCTCTCATAATAGCCGAGCGCCGCAGCGACCGACATCACCAGCGGGGTCGAGCGCGGGTCGGGACGGAGGCGCAGATCGGTGCGAAATACATAGCCGTCGCCGGTGCGCTCATCGAGAATGCGCACCAGCTCGCGGGCAAGGCGGTTGAAGAACCCGTGCAGGAGGTCCCGTTCCACGGGCGGCGACCGCGCCGGGTCGTAGAGAAGGATCAGATCGATATCGCTCGAATAATTGAGCTCCCCGCCGCCGAGCTTGCCCATGCCGAGGACGATCAGGCCGCTTTCCTGCGACTTGGCTTCGGGCGCAAACGGCGTGCCGTCGATTGTTTGCAGCAGGTGACGCAGGGCGGCATCGATCGCCGCCTCGGCAAACCCGGTCAACGCCTGCATCTGATTTTCGAGATCCCAGACGCGGGCGAACTCGGCGACGGCGGCGAGCAGCGCCACCCGCCGTCTGGCGACCCGCAGCCGGCACATCAACGCCGCCCGGTTTTCGCCATCGTTGGGTGCTTTGCTCAACGTCGCGATGATGTCGTTCAACAGCCGGTCGGGGCCGTGCCGGACCAGCTCGGTCAGGAATTCCCATTCCCGGGTGGCGACCCCGGCGAGGAACGGGCTGTTGCCGAAGATCGCGGCCAGAAGGCGCTGCCCGGCGGGAGTTTCGCTCCAGCCGCGCGCGGCGGCAGCGGCATCCGCGCGCGGCGCTTCGGCCAGCGCCTCCTGCCAGGCAGCCTGGCCGAGGGCCAGCAGCCGCGCATCGGCGGCAAGGGGCAGGCCGCCGCCATCTGGGGAGAGGTGCGATAACAGGCTCATCGCGCGGTCCTGGTGATACCGGCGACAGTCGCGCGCCGCGCCGCCACGGTCAAGGCCGGCTGGGCGCGGTCGCCGCGCGCCTGCGGCGGCGCAATCGGCCGCCCGCGATGCGCCGCACCGCGGCACAGCATGTCGGCCACCATGCCCATCGCCTGCTGCATTGGCTCGGCGGTGTCGCTGCGGTCCTGATCCTGATCGTCGGCGTCGGCATTTGGCGGCTGATGCAGGGACCGATCGAGCTCGACAGCCTCACCCCCTATGTCCAGCAGGCGTTCGAGCGCTCCGGCCTGGGCGTCGGCTTGGCGATATCGGGGGTCCGCATCGGCGTCGACCGCAAGACGCACCAGCTCGACCTGCGCGTCCAGGATGTCCGCCTGTCTTTGCCCGACGGGGCGCCGCTGGCGAATTTCCCCGAGATGGCAACGAGTTTCAGCGTCGGCGCGCTGCTCGGCGGCAAGCTGGAGCCGACTCGGCTGGTCGTCGAGCATCCGATCGTGCGGATGACTCGCGACGAGAGCGGCACCCTCAGCTTTCGCATCGGCAACGCCGAGACCGCGACGGGCGATTTGGGGCTCGACGATCCGGTCGGCATCTTCACGCCGCTGCGGCCGGACGGGCCGTGGAAGCGGTTGCGATGGGTCTCCATCCGCGATGCAACCGTGGTCGTCGATGACCGGATGACCGGCAGGGTGTGGCAGGCCGACAGGGTTGCCGCCTCGCTCGACCGCAGCGAGCAAGGAGTCGATGGCGAGCTTTCTTTGGCGATCGTGCTTGGCGGCAACGCGCCGGAGCTGCATGCCACCTACCGCTACACCGGGGCGGACCAAAAGCTCGACCTGAAGCTCGGCCTCGACGGGCTCGACCCGACCGCGCTGGTTCCGGTGCTGCCTGTGCTGGCTCCGCTGGCACAGGCGCGATTCCCGGTGTCGGGAACGCTTGGCCTGCGCTTTGACCTCGCCACCGGTCGTGCCGAGGCGGCGCGGCTCGATCTCGGCTTTGGCGCCGGCCAGCTGCAGACGCCGATGCTGACCGCCGGCACGCTGCCGATCGCGCATGGCGAACTGCACGCCGACTACGATCCTTCAACCGCCGCGCTGCGGCTCGACAGGCTGGCCCTCGACCTCACCGGCGGCACTCACCTCACCATCTCGGGCCAGCTCGACGGGCTCGCGGCGCAATCGATTGTCGCCGGTTCGGATTTGCCGGAAAAGCTGGCGGGCAATCTCGACCTCGCCGTCACCCATGTGCCGACGGCGCGGCTCGATGCCTTGTGGCCGCGCGGGGTCAGCAACGGCGGACGGCGCTGGGTGGCAGCCAATCTGTCGGACGGCGTGGTCGACGAATTGTCGATGCACCTCGCGGTCCAGCTCGATCTTGCCTCGTTTGCCACCGAATTTTCCGGCGCGCGCGGTACGATGCGGTTTCACGACCTGACGGTCGACTATTTCAACGGCTTGCCGCCGGTGCACAAGGTCAGCGGCACGGCAACGCTCGCCGATCGCCGCCTCGATTTTGCCGTGACCGGCGGCCAGCTCAAGGCGCTGAAGGCGACCGGCGGTTCGGTCGTGATCACCGATCTCGGCGCGCCGGTCGAGACGCTGACGATCGACGTCGCCTTGACGGGGCCGCTGCAGGACGCGCTCGAGGTGATCGACGCCAAGCCGCTGCACTACGCCCATGACGCCGGCCTCGACCCGACGCGCATCGCCGGCAAGGTCGAGACCCAGCTGCATTTCAAGCTTCCGCTGCTTGACGCGCTCAAGCTCGACCAGGTGGATTACGGCGCCAAGGCCACCCTTGCCGGCGCTGCCTATGCCAAGATCGCGCTCGACAAGGCCCTGACCGACGGCAATCTGACCCTCGATCTCGGCCGTCCGGGGGTGCACCTGCAGGGCACAGGCAGGTTCGACGGCACGCCGACGACAATCGACGCCAATCTTTATTTTCATCCGAAGGCTGGACCGCGGGCCCGCTATCGCATCGGCCTGACGCTCGACGACGAGGCGCGGCGGCGGCTCGACTGGGATGTCGCGCCCGACCGGCTGAGCGGCCCGGTGGCGGTCGATATGACCTATACCGCCCCGGCCAGCGGCACCAAGGCCGAAGTGGATGCGGTGCTCGACCTGCAGGCTGCCCGATTGGCCTTCGACGAGTTCGGCTGGACAAAGCCGCCGCGAGCGCCAGCGACGGCAAAGCTCACCGCGGAGCTCGACAACGACGCGATCGCCCGCCTTCCCCGCATCGACATCAAGGCTGCCGGGCTCGACGGCAGGCTCGCGGCGACACTGAGCGCCGATCGCAAGCAGCTCGATCGGGTCGACATCCATCGCCTTGCGGTCGGCGACAACGACCTCGCCGGGACCATCAGCCGTCGGTCGGGCGGCGGCTGGCGCGCCGATATTCGCGCCGCCCGGCTTGACCTCAGTCACGAGATCAAGCGCGCCGTCGCCGATGATACCCCGGGTTCGCCGATACCGCTGCAAATCGAGGCGCGGGTGGCGCGGCTCGCCCTGGGACCGCGGCGCGAGGCGCGCGACGTCGTCGCCGAGCTGCTGCGCGAGCGCGGCAGCTGGCAAACGATCAAGATCGATGGCCGTTATCCGAACGGACGCAAGCTCGCGCTCAGCCTGGGCAGCGAGACCGGCAACCGGCGTCTGCGGTTCCAATCGGACGACCTCGGCGCCAGCCTCCGCCTGTTCGGCGTCGCCGACAATGTCGTCGACGGGCACGTCACCCTGGAGGGCGTGCTTTTCCCGGCCGCGGGGCACCAGGTGCTGCGCGCTCATGTCGAAGGCGCGGATTACAGCATGGTGCGCGCCCCGGTGCTGGCGCGGCTGTTGTCGTTCGCCTCGCTGGAGGGGCTGTTCAGCATGATGTCGGGCTCCGGCATCCCGTTCACCAATCTGCGCGGCGATTTCACCTATACCCAGGGGCGGATCGCCCTCGACCGCCTGTTCGCCTATGGCGGCGCGCTCGGCATCACCGCCAAGGGCTGGATCAGCCCCGGCCGCGACCAGATCGATGTCGACGGCACCTTGGCGCCGGCTTACGCGCTCAATTCGGTGCTCGGCAATGTACCGGTGATCGGCGCGTTGTTGATGGGCGGGGAGGGGCAGAGCCTCTTCGCCGCCAGCTTCCGCCTTACCGGGTCGAGCGACAACCCGGGGGTCGCCGTCAACCCGTTGAGCGCCCTGACCCCGGGGATATTGCGGCGCCTTTTCGATCCCT
>DASQGR010000250.1:0-2978 GCA_035632515.1 Allostellaceae bacterium | reverse complement strand
GAACGCCTCGACTATTCGCCGGTATCGCAGCGCAAGCCTCTGGTCCTTCCGGGTGGGGCGCGGCTGGCGCTGTGGGTCATCGTCAATGTCGAGGAATGGGACATCAACGAGACGATGCCGCGCACCGTGCTGACCCCACCGGCCGGCGGCTCGCCGATGCCCGACATTCCAAACTGGGCCTGGCATGAATACGGCAACCGGGTCGGCTTCTGGCGGATGCTCGAGGTTTTCGACGATCTGCGCGTGCCGGCGGTGCTGGCGATCAACGGCTCGGCGATCGCCCGCTATGACGCCATCGCCGCGGCGGCGAAGGAGCGGAGCTGGGAGTTCATCGGCCACGGCTTCAGCCAGAAGAACATGCAGAAAGTCGCCGACGAGGTCGCCGACATCGCCCGCACCTCGTCGGCGATCCGCGAGGCCCCCGGCAAGCCTCCGCGCGGCTGGCTCGGCCCCGGTCTGACCGAGACCTGGGACACCCCCGATCTGCTCGCCGAGGCGGGCTACGACTATGTCTGCGACTGGGTGCTCGACGACCAGCCGGTGGCGCTGAAAACCCGCGGCGGCAGGAGCATCGTCAACCTGCCCTATACCCAGGAATGCAACGACGTGGCGATGATGCTGATCCAGCATCACAAGGCGTCCGAATATTTCGATCGGGCCATCGACCAGTTCGAGCAGCTCTATCGCGACGCCCGCGATTCGGCGCGGGTGATGGCGCTGGTCGTGCACCCGTACATCATGGGCGCCCCGCACCGGCTCAAATATTTCCGCAACGCGCTGGCGCATATTTGCGTGCACCGCGACGTCGTCTGCTGGACCGGCGAGCAGATCCTCGAGTGGTATCTGGGGCAGCAGCGTTCGGCGTGATGGCGCCGACCGCTCACTTCGCGGGAGAGGACGGACCCTCGATCTTGATGATTTCGGTATGCTTGCTGCCGAAGAAGGGCATGTGCCCGGTCATTGCCGCCCCCAGCACCGCTACCACGACAACCAGCGCCCCGACGATAAAGTAGAGGCCGCCGTTTCCGCCGGAATTGTCTGCCATGTGCCTCGATCGACTTCAGTTTAGGGTTGACGGATCAACGCGCAACCATCCCTTGGCGTTCCCCCGATGATCGAAAACGCGACACTTGCGGAACTGCAGCAGGCGCTGGCGGCGGGCCAGACCACATCCGGCGCGCTCACCCGCGCCTATCTCGGTCGGATCGAGGCCTACGATCGTACCGGGCCGGGGCTCAATTCGGTGCGCGAGGTCAACCCCGACGCGCTCGCCATCGCCGCATCGCTTGATGGCGCGAGGCCGAGCAAGCGCCGGCCGCTCGCCGGCATCCCCATTCTCGTCAAGGACAACATCGCCACCGCCGACAGGCAGCACACCACCGCGGGCTCGCTTGCGCTCGCCGCTGCGCGCGCCAAGGCCGACGCGACCGTGGTCGATCGGCTGCGCGCCGCCGGGGCGGTGATCCTCGGCAAGGCCAACCTCACCGAATTCGCCAACCTGCTCGCGATCGACATGCCGGCGGGCTACAGCTCTCTGGGCGGCCAGGTGAAGAACCCCTATGCCCCGGCGCTCGACCAGAACGGCATCCCGATCGTCGCCCCCGGCGGATCGAGCTCGGGGTCTGCCGTGGCGGTGGCTGCGGGGCTTTGCGCCGCGGCGATCGGCACCGAAACCTCCGGCTCCTTGCTGAACCCGGCGACGCAGAACGGCCTCGTCACGGTAAAGCCGACAGTGGGCCTGATCAGCCGCGCCGGCATCATCCCGATCTCGCACAGCCAGGATACTGCCGGCCCGCTGACCCGCACCGTGCGCGACGCGGCGATCCTGCTCAACGTGCTGGCGGCGCGCGACCCCCTCGACCCGGCGACGCGCAAATTGCAGCGCCCGGCCGACTACACCGACTTCCTCGACGCGGACGGGCTCAACGGCGCGCGCATCGGCGTGCCGAGCGATCCGGCCGATATCGCCAACGACGTTTATTACCGCCCGCTGCCGCCGCGCTCGGCGGCGGTGATGCGCGAGGTCGTCGCCACGCTGCAGGCGCAGGGCGCGGTCCTCGTGCGCGCGAGCATGCCGTCCATCGGCTGGATGGGCGGGCCGGGGACCAACATGGCGGTGCTCAACCGCAACCCGTTGAGCCCGACCCCGTTCAAGCCGGCCTATCGCTCGATCGTTTTCATCTACGAGATCGGGCGCGACCTGGACCTCTACCTGCGCGACTGGGCGAGCGAGACGGCGATGCGGAAGCTCGCCGACATCGTCGCTTTCAACGAGGCGCACGCGGATCGCGCACTGCGCTTCGGCCAGGACATGTTCTACGCCGCCGCGGCGACGCGCGGGGACCTCAGCGAGCCCGAATACAAATCCGCGCGGGCGATGGATCTGCGTTCCGCCGGCGCGCTGGGGCTCGATGCGTATATGGACGCGCACCGGCTCGACGCGGTGCTGTTTCCCGGCGCGGCCGGGGCGGCGATTTCGGCCAAGCCCGGCTATCCCAGCGTGCAGGTGCCGGCCGGGTTCACGTCGGGAGCCGGCAGGGCCGATACCCCCGACTACCCGATCGGCGCGACCTTTGCCGGCCGCGCCTGGAGCGAGCCGACCCTGCTGCGCCTGGCCTATGCCTATGAACAGGCATCGCAGGCGCGACGGCCGCCCAAGCTATAGAAACACGCAGCCCGCCGCTCGCGCATCGCGGCGCGACGGTGTCGGCGCCGCGACCGGATCGAATTTTCGGCGCGGACGCGCTGGTTGAACCGGCCCGGCGGCGGCCTACCTGATTCGCAGGAGGCGCTGATGACCACCCCCGCCTATGCGCCGCTGGACGATGCGTTGGAACGGCTGTCGCCTTACGGCACGGAGCTGGCCAACGGCAATTTCAACCATGCGCCGATGGTTGCCGAGGAGCTGGCGGGAGAGGGCTGGCCACAGGTGCTCGATCGCTGGATCGTGCGGCTCGCTCCCGGCGTATCGGCGGCGG
>DASQGR010000249.1:0-4590 GCA_035632515.1 Allostellaceae bacterium | reverse complement strand
TCACCGAGAAGATGCTGATCCTCGCCCGCACCACGCCGTTCGAGGAGGCGGCGCGGCCGTCTGCCGGCATGAGTCTCTTCTACACCGACCTCGACCGCAGCGCGGTCGAGGTACGCGAAATCCCCAAGATGGGCCGCATGGCGGTCGATTCGAACCTGCTGTTCATCGACGGGCTCAAGGTGCCGCTTGAGGACCGCATCGGCGAAGAGGGCAAGGGCTTCCAGTACATCCTGCACGGGATGAACCCGGAACGCATCCTCATCGCCGCCGAGGCGGTGGGCCTTGGCCGGGCGGCCCTCGCCCGGGCTGCGCGCTATGCCGGCGAGCGCATCGTCTTTGGCCGGCCGATCGGGCAGAACCAGGGCATCCAGCACCCGCTCGCCGAGCGCTGGGTCGAGCTGGAGGCGGCCGAGCTCTTGGTCTACCGCGCCGCCGCCGCCTACGATGCCGGCGAGGATTCCGGCGCCTTTGCCAACGCCGCCAAGTATTTCGCCGCCGAGGCCGGGCACCGCGCCTGCGAGGCAGCGGTATTGACGCATGGCGGCATGGGCTATGCCCGCGAGTACCATGTCGAGCGCTATTTCCGCGAAATCCAGATCGCCCGCATCGCCCCGGTCAGCAAGCAGCTGATCCTGTCCCACATCGCCGAGCGCGTGCTCGGGCTGCCGAAATCGTATTGAGGAGGGGTGCCATGCCTGACAAACGTCCCGCTTATGTGATTGCCGAGGTTGAGGTGACCGATCCGGCGGTGTTTCAGGACTACGTCGCCAAGGCGATACCGACGCTGGCCGCCTACAACGCGCGGCTGATCGTGCGCAGCAAGGCCCATTGCAAGGAAGGGACCGCGCCGGCCGGGGAGATCGTCGTCGTCGCCTTCGATAGCCTCGCCGACGCCGAGCAGTGGTACAACAGCCCGGCTTACGGCGAGGCTATCCCGTTGCGGCAGCGCTCGGCGAACACGCGCCTGTTCATTGTCGAGGGCGAGCCTGCGGTGTAGCGCCGAAGGGGTGTCGGGAGCTGAAGCTGTTCGGGGAGAGATGGATGGCCTTGCGTGTGGCGGTCGGCGGGTTCGGCGCAATCGGCAGAGTGCTGGCCGAGGCGCTCGACGGCGGCATCGAGGGGCTGAGCCTTGCCGCGGTCTCGGCGCGCGACGTCGCCCGCGCCGAGGCCGCAATCGCCGGCTTCGCGCACAAGGTGCCGGTACTGCCGCTTGCCCGTCTCGGCGAGGCGGCGGACATCGTCGTCGAATGCGTGCCGGCGGCATTCCTGCGCGACATCGCCGAGCCGGCGCTGGCGCAGGGGCGCACACTCGTCACCCTGAGCTGCGGGGCGCTGCTCGACAATTTCGATCTCGTCGCGTTGGCGCGCCGGCATGGCGGCCGCATTCTGGTGCCGACCGGGGCGCTCATCGCCCTCGATGCGGTGCAGGCGGCGGCGCTCGGCGGCGGCATCGCCTCGGTGCACATGATTACCCGCAAGCCGCCGGCCGGGCTCGACGGCGCGCCGTATCTCGTCGATCACCGGATCGGCGTGACCGGGCTGACCGAGGCCAAGCTGGTTTTCACCGGGAGCGCGCGCGAGGCGGCGCGCGGCTTTCCGGCCAACGTCAATGTCGCCGCGGCGCTCGCCCTGGCCGGGATCGGCCCCGACCGGACGACGATCGAAATCTGGGCCGATCCGGCGGTCAGCCGCAACACCCACCGCATCGAGGTCGAGGCCGATGCCGCACGCTTTTCCATGCAGATCGAAAATGTGCCGAGCGTCGAAAATCCGCGTACCGGCCGGCTGACCCCGCTATCGGTGATCGCCCTGTTGAAAAAACTGTCGAGCCCCCTGGCGATCGGAACCTGACCCATGCTCTACCGCGGGAATGGACCTTGCCCGGACGGACGGCCTGCTCCTGCAGAAGCTTGGTTAAAATGCTGGGCAAATAACGCGGGGGGTGGTTTTCCCGATATTTGCTGACAATCTTTGTAAGATTCGTGTAAGGTATGTCTGTCGCGGCTTCAGCACGACGGTAGCGCTTCGATGGGACGACGCATACCAAGTACCTTGCCTCGGCGTATCGTGCTGAAGACTGCGGCATCTGCCGCGGTTTCCGTTTCCGCCTCACGCCCCGTCCACCCACTGCGTACAGCGCACCTGCTATAGTGCCGAGCTCTTGTCGCTAGTCTAAACAGGTAAGGCTCTAGGCCGGCGTCCTGCCATCGCCCGCCGGGCGCAGGCGGCGGTCGAGCCAGGCGAAGACCAGGTCGGTGAGGATCGCAAACAGCGCGACGAGCACCGCCCCTTGCAGCACATAGGGAATCTTGTTGGCGGCGAGCCCGTCGAAAATCGGCGTGCCGAAGGTCAGCGCGCCCACCGTCGAGCCGATCGTCGCGGTACCGATGGCGATCGTCACAGACACGCGGACTCCGGCGAGGATGACCGGGGCCGCCAACGGCAGCTCGATCTGGCAGAGACGCTGCCGGGGCGAAAGGCCCATCCCCTCGGCGGCGTCGCGCAGCGCCGCCGGTACGCTTTCGAGCCCGGCAATCGCATTCTCGACGATCGGCAGTAAGCCATAGAGCAACAGCGCCACGACGGTCGGGCGCGGGCCGAAACCGATCGCGGGCACCGCGAGGGCGAGGACGGCGGCCGGCGGGAAGGTCTGTCCGGTCGTCGTCAGAACATTGACCAGGGTGCGGAAATCCCGCCCCGCCGGACGGGTGACGAACACGGCCAGCGCGATCCCGACGACCGCCGCCGCCGCTTCGGCCGCGACAACCAGGCCAAGGTGCGACAGAAAAAGCTCGACAAAGCCGGCACGGTCGAAAATCTCCGGCCGAACGCCGGGAAACGCCCAGGCGAAGACGGGCCGCAGCGCATCCATATCGAGCAGTAGGCCGAAAAAAAGCAACCCGACCCACAGGATCGGGCTGGCGAGGAGGTCGGTCTTTCGCATCGCCTTATCGTACCAGATCGGCGAGCGCGATGGCTCCGACCAGCCTGCCGTCCCGGTCGGCGACCGGCAGCCGGTCGCTGCGGCGGGCGGTCATCGCCTCCAGGGCGTCGGCGAGCGAAGCGTCGAGCGCTACCGGCTCGCCCTCGGCGGTCTCGCCGGGACGCATCCGATCGGCGACCTTGCGCACCGAAAGGCGCCTCAGCCCGATCCCTTGCGCGCCGACGAACTCGTGGACGAACCCGCTCGCCGGGTGCTCGACAATCTCCAGAGGGCTGGCGAATTGCACCAGCCGGCCGCGGTCGAGGATCGCGATCACGCTCGCCAGGCGCAGTGCTTCCTCGATGTCGTGAGTGACGAAGAGGATCGTCTTGCCCGTCGCCCGGTGGATGCGGGCGATCTCACGTTGCAGCGCATCGCGGGTGATCGGGTCGACCGCGGCAAACGGCTCGTCCATCAGCAAGACGTCGGGGTCGGCGGCGAGGGCGCGGGCGACGCCGACGCGCTGCTGCTCGCCGCCGGAAAGCTGGTGCGGGTATTTGCTGCGATAGGTGCCGGGGTCGAGCCGCAGCAGCGTCAACAGCTCGCTCACCCTGGCGTCGATGCGCTCGCGCGGCCAGCCGAGCAGGCGCGGAACGGTGGCGATGTTGTCGCCGACCCGCCAATGCGGAAACAGGCCGGTCGATTGGATCGCATAGCCGATGCGCCGGCGCAGCGCCTCCGGCGGCACTGCGGTTATGTCCTTGCCGGCGACCCGGATCGTGCCGCTGTCGCACGGCACCAGCCGGTTGATCATGCGCAGCGTCGTCGATTTGCCGCAGCCCGAGGGACCCAGCAGCACGCAAAACGCGCCCCGGGGCACGCTCAGCGAGACATCGTCGACCACCTTGCGCCCGTCATAGGCTTTGCTGACCCCGGCAATCTCGATCATCGCGTCGGTCATGGCGCATACCGCCGGTGCAGCGCGGCGGCGAGCAGCCGCAGCAGGAAATCGGTCGCGAGCGCCAAGGCGATCGCCGGCACCGCGCCGAGCAACACCAGATCGGCGGCGTATTGTCCAAGCCCCTCGAAGACAAAGCTGCCGAGCCCGCCGGCGCCGATCAGTGCCGCCACGACGGCAAGCCCGATCGTCTGCACCGTGACGATGCGCAAGCCCGCGAGCAGCACCGGCAGGGCGAGCGGCATCTCGATCTGCCAAAAGACCTGTCGCCGGGTCATCCCCATGCCTCGCGCCGCCTCGATCGCAGCCGGCGGCACCGCGGCAATCCCGGCCAGCGTATTGCGCGCGACCGGCAGCAGCGCATAAAGGATCAGCGCAATGATCGCCGGCGCCGGGCCGACCCCGCCGACGCCGAGCGCGCCGAGCGCCGGCACCGCGCTCGCCAGCGCCGACAGCGGCACGATCAGCAGCCCGAACAGCGCGATCGACGGCACTGTCTGCAACAGGTTCAGCACCGCGAAAAGCGGCGCGTCGAACCGCGGGCGGCGGCGGGCAGCGAGCGCCAGCGGCACGCCGATCAGCAGCGCCGGGCCGATCGCCGCGGCGACCAGCAAGATGTGGCGGATCAGCGCGGCGGCGAACACATCGCGGCGGGTGGCGTATTCGCGGGCGAGCGACAGGGCGTCGAACGCGCCCGTCGCAGCCAGAA
>DASQGR010000248.1:0-9325 GCA_035632515.1 Allostellaceae bacterium | reverse complement strand
GCTCGCGGCAGCCGAAGGCGATGCCGCGGCGCTCGACCGCGCGCTCAACCGCGTGTTCCAGGAGGGAGAAAACCCCGTTTCGGTGGTGAGGGCAACGCTGCGGCACTTGCAGCGTCTGCATGCCCTCGCCGCTCGCATCGCCGGCGGCGAGCCCGCCGATGCGGTGTTGCGCGCCGCCCGGCCGCCGATCTTCTTCAAGCAGCAGGATTCGTTTCGCCGCCAGCTGCGGTTGTGGCGCGAGCCGCAACTGCGCCGCCAGCTCGATGCCCTCGCCGCCGCCGAGGCCCGGATCAAGACGACCGGGATGCCGGCCGAGACCGCCTGCCGCGCCGCGCTGCTCGGCATCGCGCAGGCGGCGTCGAACTCAGCCCGCGCGTAACAGCGCCAGCAGCCCGTCGAGCTGATCGAGGCTCGAATAATGCAATGTCAGCGCGCCGCCGCGCGGCTTGCCGGCGATCGTGACCCTGACACCCAGCCTGTTCGTCAGCTCGCGTTCGAGCGCGGCGCTGTCGGCGTCGGGCGCCGGGCGGGCGGACGTCGCCGGCCGGGCGGTGCGGCCCTGCACCAGCCGCTCCGTCATCCGCACATTGAGGCCGCGGCGAATGATCTCGGCCGCTACCGCCGCCGGATCGGCAGCGGCCAGCAAAGCCCGCGCGTGGCCAGCCGTCAGCGCGCCTTCCTCCAGCTGCCGCCGCACGGTCTCGGGCAGGCCCAGCAGACGCAGCGTGTTGGCGACATGGCTGCGGCTTTTGCCCACGGCTTCGCCGAGAGCCGCCTGGGTGCGGCCGAATTCCTGCATCAGCCGGCGATAGGCTTCGGCCTCCTCCAGCGCCGACAAATCCTCGCGCTGGAGATTTTCGATCAGCGCGATTTCCAGCGCCTCGGCGTCGGCCAGGACACGGATGAGCACCGGCACCTGATGCAGCCCGGCGCGCTGCGCCGCGCGCCAGCGCCGCTCGCCGGCGACCAGCTCGAACGCCGCCTCGGCCTCGTCAACCGGCCGCACCAAAAGCGGCTGCAACACCCCCTTCTCGCGAATCGACTGGGCCAGCGCCTCGAGCTCGGTTTCATCGAAATACCGGCGCGGCTGGTACACGCCCGGACGGATCAATTCGATCGCGATCTCGCGCACCCCGCCGGCGTCGCCGGCCGGCCGCGCTTCGGCCTCGCCGAACAGAGCCGCAAGCCCGCGTCCGAGCGGTTGGCGCTTGGCGCCGCTGTTCATGGCATGAACCTCGCCGCGAGCCGGGGCCGCAGCATCTCGGCGGCCAGCTGGATATAGGCCTGAGCGCCGGGGCAGCGATGGTCATAGATCAGCACCGGCACGCCATGCGACGGCGCCTCGGAGACGCGGACATTGCGCGGGATCACCGTGGCGTAGACCTTGTCGCCAAAATGGCTGCGCACATCGGCGGCCACCTGCTCGCACAGATTGTTGCGGCGATCGTACATCGTCAGCACGACCCCCTGCAGTTCGAGGCGGGGGTTCAGCGAATGTCGCACCCGCTCGATCGTCCCCATCAGTTGCGCCAAGCCGGCCAACGCATAGAACTCGCACTGGAGCGGCACCAGAACCCGGTCGGAGGCGGTCAAGGCATTGATTGTCAACAGGTTCAACGATGGCGGGCAATCGATCAACACTTCGTCGTATGCGCCCAGATGGCTGCGGACCGCCCGCGACAACAGGAATTCGCGACGCGGCCTTGCGCCAAGCTCGATCTCGGCCGCGGCGAGGTCGGGCGTGGCTGGCACCACGTCGAGCCGCGGCACCGCGCTGGCGACAGTTGCCGCTTCAAGCTCCGCCCCGCCGAGCAACAGATCGTAGCTGGTCGCGGTCACCGTGCCTTCCACGACCCCGAGCCCGGTCGTTGCGTTTGCCTGTGGGTCGAGATCGATCACCAGAACCCGCCGCTCGTTGGCGGCAAAGGCGGTCGCAAGATTAACCGCGGTCGTGGTCTTGCCGACGCCGCCCTTCTGGTTGGCGACGGCGATGATGCGGGGCCGCGCACCCGCCGCCGCGCGCGGCGCAGCCTCAGGCTCGACGAGGCTCACGAACCACCTGCTGCAACGAAAGTATGACCCCACCCGGGTCGGTACGGCTGGGATGCCGCGTGACCTGCATTGTCCAGGCTTTGCCGGCGGCGGTCAATTCCTCCTCGGCCTTTGCCCCCTTGAGAAAAAGGCAGGTCGTGCCCGGCCCGATAAACCGCTCGGCCAGCGGCAGCAGCCGATCGAGCGGCGCGCAGCCGCGGGCAGTGACGATATCGACCCGATGCGGCGGCACCGCCTCGATACGGCTGTTGTGGATCGTCACCACCGTCCCGGTGACCCGCGCGGCCTCGCGCAAGAACGCGCATTTGCGGGCATCAGCCTCGATCAACTCGACCCCCGGAACCCCGAGAATGGCCAGCACCAGGCCCGGAAACCCGGCGCCGCTGCCGAGGTCGACCAGGTTTTGCGGCGCCGGGCCCAGAATCTTAATGATTTGACTACTATCGAAGATATGACGCCACCACAACTCGTTGAGGGTCCCCCGGCTGACGAGATTGATGCGAGATGACCATTCGATCAAAGTCGAAGAAAACGCTTCGAGACGTTTCCGGGTTTCACGTGAAACACCGGTCAATGCCGCGTACCCACGGACATCGAACGCCTCCGGTTTGCCGCTCACGCCGCTTCCGGTCGGCGCTTCACGTACTGCAGCAATGCCACCAGGGCCGCCGGAGTCACCCCGGAAATGCGCGCCGCCGCACCCAGAGTCGACGGCCGGGCCGCTGCCAATTTTCCGCGAACCTCGGTCGACAGCCCACCGACACAAGCATAGTCGAGCCCGTCGGGCAGGAGCAGCGCCTCGTCACGCCGGAAAGCGGCGATGTCACGCGCCTGCCGGTCGAGGTAGCCCGCATAACGGGCGTCGATCTCCAGCTGCTCGGCAATCTCGGGCGACAGCGTGGCCAATTCGGGCCAGACCGCGGCGAGCCGAGCGACATCGATCTCAGGATGGGCCAGCAATTCCGCCGCGGAACGTGGCACGCCATCGGCGTTGACCGCGAGCCCGTGCCGGGCCAGGGCCGACGGACTCAGCCGCAATGACGCGGCAAGCCTGCGGGCGTCGTTCAGTGCCGCCATCTTTGCGGCAAAGGCGGCTCCCCGCGCGGCGCCGACGGCCCCGATGCGCTCGCCGACCGGGGTCAAGCGCTGATCCGCATTGTCGGCGCGCAGACTGAGCCGATACTCGGCCCGCGAGGTGAACATCCGGTAAGGCTCACTGGTGCCGCGCGTCACCAGATCGTCGATGAGGACGCCGATATAAGCATCGGCACGATCGAGCGCCAACGGCGCGGCGCCCGAGGCCGACAGGGCGGCATTGACGCCGGCGACGATCCCCTGCGCCGCCGCTTCCTCATAGCCGGTGGTGCCGTTGATCTGCCCGGCGAGAAACAGCCCCGGCAGCCGCCGCGTTTCCAAAGTCGGATGGAGTTCTCGCGGATCGACATAATCGTATTCGATGGCATAACCCGGTCGCCGCATTACCGCGTGCTCAAGCCCGGGGATGGTGGCGACGAACTGGGCCTGTAGCTCACGCGGCAGCGAAGTGGAGATGCCGTTCGGATAGACTGTGTCATCGTCGAGCCCTTCCGGCTCGAGGAAGATCTGATGCCGCGCGCGCCCGGCAAACCGCACCACCTTGTCCTCGATCGAGGGACAATAGCGCGGTCCGATCCCGGTGATTTCGCCCGCATAAAGCGGAGAATCCATCAGATTGGCGCGAATCAGCGCGTGCGTTGCCGGGGTTGTTTCGGTGATGTGGCAGACGATTTGCGGCGTCGTGATTTGCCCGGTCAGAAAGGAGAACGGCAGCGGCGGATCGTCACCGTGCTGTACCTCCAGCCCCGTCCAATCGATGGTCTTTCCGTCAAGCCGCGGCGGGGTGCCGGTCTTGAGCCGCCCCAAAGCAAAACCCGCCCGGCGCAACGTCCCCGCCAGACCCAAGGAGGGCGCTTCGCCGACCCGGCCGGCCGGGATCTTTTCGGCGCCGATATGGATAAGACCGCCGAGAAATGTGCCGGTGGTCAGCACTACCCGGCCGGCCGGGATCTCGCGTCCGTTATTAAGCCGCAACCCGGCGATCCGCCCCCGCGGGTCCAGCAGCAAATCCTCGACCGCGCCTTCGAGAATGTCGAGCCCGGCGGTTTCGGCCAGCAATTCCGCCATCGCCCGGCGATAAAGCTTGCGGTCGGCCTGAGCACGCGGTCCGCGCACGGCCGGGCCCTTGCTGCGGTTCAACAGGCGGAACTGGATGCCGGCGCGGTCGATCGCCCGACCCATCACCCCGTCGAGGGCATCGATCTCGCGCACCAGGTGACCCTTGGCAAGGCCCCCGATCGCCGGATTGCACGACATCTCGCCGATCGTATCGCGACGATGAGTGACGAGGGCCGTGTGCGCGCCAAGCCGGGCGGCCCCGGCGGCCGCCTCGCACCCGGCATGACCGCCGCCCACCACGACGACGTCGTATCTCGCACCGATACCGCTCATGGCTGCGGAATGTACGAAGGCCGCTCTCCGGTGTCGAGGTTTCACGTGAAACGTCATTTTCGGAATTATGTATCTGTCTCACCGTGAGACACCTACATAATTCCGGTCATTTTCCGATGCAGAAATCGGCGAAAATCACATCGAGCAGGTCCTCGACATCGACGTGCCCGGTGATCCGGCCGAGGCTGCGCCAGGCGAGACGCAGGTCTTCCGCCCGCAGCTCCGGAAAAGACGCGGCGACGGCGCGGTTCAGGGCATCGCGCGCCGCCTCCAATGCCGCGCGGTGCCGCGCCCGGGTGAGCAGCGGCGCGGCGATATCGTAATCCGCCGCTATCCGTGCCGTCAGCGCCGTGACCAGCGTCGCGATGCCGGCACCGGTGCGCGCCGACACCGCCACCGCATCGACCGGCAGGATTCCCCGGTCCGCGACGAGATCGATCTTGTTGGCGACGAGGATCGTGTCGGGGCCCGGCCAGGCCCCGGCGCCCCGCGCATCCTCCGGCCGCCCGGCGTCGAAGACGAAGAGCCGCAGCTCCGCCGACTCGGCGCGGGCCACGGCACGGCGCAGCCCTTCCTGCTCGACCGCATCGCCACTGTCGCGCAGTCCGGCGGTGTCCGCCAACACGACCGGATATCCGGCAAGATCGATCGCGACCTCGATGACATCGCGCGTGGTGCCGGCGATTGGCGAGGTGATCGCCGCCTCACGTTGGGCCAACTGGTTCAACAGGCTCGATTTTCCGGCGTTGGGCGGCCCGACGATGGCGACGGCGATGCCGTCGCGCAACCGCTCGCCACGGCGATGATCGGCAAGATGCGTCGTGATCTCGGTGACGAGCGCGGTCGTTTCCGCGATCACCTCCGCCTCGATCTCCGGCGGCAAATTCTCGTCGGGAAAATCGATCGCGGCTTCAAGATGCGCGAGCAGCCGCAGCAGCCGCTCCGACCACCCGCGATAGAGCGCGCCGAGCCCGCCATCGAGCTGGCGCAGGGCCTGCCGCCGCTGCGCCTCGGTTTCGGCCGCCGCCAGGTCGGCAACCGCCTCGGCCTGGACCAGGTCGAGCTTGTGGTTGAGAAAGGCGCGGCGGGTGAACTCCCCCGGCTCGGCGAGCCGCAGCCCCATCCGCCCCAGTACCCCGAGCACGGCGCCGAGCACGGCGCGGCTGCCGTGAACCTGCAGCTCGGCGACATCCTCGCCGGTGACGCTGTGCGGCCCGGGAAACCACAGCGCCAGGCCGTCGTCGATGTCTTCGCCGCTTTCCGGATCGCACAACCGCACATGGCGCGCCCGACGAGCAGCCGGCAATCCGCCGACCACCGCCGTCACCACCGGCCCGGCGAGCGGGCCGCTGATGCGAACGATCGCAATCGCCGCGCGCCCGGCCGCGGTGGCCGGGGCGAATATGGTATCGGTCTCGAATGCCGGCAGGTCGATCCGCCGCGACAGGACCGGGGACTACAGCTCTTTCTGGTCCGGCTGCAGCATCAGCCGCTCGACCCGCCTGCCGTTTTTCAGGTGGGTCTCGAGGATCTCGTCGATGTCCTGGGTGTTTTCATAGTGATACCAGACACCTTCGGGATAGATCACCATGTTTGGGCCGAGCTCGCAGCGGTCGAGGCAACCCGAGGCGTTGCAGCGGATGTTCTCGATCCCCATCGCCTTGGCCTTTTCGCGCATATAGCCGCGCAGCTTTTCGCTGCCGCCGGCGCTGCAGCAGCCGCGCGGATGCCCTTCGGGCCGCACATTGGTGCACATGAAGATGTGGCGGTCATAGAAGAGCTGCGGATCGTCTGCCATTCGTCGCCTCCGGATTGCCAGGATTGGAAAATCGGCGGAGTGGCTGACGCGATCCGCCAAACTGCGTTTAAGATACGGAGGAAAGCCTACTCCGTCGAGCTACTCTGCGTCGAGCCACACTGGGGCAATGCTGCCTCGCAAGGGAGTCTTCATGGACCGCAACCGCCTCGGCGAGGAAACCAGCCCCTACCTGCTGCAGCACAAGGACAACCCGGTGCATTGGCAACCCTGGGGCGAGGCGGCGCTGGCCGCGGCCCGGGCCGAGAACAAGCCGATCCTGCTGTCGATCGGCTATGCCGCATGCCATTGGTGTCACGTCATGGCCCACGAGAGCTTCGAGAATCTCGCGATCGCCGCGGCGATGAACGATCTCTATGTCAGCATCAAGGTCGATCGCGAGGAGCGCCCGGATCTCGATTCGATCTACCAGCACGCGCTCGCGCTTCTCGGCGAGCAGGGCGGCTGGCCGCTGACCATGTTCCTGTCGCCCGAGGGCGAGCCGTTCTGGGGCGGCACGTATTTTCCGCCCGAGCCGCGCTGGGGCCGACCGGGGTTTGCGCAAGTGTTGCAGGCGGTCGCCCAGACCTATCGCAGCGATCCCGACAAGGTGCAGAAAAACGTCGTCGCGCTGCGCCAGGCCTTGCAGCAGTTGGGGCGGCCCGAGGCGGGCGAGGGCATCGATCCGGTCCTGTTCGACCGCATTGCCGAGCGGTTGCTGCGCGAGGTCGATCCGCTCAACGGCGGCATCGGCACCGCACCCAAATTCCCGCAATGCGGCATCTTCGAGCTGCTGTGGCGCGGCTGGAAACGTACCCGGCGCGGCCCTTTCCGCGATGCCGTCCTGCGCACCCTGACCACGATTTGCCAGGGCGGGATCTACGACCATCTCGGCGGCGGGTTTGCCCGCTATTCGGTCGATGCCCGCTGGCTGGCGCCGCATTTCGAGAAGATGCTGTATGACAATGCCGAGCTGATCGACCTTCTGACCCTGGTCTGGCAGGAGGTGCGCGACCCGCTCTACGCACAGCGTGTCGGCGAGACGATCGGCTGGCTCGAACGCGAGATGGTGACCGGCGAGGGCGGCTTCGCCAGCAGCCTCGACGCCGACAGCGAGCATGAAGAAGGCAAGTTCTACGTCTGGTCCGCGGCCGAGATCGACGCCGCGCTCGGCGGGGATGCCGCCGTTTTCAATGCGTTTTACGACGTGACGCCGCAAGGCAACTGGGAAGGCCACACGATCCTCAACCGGCTCGATCATCCCGAGCTTGCCGACGCCGAGACCGAAGCCCTGTTGGCACGCTGCCGCGAGAAGCTGTTTGCCGTGCGGGCGCCGCGGGTCCGCCCGGGGCTCGACGACAAGGTGCTCGCCGATTGGAACGGGCTGATGATCGCCGCGCTTGCCCATGCCGGGCTGGCGTTCGACCGGCCGGATTGGCTGGCCTTGGCCGCGCGCGCCTTCGCTTTTGTCGGTCACCACATGGCGGCGCCGGATGGGCGGCTGTTTCATAGCTGGCGCGACGGCAAGGCCCGCCACCCGGCCAGCGTCGACGACTACGCCAATTTATGCCGCGCCGCGCTGGCGCTGTACGAAGCGACATCGGAGCCCGGATATCTCGCCGCGGCGCGTGACTGGATCGCGGTGCTCGAGCGGCATTATCGGGACAGCGACGGCGGCGGTTATTTCTTTGCCGCCGACGATACCGCGGGGCTGATCGCGCGCGCCAAGACCGCGGCCGATGCGGCGGTGCCGGCGGGGAACGGTACCCTGGTCGGGGTGCTGACCCGGCTCGCCATCCTCACCGGAGACGAGACCTATCGCGACCGCGCCGAGGCGATCGTCAAGGCATTTGCCGGCGAGGTAACGCGCAACTTCTTTCCGCTGGCGACGCTGATCAACAATGCCGAGCTGGCGCAAAAGCCAGCGCAGATCGTTCTGGTCGGCGAGCGGGGAGATGCCGGGTCCCAGGCGCTGCGCCGCGCGATGTACCAGGTTTCGTTGCCGAACCGAGTCATCCTCGCGATCGCCCCGGACCAGGCGCTAGCGCTGGACCACCCGGCCTTTGGGAAAGGTCTGGTCGGCGGCAAGGCGACCGCCTATGTCTGTGAAGGGCCGGTGTGCTCGCTGCCAATCACCGAGCCGCAAGCGCTGGTCGACAGGCTCGCCGATCTGCGCTAATGTTCGTTATTCGTTCTTGTCGTGCGGGGCGCCTATGCCTTCCCTATCGATACCCAGCCCGGTCGGGCAGCTCGTCCTCGATGAGGCCGACGGCGCCTTGGTGGCAATCCGCTGGGCCGAGGAGCGCGCGGCCAACGGCAGTCCGTTCCTCGCCGAGGCGGCACGGCAGTTGGAAGCCTACTTCGCCGGCAAGCTCACCGATTTCGACCTGCCGCTGCGTCCGGCCGGCTCGGATTTCCAGCGCCGCGTCTGGGCTGGAATGCAAGCGATCCCCTACGGCCAAACCCGGTCCTATGGCGAGCTGGCGGCCGACATCGGCTCGGCGCCGCGCGCAGTCGGCGGCGCCTGCGGGAAGAACCCGATCCCGATCGTAATTCCCTGCCACCGGGTGCTGGCCAGGACCGGGTTCGGCGGCTATAGCGGTTCCGGCGGCCTCGAGACCAAGCAAACCCTGCTCGCGCTGGAAGGCGCGCTCGGCTAAAACGTCCCCCAGGCCTTTCGGCAATCGGTTGGGGAGGAATAAATCATGGTGCACGCGATCCGTTTCGAGAAGACCGGCGGCCCCGAGGTGCTGATGTGGCAGGAGGTCAGCGTCGACAAGCCCGGCCCGGGCCAGGTGCGGCTCAGGCACACCGCGGTCGGCCTCAACTACATCGATACCTATCAGCGCAGCGGCCTCTACCCGATGCCGCTGCCGAGCGGGCTCGGCGGCGAAGGCGCGGGGATCATCGAGGAGGTCGGGCCGGGCGTCACCCGGCTGAAGGCCGGCGATCGCGTCGCCTATGCCGGCGGCCCGCCGGGCGCCTATTGCG
>DASQGR010000247.1:0-6434 GCA_035632515.1 Allostellaceae bacterium | reverse complement strand
GGCGCTGTGGCGCCTCGGCCGCGGTATCCGGGTCCGATGCTGACAGTTTCGCTGCACTGGCCGTCGCGGTTACTCCTTCTCTGCGGGCTTTGCTTCCTCGTCCTCGAACCAGTGGGCCCGCGCCGCCATGATCATGGCGTTGGCGGCGTCGAGATCGAGGGTGACCCCACCCTTGTCCGAGGCGGCGAGGATTTCGATCAATTCATCGCCGGCCAGATCGGCAAAATCGTCCAGCGTCTTGACGCCTTTTTCGCCCAGCGTCACCAGCATTCCGGGGGTCAGGCCCTCCAGCGCGATCAGCTCGTCGGCGACACCGAGCTCTTTATAGCGTGCCTGGTAGGCGGCATCGCGGCGTTCCAGCGCGGCGCGGGCACGCGCCTGCAACTCGGTTGCGACGTCGGCGTCGAAGCCCTCGATATTGGCGAGATCGTCGAGGGCGACGTAGGCGACCTCCTCGAGCGAGCTGAACCCCTCGGTCACCAGCAGATGGGCGATCACATCGTCGATGTCGAGGGTGTCGATGAAAAGCTGACTGCGGACCCGGAACTCCTCGGTGCGCCGCTCCGATTCCTCCGCCTCGGTCAGGATGTCGATGTCCCACCCGGTCAGTTGCGAGGCGAGCCGGACATTCTGGCCGCGCCGGCCGATCGCGAGGCTGAGCTGGTCGTCGGGCACGACGACCTCGATGCGGCGCTGGTCTTCATCCATCACCACCTTGGTAACTTCGGCCGGCGCCAAGCCGTTGACAACGAAGGTCGCCGGGTCCTGTGACCACGGGATGATGTCGATCTTCTCGCCTTGCAGCTCGCCGACCACGGCCTGGACGCGGCTGCCGCGCATGCCGACGCAGGCGCCTACCGGATCGATGCCGCTGTCGCGCGAGATGACCGCGATCTTGGCCCGGCTGCCGGGATCGCGCGCGACCGCCTTGATCTCGATGATGCCGTCGTAAATCTCCGGCACCTCCTGCGCGAACAGCTTGGCCATGTATTGCGGATGGGTGCGGGACAGGAAGATCTGCGGGCCGCGCGGCTCCTGGCGTACATCGTAGATATAGGCGCGCACCCGCTCGCCCTGGCGGAAGCTTTCGCGCGGCAGCAGCTCGTCGCGGCGCAGCATCGCCTCGGCGCGCCCCAGGTCGACCACGACGTTACCGAATTCGACCCGCTTGACGAGGCCGTTGACGATCTCGCCGACGCGGTCCTTGAACTCGCCGTATTGGCGCTGGCGCTCGGCGTCGCGCACTTTCTGGACGATGACCTGCTTTGCCGTCTGCGCGGCGATGCGGCCGAAATCGATGGGCGGCAACGGATCGGTGATGAAGTCGCCGATCTCGGCGCCGGCATTGAGCCGCTTCGCCGCAGCCAGCGGGATATGCGTCGCCTCATTCTCGACCGTCTCGACCACCTCGCGGAAGCGCAACAGGCGAATCTCGCCGCTGCGCCGGTCGATCTCGGCGCGGATGTCATATTCCTGACCGTATTTGGAGCGGCCGGCCTTCTGGATCGCCTGCTCCATCGCCTCGAGCACCTCGTCCTTGTCGATGCCCTTGTCGCGCGCGACGCTGTCGGCAACCTGCAAAAGCTCGGGGCGGGCGTAGGTAAGGGTGCTTTCCATGGGTTTCCCCGTAGATCAGTTGACTGGGCCAGGACGGTGGGCGGCAATGAGATCGTCGGTGAGAACGAGCTTGGCCTTGGCGATGGTTGCCAGCGGAAGCTGAACCTCGCCGGCTTCGCCGATCATGCGGACATGATCGGCGGCGCGGCCGAGCAGGCGGCCGCGAAAGCGCTTGCGCCCCGCGACCGGCTCGCTGAGCTCGATGCGCGCCTCGAAGCCGGCAAAGCGGTCGTAATCCTCGGGGCGGACCAGCGGCCGATCGATGCCGGGCGAACTGACCTCAAGCATATAGGCGTCGGCGATCGGGTCGGCGACATCGAGCAGCGCGGAGACCGATCGGCTGATCGCCGTGCAGTCGTCGACCGTCATCGGAACGTCGTCGAGCCGCTCGGCCATGATTTGCAGGGTAGCGCGGCGCGTGCCGAGAAACGCGACCCGCACCAGACGATAGCCCATCGCCGCTAGCGACGGCTCGATGATCGGAACGATGTCGTCGGCAGTGCCCGGCAAACTTCTTTCCTCTGACGGCTGGTCCTGGACGGCAAATCCGCAAACAAAAAGTGGGCCGCCGGCCCACTCCGCGAAACCGATCCGACTGCCGGACCGTATGGGATTATTGTTGCGCCATATATAGGAAAAACCCTCGCCGCTGGCAAGGGTATTGGCCGGAATACGTCCCGCGACGCGTCATTGTCGGGCGTGTCGCTCAAAGCGCAGGAACGCCGGCGTGCGGCCGGCCTTGCGGGCCTTGGCCTCATATCGGGTCGGCGGCCAGTCTTCGGGCCGCTCGCGCCAATCGACGGGGCGGCGGGCGAGCCAGGTGAAATCGCGATGGCGAGTCGCGTGCTCCAGCATCCAGGCGAGATAGTCCGGATCGTCGGTGGCGAGGCGCAATTCGGCGCGATCAGCCATGATTTCGGCGAGGCGGTCGAGCGTCGCCGGCACGATGAGGCGGCGCTTGTGGTGACGCGCCTTGGGCCAGGGATCGGGAAACAGGATGAACACGCGGCCGACCGAGCGCGGCGGCAAGGCGGCCAGCAACCCGCGCGCATCGTCGGCATAGATGCGGACGTTGGCGAGACCGCGTCGCTCGACCTCGCCGAGCAGCTTGACGACGCCGTTCTCGAATACCTCGCAGCCGAGAAAGCCGATCTCCGGATGACGTTCGGCCTGCGCGGCGAGATGCTCGCCGCCGCCAAAGCCGATTTCGAGCCAGATCTCGCGCGCCACAGTGGGAAACAGCGACGCCACGTCGAGGCATCCGCGCTCCGACAGCGTGACCGCCACCTGCGGCAGCAGCGCCGTCTTGCGCTCGGCCTGACCGGCTCGCAGCGGCCGGCCGCGCCGCCGCCCGTAATACAGATTTCGCGAATGTGTCGGCGGTTCGCTCACGCCTTCTTAGAAGGCCCGCCGCAATTCGTCGGCGAGGTCGGTCCGCTCCCAGGAGAAGGCCCCGCTCGGCTCGGGCTCGCGGCCGAAATGGCCGTACGACGATGTCGGCGTGTAGATCGGCTTGTTGAGGCCTAGGTGGGTGCGGATGCCGCGCGGCGAAAGATCCATCATCTCGTTCAGGATCTTGGCAAGCTTGTCCTCGTCGATATCGGCGCCGGTCTCGACATAGAACGACAGCGGCTTGGCCACACCAATCGCATAGGCGACTTGGATCGTGCAGGAATCGGCAAGACCGGCCGCAACGACATTCTTGGCCAGGTAGCGCGAGGCGTAAGCGGCCGAGCGGTCGACCTTGGTCGGGTCCTTGCCGGAGAACGCGCCCCCGCCGTGCGGCGCCCAGCCGCCATAGGTGTCGACGATGATCTTGCGCCCAGTCACACCCGCGTCACCGTCCGGCCCGCCGATGACAAAGCGGCCGGTCGGGTTGACGAGAAAATTCTCTTCGTCGCACATCCAGCCATCGGGCAGCGACGACAGCACATAGGGGCGCACGATCTCGCGCACCTGCTTGTCGTCGATCTGGTCGGCGTGCTGGATCGAGACCACCAGCTTGGCAACCCGCTCGGGCTTGCCGTTGACGTATTGCAAGGTGACCTGGCTTTTCGAGTCCGGGCCCAGCAGCGGTGTCTTGCCGGCATGGCGCGCTTCGGATAAGGCGCGCAGGATCTTGTGCGAATAGTAGATCGGCGCCGGCATCAGGTCCGGGGTGTCGTTGCAGGCAAAGCCGAACATCATCCCCTGGTCGCCGGCGCCTTCATCCTTGTTGCCCGACGCGTCGACGCCCTGGGCGATGTCGCGCGACTGGTTGTGGATGTGGCAGTCGATATCGGCGTGCTGCCAGTGGAAGTTGTCCTGCTCGTAGCCGATCTCGCGGATCGCCTGGCGAGCGACCGAGATGAGATTGTCGGCGGTGACCGATTTCGGTCCGCGCGTCTCGCCGGCAAGCACGACGCGATTGGTCGTGACCAGCGTCTCGACGCCGCAGCGCGCCTGCGGATCGGCGGTCAGATAGGTGTCGACGACAGCGTCGGAGATCCGGTCGCAAATCTTGTCCGGATGTCCTTCGGACACGGATTCGCTGGTGAACACAAAATCGCGCTTGTTGGTGTGCAAAAGACCTTCCCCCTGTCAACAAGGGCCGCGCGCCGGGCGTCGGTGCGCACTTGTCGAATCTCGGCCAGCGGCCGTCAAGTCCGATCTCGCTTGCGGCCCCTTCGGGCCGGGCTGGGATTGCCGATTAACCCTTGCTCGCGCTATCGGCGCCGCCGGCGAGAGCTTTGGCCAAATCGAACAAACGGCGTCGCACGGCAGGATCGTCGATCTGGTAATAGGCACCGACCAGTTCCAGCGTCTCGTGCCGGCGCAGCGGATCGGAATCGAACGCTTCCTGCGCCGGTTCTTCAAACCCGGCAGGAATCGCCGGCGCTCGTACCGGATCCTGGTCGTCGAAAAAGAACGGCACCGGCACGTCGAGCACCCGACTCAATTCATAGAGACGGCTGGCGCCGATGCGGTTGGCGCCGCGCTCGTATTTTTGCACCTGCTGGAACGTAAGGCCGATCGCCTCGCCGAGCTTTTCCTGGCTGAGGCCCAGCATGTTGCGCCGCAGCCGCACGCGCGAGCCGACATGCACGTCGGTCGGATGCGGCCGGTCCGATTTGCGCCGCCCGGGTCGCCGAGACGTTGTGGTGGTTACCATTAAGGTGCGCTCGCCCGCTAGAGAGGCGAATTTGATAGATCATACTATTGTATGCGGTCAATCGTTTGCCGCCTACAGGCGTATGTGCGGCTAGCTCCGCAAGCGCCCTAATGGGATCGGGGTCAAGGCAACGGCGCCGCCGATCAGCAGCATGCCGAGAAAAATCCAGTCGCCGGCAATGCTGTACGGGGTTGGCGGGTCGGCGACCGGCAGGGGGACATCGGCGTGGCCGACCGCGTCAAGGCTGGTATGCGCCAGCACCCGGCCTTGCGCATCGACGACACCGCTGATCCCGTTATTGGCGACCCGGACCAGGGGCAGCCCCTCCTCGACGGCGCGGGTGCGGGCCATCGCGAAATGCTGGTAAGGGCCGGAGCTGCGCCCGTACCAGGCGTCGTTGGAAACGTTGAGAATCCAGGCCGGGCGCGCGTTCGGGTCGATGATCGCGCCGGGAAAAATCGCCTCGAAGCATATGAGCCCAGCAAAAGCCGGCAGACGCGGAACCGTCACCGTCTGCGGCCCGGGGCCGGGGCTGATGTCGATCGCGCCCGGCGTAATTTTCTTCATCGGCAGCAAGTCGTGCCACGGCATGTACTCGCCAAACGGCACGAGGTGCACCTTGTCGTAGTGGGCGAGAATATTGGCGGAGCCGTCGACGACGTCGATGCTGTTCCAGACCTGGTCGACGGGTCGTGGGGGCAGGGGCCCGCGCAGCGCGCCGGTGATGACGTAGCCGTCTTTCGGAGCAACCGCGGCGACCGCGGCGCGGTGGGCATCGTCGCGTTCGAGCAGGAAGGTCGCCGCTGCCTCCGGCCAGATCACCGCGGCCAGCCGGTGTTCGGCGGGGGCGGCGCTGAGTTCGGTCAGGCGACGGAAATTGGCCTCCGAAGTGGCCGGGTTCCATTTGTTGGTCTCGGCGATCGACGGCTGTACCAGGCGCAGCCAAATTCCGGTGTCGGCGGCGGGCAGCAGGCTGAGGCGCAGCGCGCCGATTCCGGCGGGAACGGCGATCAGCAGGGCGGTGGCGACGGCCGGCAGGTATCGCCGGGCCGTGCTCACCGGCGTCAGCGACGGCATGCCGTAGAGCGCCGGCAGCGATGCGGCGATGACGGTGAGAAAGCTGAGCCCGTAGATGCCCAGCCAGGATGTCGCCTGCAACATCGCCAAGGCGCCGGGAAAGGCACCGGCCCAGATATACCCGACCAGGTTCCACGGCAGTCCGGTGAAGAGGTGACCGCGCAGCCACTCGGCCACCGCCCACAGGACGGCGAAGGCGCAGATGCGGGCCAATCCCGAGACCTTGAAGCGAAAGCGCAGCACCCCGGCTGCACCCATCGCCAGGCCGACAAAGACCGACAGCACCGCCGGCAGGCCGAACACGGCAAACGGCAGGACCCACCAGAACCGGGCGATGTCGACAAACAGTGCCGCGGCGATCCAATACAAACCGGCGGCGAAAAAGCCGAGGCCGAACGCATATCCGAGCCGGGCCGAAGCCCAAGGCGTGGCGCTGCCGTCGTCGAGCCAGAGCAGCGCCGGAAACACGACAAAGGCAAGCGGAGCCACGTCAAGCGGCGACAATGCGGCGGCCAGCAGCGCTCCCAAAACCAGCGCTAGGCCATAGCGTCGCCAACCGGTCAGCGCCGCGAGGTCCTGCGCAACCCGG
>DASQGR010000246.1:0-2278 GCA_035632515.1 Allostellaceae bacterium | reverse complement strand
CCCACCCCGCGCTGGCTGCGAAGGGGTGCCGACGTGGTGCTCGGGCTGGTCGGCCTGACCATCGTCGCCGGCGGATTTGTCGCCGGGCTCAACGCCGGGCTCGTTTACAACACCTTTCCGCTGATGGGCGGCAACTTCATTCCGGCCGACTACGCGCAGCTCGAACCGTTGGTCCGCAACTGGTTCGAGAATGTTGCGGCGGTGCAATTCGACCATCGCATCCTGGCGATGACGACGGTTGTCTCGGTTGTCGTTTTGTGGCTGGGCGGGCAATTCGCGGCCCTGCCCTCACCCGCAATGCGGGCGCTGCATATCCTGTTGGCCGTCGCCCTGGTCCAGCTCGCCCTCGGCATCTCCACTTTGCTATTGGTGGTGCCGATCCCGCTCGCCGCAACTCACCAGGCCGGGGCCGTGCTGCTGCTGACGGCAGCCATCGTGCTGCGCCACAGGCTGCGCGGCCTCAAACCGCCGCCGGCCGTCGCGTGAGGAGCGCGTCGCCACGGGTTTGGCCCCGTGGCGACCTGCCGTGACGACCCCTTGGCGGTGACGCGGACTACTTCACCCAGACCCAGTACCCCTTGTATTTCGGGTGATGGCCGACATAGTGATACTGCCATTCCCAATGCGGGGTTCGCGCCGCGATGGCCGGAGATTGCTGTGGTTCCGCGGCCGAAGCCGGCTGCAGGTTCATGACGGCTGCAAAACCCAACACGGCTGCAGCAAGAAGCAGAGTCTTCATGTGAGTTCTCCAGAATATCATCGGCATCGTGTGTCGACTGGCCGATAACCGAACGGCCCTGATGTGGGCATTGCGACCCGCTTCACAAACAAAAGTTTCTCACCCGACCGGTTAGAAATTCTCAAGTCCAGCGACCGCTCCGGCGGCAAAATGGACGGCATAGCCGCCCGCTTCTATAATCGAGCCCCGCCCGGGAGAGTGTGATGGCGAAGCGCGGCAAATCCCCGAAGGTCCTGACCGACTGGCAAAAGCTGGCCGAGGCCGAGCTGCGCGGGAAGCCGGTGTCGGGCCTCGACTGGACCACGCCCGAGGGCATCACCGTCAAGCCGCTCTAAACCGCGGCCGATCTCGACGCCATCGCGGCCGAGGGGTTTCCGTTGCGCGAGGCGGTTCCCGGCGCGCCGCCTTACCTGCGCGGGCCGCGCGCCACCATGTACGCCAACCGACCGTGGACGATCCGGCAATATTCCGGCTTCTCGACCGCCGAGGAATCGAACCGCTTCTACCGCGACAACCTGAAGGCCGGGCAGATGGGCCTCTCCATCGCCTTCGACCTCGCCACTCATCGCGGCTACGACAGCGACCATCCGCGCGTCGTCGGCGATGTCGGCAAGGCGGGGGTCGCGATCGACTCGGTCGAGGACATGAAAATCCTGTTCGACGGCATCCCGCTCGACAAGATGAGCGTGTCGATGACGATGAACGGCGCGGTGCTGCCGGTGCTGGCCGGGTTCATCGTCGCCGCCGAGGAACAGGGAGTGGCGCAGCGACAGCTCCAGGGGACCATCCAGAACGACATCCTCAAGGAGTTCATGGTCCGCAACACCTACATCTACCCACCCGCGCCGTCGATGCGGATCGTCGCCGACATCATCGAATACACCGCCCGGCACATGCCGAAATTCAACTCGATCTCGATCTCCGGCTACCACATGGAGGAAGCCGGGGCGACGTCGGTGCAGGAGCTTGCATTTACGCTCGCAGACGGGCTCGAATATGTGCGGGCGGCCTTGTCGCGCGGGCTCGACATCGACGAATTCGCTCCGCGCCTGTCGTTCTTTTTCGGCATCGGCATGAATTTTTTCATGGAGATCGCCAAGCTGCGTGCCGCGCGGCTGCTATGGGCGCGGCTGATCGAGCCGTTCGGCCCGAAGAACCCGGTGAGCCTTGCCCTGCGCACCCATTGCCAGACCTCGGGCGTCAGCCTCACCGAGCAGAGCCCGCACAACAACATCGTCCGCACCACGATCGAGGCGCTGGCGGCGGTGCTCGGCGGCACCCAGTCGCTGCACACCAATTCGTTCGACGAGGCGCTGGCGCTGCCGACCCCGTTTTCGATGGGGATCGCACGCAACACCCAGCTGATCCTCGCCGAGGAAAGCGGCATCCCGCATGTCATCGACCCGCTCGGCGGCAGCTATTACGTCGAGAGCCTAACGCATTCGATCGCCGCCGCGGCGATGGCGCTGATCGACGAGGTCGAGGCGCTGGGCGGCATGACGCGGGCGGTCGAGAGCGGCATGCCGAAAATGCGCATCG
>DASQGR010000245.1:0-4046 GCA_035632515.1 Allostellaceae bacterium | reverse complement strand
TCGTCGGCGAAAGGGTCGAGGCGATCGCGGTGTGCCTGCTGCACTCCTACCTCAACCCGGCGCACGAGGAGCGGGTCAAGGAGATTGTTGCCCGCCTTGCGCCAAGCACCACGCTCTGCGTCAGCGCGGAAGTGCTGCCGCTGATCAACGAATACGAGCGGACATCGACCACGGTCATCAACGCCTATGTCCGCCCGATCGTCGAGCGCTACTTGAGCCGCCTGATCGGCGAGGTGCAGCGCATCGGCATCGACGTGCCGCTGCTGCTGATGCAGTCGAATGGCGGACTCACCACCGCCAAGGCGGCTGCGGTGACGCCGATGCACATCATCGAGTCGGGGCCGGCCGCCGGTGTTGTCGGGGTGCAGGCGCTGACCCGCCGCATCGGCTTGCGCAACGCGATCTCGTTCGACATGGGCGGCACCACCGCCAAGGCGTCGCTGATCGAGAACGGCGAGGTCACCCGCGCCGCCGAGTACCAGGTCGGCGCCGGCATCGTGCTCGGCTCGCGGCTGCTGTCGGGCGCTGGCTACACGCTGAAGGTGCCGGCGATCGATCTCGCCGAGATCGGCGCAGGCGGCGGCTCGATCCTGTGGATCGATGCCGGCGGTGCGCTCCAGGCGGGGCCGCACAGCGCCGGCGCCTCGCCCGGCCCGGTCGCCTATGACCAGGGCGGTGCCGAGCCGACCGTCACCGACGCCAACCTGGCGCTCGGCTATCTCAATCCCGGCCATCTCGTCGGCGGCGCGCTCCGGCTCAATGCCGGGAAAGCGCGTTCGGTCATTGCGGAGACCATCGCCCGGCCGCTCGGCATGAGCCTCGAAGCCGCCGCCTATGGCGCGCACCTGATCGCGGCCTCGAACATGATCCGGGCGATCAAGGCGGTGTCGAGCGAGCGCGGCCGCGACCCGCGTGAGTACGCGCTCGTCGCCTTCGGCGGCAACGGCCCGATCTTTGCTGCCGGCATGGCCGCCGAGATCGGCATCGGCCGGGTGCTGATCCCGCCCTCGGCCGGGGTGTTTTCGTCGTTCGGGCTGCTTTACGCGGAGGTCGAATACTATTTCGCCCGTACCCGCAAACGGCTCCTGCGCGGCACGCCGCCGGCGGAATTGCAGGCGGTGCTCGACGGGCTCGAAGCCGAGGCGCGGACCCGGCTCGGCGAAGACGGCTTTGGCCCGGGGGCGATCGACATCCGCCGTTTCGCCAGCCTGCACTACCAGGGGCAGTCGTTCGAATTGCGCGTGCCGGTGGCGGAGGGGCGGCTCGATGCCGTCGCCCTATCCGCGATCGAGGAAGCGTTCGGGGTCGAGCACGAGCGGACCTATGGCCACCGCGCCGGCATCGACGAGCCGGTCGAGCTGGTCAGCCTCGAAGTGATCGGCCGCGGCATTCCCGACACCCCGCGCGCCGCCTCCGCCGCGGCGGCGAGCCTCGCCCCCGACATCGCCATTGCCGCCTCGGCCCGCCGCGCCTATTTCGGCCCGCAGCAGGGCTGGCAGGATGCGCGCATCGTCAACCGCAGCGCCCTCGTGGCCCCGCATCCAGGCCCCTGCATCGTCGAGGAATACGACGCCACCTGCCTCGTCCCGCCCGGCTGGACCGCGCGGCTCGACGAATTCGGGAATATCGAGATGAGGCGATAAGCTAGACTAGGCGGCGCCGAGCGGGTGTTGCGCCGAGCAGCTTTGCTCGCTCCCGTCGGGGTTATAGGAGCGGTGCAGGTCGACTTGGCGCAATCTGTCGATGGCTTCGGTCAGGTGGCGGAGCATGGCGCCACAGATGATCGCGTTTTCCTGGTTGTAGCGCGCCAGCGGGGCCAGCAGCACGAGGCTCGGCCGCGGAGTGCCCGCCGCCACGGTCGCCTCCTCGATCATGTCGGCGATCAGCATCTTTTTCTGCGTCATCGTCGCGATCCGTTCGGGCGAGCCGCTGAGCAGCGCCTGCCGTTCCTCGGCCAGCACGGCGCCCAGCTCGTCGATCAGGTCGGACAGGCGTTTACCGGGTATTGCCATGACATCTCCTAGAATCTGATCTCGACGCCGCCGTCGCGGGCGACGGTTGCATGCAGGGTCTTTTGACTGTCGGGGTTCTGGACCGAGATGTTGTCGCCGACCCGGCCGTCTTCGAGCGCGACCGCGGTGGTCTTTATCGTCATTCCCGGGTCGGTCAGGGTCAGCATCACCTTTTGGCCGCGCTTGACGGCGATCGGCAAATCGAGCTGCGGCGACAGGATCGGTGCGCCGGCCATCAGCCCGAACCGCAGGACCTTGCCTTCGACCTCGCGCGGATCGGTGATCAGCCCGGTATTGCCGGCGAGCGCATCGGCGCGGCCGCGTGTCAGCTGCGCCGCGGTCAACCGGGTATTGGGCACCAAATTGACCGCCGCAACGACGGCATCGACCCACGCATGCATTCGTACCGGCACATAAAGCGTCCAATTCTGCAGTGGGCAGACGACTTTGGCGGTCATCACCGCAGCATTGTTCGGGGGCAGGTCGACTTGGATATTGTCGCAACGCGCCAGGCGAAGTCGTGAATCAATCATGCCGACTTCGATTTCGCCGGTCATCCCGTGCATGGCGGCAAGCCGTGGGGCCATCGCCGCTTCGATTGCTGAACGAATAGACGCTTGATCTTGTATTTCGGTGACCGGAGCGCTACCAGCGCTCGTGGATGACAAAAAAGTTAATCCCGCGACGGCAACACCGCTGAACCAATACTTGCCGGTCATCGCGATTTTCCCTTGCCCTCACTAAAAAGATCGCTCATCATAACGAAAAATGGAATTTCGGCAAGTCAGCAAACCTTATTTGGATCGACGCGCCAGGGCGAGACGAGGCAGCAGGGCCACCGGGGGATTTCGACGTGAACGGGCAAAGCGCCGACAGACGCAGAGCGGGCTGATGGTAGCCGCGATTGATACGGGGCTGGATTTCTATCGCCAGGTTCTTGCCCTCAGGGCCTATCGCCAGGAGTTGCTCTCGGCCGACATCGCCAACGCCAGCACGCCGAACTTCAAGGCGGTCGATCTCGATTTCGCCGGTGCGCTCGCGGCGGCCGGGGGCCAAAAGACCGGCCCCGGTGCCCCCGCCGCGCCAAGCCGTGTGTGGCTGGTCGACGACGCCCGCCACATCGCCGCCGCGCCGCCGGGCTCGCCGGCCGCGGCCTACGTCAAATACCAAAGCGGCAGCGAGGTGACGCTCGACGGCAATAGCGTCGACCTCGACCAGGAAAAGACCCAGGCGGCGGCGAACGCCGTGCAGTACGAGGCGGCGGCGACCTTTACCTCGATGACGGTCCGGATGCTGATGACGGCGATCACCGGGTCCGGGTCGCAACAGACAAACGGGGGTTAGCCTATGTCGCTGTTCGGCACGCTTGCCGTCGCCGGTTCGGGCATGTCGGCCGAGGCCGAGCGCCTGTCCACGATCGCCAGCAACGTGGCCAACGCCAACACCACCGTCGGGGCCGGCGGCCAGCCCTACCGGGCGCGCGAGGTTGTCTTTCAGGCGGTTCCGGCCGACAGCGGCAGCGATGCGCCGGCATCGGTTGGCATGGCCGGGGTCAAGGTCGCCGCGGTGGTCGAAAGCAATGCGCCGCCAAAGTCGGTCTACGACCCGGGCAGCAGCTTTGCCGACGACAAGGGCTACGTGACGATGCCCAACGTCAATCCGGTGGACGAGATGGTCAACATGATCTCGGCCCAGCAGGACTACCAGGCCAACCTCGAGGCATTCAACGTCGCCAAGTCGCTGGCCCTGCGCACGTTGCAAATCTAGACCGACCGGGGTCGGCGAGGGAGATCCGATGGTAGCAGCAAGCATGATGCCGGCGACGGTGACGACCCTGCCGGCCGGCGGGACCCTGCCGAAGGCCCCGGCCAAGACCACCGGGCCCGGCACAACGCTCAACCAGAACGATTTCCTGCCCCTGCTGACCACCCAGCTGTCGCATCAGGATCCGCTCAACGCGCAAAGCCCGAGCGATTTTGCGGCGGAGCTCGCGCAATTCACCACCGCCAGCGGGGTGCAGAACCTCAATGCGAC
>DASQGR010000244.1:0-6895 GCA_035632515.1 Allostellaceae bacterium | reverse complement strand
GGGACCGACTGGCGGACTGCTGCTGAAGTCGGCGACCGGCGCTTTGATCGCGATCAACGACATCGGCATCACCATCACCAACGGCCAAGGCGCGACCATCGTCCTGACCGGCCCGAGCGTGACGATCAACGAGGGCGCGCTGACGGTTGTCTGAGCCGCGCCAGGAAGGAGGGGTCGAGACGATGCCGGGTTTCCTGTTGCAGGCAGGTGCGACGGTGATCTGCTCGCATGGCGGGCAGGCCCAGCCCACCGTGCCCAACCCCCGCGCGCTGCTGTCCGGCGCGCCGTCGGTGACCATGGCTGCGCCGTGGGTGGTCGCCGGCTGCCCGTTCGTGCCGCCGGCTCCAGGGCCGTGCGTGACGGCGCAATGGATCGTCGGCACCGCCCGGGTCACCTCCAACGGACAGCCGCTGCTGGTGCTGACAAGCCAGGCGATCTGCGCGCCGACCGGGACGCCGCTGTTGCCGCTCGTGGCGCAGACGCGCGTGAGCGCCGAATAGGAGCGCACGTAGCATGGATATCGGCTTCCCGTTGAGGTTCGACACCTCGGGCCGCACCGCGGCGGTCGATCAGGACCGGCATATTCGCGACCTGATCGAGCAGGTGCTGCTGACTTCCCCAGGCGAGCGGGTGAATCGCCCGACCTTCGGCACCGGCACCGGGCAGCTGGTCTTTGCCCCAAACAGCGACACGCTGGCGATCGCGCAGCAGAAATTGATCCAAGGCGGCCTGCAGCAATGGCTGTCCGATCTGATCTCGGTGCAGTCGGTGCAGGTGGAGAACAACGACGCGACCCTCTTGGTCACCGTGCAGTACACGGTGCTCAAGACGCAGCGCCCGCAAGCCGCGCAGTTCATCGTCAGCGGCTCGGCATGACCGCCTCGGCCGCCGCAGCCGCCCCCGTGATCCCGTCGGCAGCGGCGGAGGTTTATTTCTGCGCCGCCCGCAACCGCCGCACGCTCGTGCTCGCCGCGCCGCCGCTCAACGGCATCGACTACCTCGAAGTCGCCACCGCCGACCAGAAAGTATTGCTGCTCAGCTTCCTGCGCGACCCGTCGCCGCTCGCGCTCGGACCGCAGCAGATCCTCATCACCGGGGGCGAGAGCATCACCAGTGTGCAAGTGGTCTCGGTCGCCCCGGCGACGGACCGGCTCAACACGCTCGCCGTCCAGGTCGACCGTGCCGGCGATTTTTCTCCCTACGCCCTGAGCCTGCGCGCCGACGGCAGCACCGTCGAGCCGCCCGCCGGCGTCGACCCGGCGCTGTCGCAGATCGCATTCTCCTTCAAAGCCGGCTGTCCGGTAACCGCCGATTGCCTGCCGATCCTGTGCTGCCCAAGGCCGGCGCCGGACGAGCCGGACATCAACTACCTCGCCAAGGACTACCCGGGCTTTGTCCAGGTGATGCTCGATCGCATGTCGGTGCTGGCGCCAGGCTGGACCGAGCGCCACGCCGCCGACCTCGGCGTCACCCTGGTCGAGGCGCTGGCCTACGTTGCCGATCATCTCAGCTACCGGCAGGACGCGGTGGCGACCGAGGCCTATCTCGGCACCGCCCGAAGCCGCGTTTCGCTGCACCGTCATGCCAGGCTTGTCGATTACCGGGTGGACGAAGGCGAGAATGCCCGGGTCTGGCTGCATGTCGGCGCCTCCGCCGAGGGCGTGGTGCTGGACGCGGGGACGATCGTGCTGCCGCGTGTGGCCGGGGTCACCGCGCGGATCGTTCCGAACAGCCGGGTCGCCACGACGATGCGAGCCGAGGCCGCCACCATATTCGAAACGCTGGTGCCGGCGACCCTCGGCCAGTCGCTCAACGGCATGTCGTTCTACACCTGGGGCGATGCGCAATGCTGCCTGCCCGCGGGAGCCACGACGGCGACCCTTTCGGGACATCTCGACGGGCTTGCCGCCGGCGATGCGCTGCTGTTCGAGGAGGTGCGCGGACCGCTGACCGGCGCGCCGGAGGATGCCGATCGGCGGCATCGCTGGGTGGTGCGGCTGACCGGCGTGTCTTGTCGGGACCGCTTCGGCAACGTGCTTGTCGACCCGGCCAACGGCGATCCCGCCACCAACGCCGTCACCCTGATCGAGTGGGGCGCCGCCGACGCACTGCCCTTCGCGCTGTGCCTGTCGTCGGTGACCGATCCCGCGCACGGCTCGCAAGCGATCTCCGATGTGAGCGTCGCGCGCGGCAATATGGTCCCGGCGGATCAAGGGTTGTGGCACGATTTCACCCCGATCGGCACGGTACCGGCTCCGCCGCCCCTGCCGGTGGGCGGCAGCGGCGCAAGCTGTTGCGGCACCCCTGCCGCGACCCGTCCGCCGCCATATTTTTTTCCGTCGTTGCCGGCGGCACCGCTTACCTTCGCGCGCCCCTTCGACGCAACGGCGCCCGCCTCCGCGCTGACCGTCGCGCCCGCCGAGGATCCAACGCCGCCGCAGCCGCAAATCTGCGTGCGCGACGATGGCGGCGGAAAGTGGAAGGCGGAGACTGACCTCCTCAGCCTCGACGGGTTGCAGCCGGGCTTTGTCGTCGAGGTCGAGCGCGACGGGACGGCGTTCCTGCGCTTCGGCGACGGCGAGTACGGCGCGGCGCCCGATACGGGCCTGATTTTCAGCGCGCGCTTTCGCACCGGCAACGGCAGCGCCGGCAATGTGGGCCCCGACACGCTCGGCCATATCCTGGCGGCGAACCCGAACATCACCGCAGTGCGCAACCCGCTCGCCGCCGCCGGCGGACGCGATCCGGACACGATGGAAGCGATCCGTCAGCGCGCGCCCTGGGATTTTCGCACCCAACTCCGCGCCGTCACCGAGGCGGATTACGGCGATGTCGCCGCGCGCGATCCCGCGATCCGCGAGGCTCGCGGCACGCTGCGCTGGACGGGGAGTTGGCGCACCGCGTTTGTCGCGATCGACCCCGCCTCCACCGCGCCGGCCGCCCCGTCGCCGCTGGCGCTCGCCCGCGCCACGCTGCAGCGACTGAACCTGATGCGGATGGCAGGCACCGATCTGGCGGTCGAGCCGGCGATCATCGTCGGCCTGCGCATCGCCCTCGCGATCTGTGTCAAGCCGGGATACCGCCGCACCGACGTCGCCGCCGCGCTCACCCAGGTGCTGATCTCCGGCCCGACCTGCGACGGCACGCCGGGATTGCTCGACCCGAGCCATTTCAGCTTTGGCCAGACGATCTACCTGAGCCCGATCATCGCGGCGGCGCAGGATGTCGAGGGCGTCGCCTCGGTACGCGCAACCGCCTTCCAGCGGGTCGACGACCCGGCCCGCGATGCGGTCGCGGACGGCTTCCTCACCATGCAGCGGCTGGAGATCGCGCGCGTCGACAACGACCCAAGCCGGCCGGATCGCGGCATCCTCGAACTTTCGCTGGATGGTGGGCAATGAGCGACAGCACCACCCTGCCTTGCTTTTGCTGCGAGGGAGTCACGCGCGAAACCCCGGCGAGGATCTGGAACCGGCCGGGCCTCACGCAGATCGCCTATCGCATCGGCACGCACGCGAGCTTCAAGGCAAGCCTGCTCGCCTCGCTGACCGACCCCAGCTACTTGGCGGTCGGGATGCTGACGACGCGCGAGGACGGCGATTTTTCGATCGCATTGCTCGATGCGTTTGCCGTGTCGGCCGATATTCTGACCTTCTACCAGGAGCGGCTCGCCAACGAATCGTATCTGCGCACGGCGGTTCAGCCGCGCTCGGTATTCGAGCTGGCGCAACTGGTCGGCTACCGGCCCTCGCCCGGCGTGTCCGCCTCGGCGCCGCTCGCGGTAACGCTCAACGACGCGCAGGGCGCTCCCGACCCGGTGGTGATACCGGCGGGAACACGGGTGCAGAGCGTTCCCGCGTCGGGCCAGCAACCGGCGGTGTTCGAGACGGCGGCCGATCTTACCGCCCGCATCGCGCACAACGCGATCGCTCCCCTCACCGCGCAGCCGGTGGATTGGCGGACCGTCGGCACCTCGCTGTGGCTCGCCGGCACCGCGACCGGACTGAAGGCGGGCGATGCGATCCTGCTCGTCGACGCCGCCCGGGTGAGCGATCCGGCCAGTCAGGTCTGGGAGTTCCGCTTCGTCACCTCGGTGACCGCCGACGCGCCGAACAAGCGCACGCAGATCACCTGGGATGTCGGGCTGTTCCCATACTTCCAGGCCAACGCGACAAACGTGCAGCTTTACGCGCTGGGCCGCCGCGCTTCGCTGTTCGGCGTCAATGCGCCCGATCCGAAGACGCTCGCGAAGGTGCTCAACAACCCGCCGAAGGGCGACTGGAAGTTCATCCACGACCCGAGCCATGTCGATCTCGACACGACCTACGCCGGCCTCGCGCCGGTGAACGCGCCGGAATCGGCCTTTGCCACCGCGCCCGAACGCTTCACCTGGATCGTGCTGTCGGACGGCAAGGAGCGCCGGCTGTACCGCGCGCTCGCCGCCGCCGACCGCGCACCACTGCGCTACACATTGTCGTCGAAGGCGACCGGATTGCGGCTCGATCGCGACGACTACCTGGCATGGTTCGTCGCCCGCACCCGTCTGGCCACCGCCTTCATCGACAGCGCGCCGCTCGCCATCGCCCTGCAGCCGCTGATCGACTGGGCGGCAGCGCCGCCGAGCTTGGGACCGGGAATGCTGCGCCCGGTCGCCGGTTCCGGCGAGACCGTCGCCGGCGGCGCAACCCTGGCCGCGGGGCAAACCATCGCGGTGATCGGCAAGCGGGCGCGGCTGCAGCTCACGACCGGGGCGGCAACCCTGATCGGACCCGACGGTTCGACCCCGATCCCCTTCGCACCGGGTGACGTGCTTCTCGCCGACAGCTATCCGCCCGACACGCTCGCATCGGGCGACACCGTTTGGAAGGTGCTGACGACGCAAGGGGTTGCCGCGACGCTCACCGCACCGCCCGGCGCTCTCGCCCTGCTGCCGGCGGACAAGGCAGACCCGACGGTCAGCGAGGCCGCGGTCTTGAGCACCGTGCAGCCGACCAGTTCAGGACAAACCGCGCTCGGCTTCGCCAGCCCGCTCGCCCGCATCTACGACCGCGCCACGGTGACGTTCAACGCCAATGTCGTCGATGCGACCCACGGCGAGACCGTGCAGGAGGTTCTCGGCAGCGCCGACGCGTCGCAGCCAAACCAGAGCTTTGCGCTCAAACAGTCGCCGCTGACCTATCTGAGCGCGCCGAGCGGCCAGGGCGCGGCCTCCACCCTGCAGGTGTGGGTGAACGATCTGCGCTGGCGGGAGCAGCCGAGCTTGCTCGACGCAGCGTCGCGCGACCGCGTCTTCACCACCAGGCGGCAGGACAGCGGCGCCATCGCGGTGCAGTTCGGCGACGGCACGCACGGCGCGCGCCCACCGACGGGGCAGACCAATGCACGCGCGCTCTACCGCAAAGGCCTGGGTCTCTCGGGGAATGTGCCGGCGGGCGGCATCAGCCAGGCGATCGACCGTCCACCCGGGCTCAAAGCGGTGATGAACCCGGCCGACGCGAGCGGTGGGGCCGATCCCGATACGCCGGCCGACGCGCGAACCAGCGCGCCGCTGCACGTGCTGACGCTCGAACGGGTCGTCTCGCTGCCCGACTATCAGGATTTCTCGGCGGCGTTCGCAGGCGTCGCGCGGGCGCTGGCGACGTGGACATGGTTCGGCCGCACCCGCGGGGTGATCGTCACCGTCGCCGGCCCCGGGGGTGAAATCCTCGATCCCAAGGGCGACACGATCAGCAATCTGGCGACCGCGCTGCGTCGTTCCGGCAACCCCTACGTGCCGGTCGCGGTGCTGCCGCACGAGCCGCAGCTTTTCACCGTGGCCGGCACGGTGAGCGTCGATACCGGCCAGTACGATCCGACGCTGGTGCTCGCGGCGGTGCGCGCCGCCCTTCTCGCCGCGTTCGGCTTCGAGGCCCGCGCCCTCGGCCAGGGGGTGGCGCAAAGCGAGGTGATCGCCGCGATCCAGGCAGTTCGCGGCGTGGAGGGCGTCAGGCTCAGCGGCTTCGGCCTCGCCGGCGCCGCTGTCGCGCCGGGGCTGCCCGACTTTCTGCCGGCCGCCGCGCCTCGGACGGGCGCGCGCGGCGCGGTGACCGGCGCGCAGATGCTGCTCATCGATCCGCTGTCGCTCACGGCGCTGGTGCGCTGGTCATGAGCCTCGACGCCGACCAGATCTACGCATTGCTGCCCGCGATCCATCGCACGCGCGACGCGGCGGCGGGCGGTCCGCTGCGGGCGCTGCTCGGCGTCATCGCCGAGCAGGTCGGCGTGCTCGAACAAGACCTCGACAACCTGTACGCCGACCAGTTCATCGAAACCTGTGCGCCGTGGGTCGTTCCCTATATCGGCGACCTGATCGGCTGGAAGGGGCTGTTCGAAGGCATTCCGAACGGCGCTCGATCGCGCGCGGAAGTGGCCAACACGATGGGCTATCGCCGCCGCAAGGGCACGGTGATCGCACTCGAGCAGGTCGGGCGCGACGTCACCGGGCGGCCGGTCCACGTCGTCGAGTATTTCCGCCGGCTCGCGGTGAACCAGAGCTTTCGCCACCTCCGGCCACACCACGCGAGCTTTGCCGATCTGCGCCGCGGCGCCGCGCTCACGCGGATCGGCGGCCCGTTCGATACGCTCAGCCGCACCGTCGATGTGCGCCACATCCGACCGCGCGCTCGCACCGCCAGCGCTCCCGACACCGCGGCCCTCGATATCAAGCTGCACGGCGCAGGCCGGTTCAACATTCCCGATATCGGCGCCTGGGTATGGCGCTGGACCGCCTATCCCGTTACCGGCCAGGCTGCGACACGGGTGGATCAGCGGCGCTTCCTGGCAAGCCCTCTCGGCGCCGACATGCCGCTGTTCAACGCGCCGCCGCGACGCGCGTCGTTCCAAGGGCTCACGACCC
>DASQGR010000243.1:0-15715 GCA_035632515.1 Allostellaceae bacterium | reverse complement strand
CCTCAACCTCTTTCAACGCGGCGACCGACGCGGCGGTTGCTGCGACAAAGGCGGGCTCGTTGCGTCTGCCGCGATACGGCACCGGTGCGAGATACGGTGCGTCGGTCTCGACGAGCAGGCGGTCGAGCGGGATATCGCGCACGATCGCGCGCAGATCGTCGGCATTCCGGAACGTCACGATCCCGGAGATCGAAATATAAAAGCCAAGCCCCAGCACCGCCTCGGCAAGCTCGCGGCTGCCGGTAAAGCAATGCAGCACGCCGGGCGGCGGCTTTTCGGCCTGCAGGATGGCGGCGATCTCGGCATCGGCTTCGCGGGCATGGATGATCAACGGCAGCCCGCTTTCCCGCGACGCCGCGATATGGGCGCGGAATACCCGCTCCTGGGTGCCCCGGGGGCTCAGATCGTAGTGAAAATCGAGCCCGGTCTCGCCGATGCCGACGACCCGCGGGTGGCGGGTCAGCTCGACCAGCCGCTCGCCGATCAGCTCGGCATGATCCTGTGCCTCGTGCGGATGAGCGCCGACCGAGCACCAGATGCGTGGATGGGTCTCGGCGATCTCCCGCACCCCGGCGAACTGGTCGAGCCGGGTGCAGATCGTCAGCATCGCGCCGATCCCGGCGGCAAAGGCGCGCGAGATGACCGCCTCGCGCTCAGCCGCGAAATCCGGGAAATCGAGATGGCAGTGGCTGTCGACCAGCATCGCTCGGTTCTAGACCATGTCTTGTTCGGCTAACAGCATCCTGCGCGGGTCGTCTGCGCTCGCCCTTTATGCCCCGGCCCTAGCCGGCGGCTCGGTCGATCGCAAAGAACGCGCTGAGGATGGTCTGCTTGCGATCGAGGTTGAGCCCATCGGCACGAGCGAATTCATCGCCGATGTCGTCGCGCAGACGCGCCCAGCGCGCCGCCACCCCGCGCTGCCCCGCACGGGCCGCATCGGTGGCTTGGCGGGCGAGGTGCTGCCGCAGCAATTCCTCCACCGTGCGGTAGCTGTCCTCGGCGTCGACGCGGGCGAGCCGATCGGCAAAGGCGTGCAGAGCCAGCGGGTCGACCCCCGGCCGGCGCGCCAGCATCCCGGTGATCGTGCGATAAAGCTCGATCCCGCGCGAGGCCGCCAGATCCAGAGCGCGGCCGATGCTGCCCTCGGCGAGCTCGATCACCGCAGCGCCCGTGGCGTCGTCGAGTTCGGGGCGATAGCGCGCGAGCAGGGTTCGCACGGTTGCGGCGGGCAGCGCCGACAGCGGCAGATGGCGGCAGCGCGAGCGAATCGTCGGCAACAGCCGGCCCGGACTGTGCGCAACCAGGACCAGCAATGTGCGGCGCGGCGGCTCTTCGAGAATCTTCAGCAACGAATTGGCGGCGTTGCGGTTCATCTCTTCGGCGCCGTCGACGATGACCACGCGCCAGCCACCTTCCGCAGGGGTCAGGCGCAAAAACCCGCCGATCTCGCGGGCGTCGTCGACGACAATCTCGCTGCGCAGCCGCTTGCGGCGCGGATCCCAGGCGCGCTCGACGGTCAGCAAATCGGCATGGCCGCCCGACGCCACCCGGCGAAAGACGCCGCTATCGACCGGGATCGCGAGACCGGGTGCGGCCGTGCCGCCGAGCATGTCGCCGAGAGTGCCCTCCTCCCCGCTCGACAGCACAAAGCGTGCGAGCCGGAATGCCAGCGTCGCCTTGCCGATGCCGCGCGGCCCGCTCAGCAACAACGCGTGCGGCAGCCTGCGAGAGGCAAACGATTGCGACAGCGCCGCTTCCGCCGCCTCATGGCCGACGAGATCGGGGTTCGCCCGTGGCGGCGGGGCGCCGTGATCCTCGCTCATGCGAGCGTCACGCCAAACCGATCGGCGATCGTTCCGATGATCGCGCGTTGGACCGTGGTCACATCGCCCGCTGCATCGATTATCCGGCATCGCGTCGGCTCGGCGGCGGCGATGGCGCCAAAGCCGCGGCGCAAGCGCTCGTGAAACGCGCGGTCGAGCCGCTCGAAACGGTCGGCGCGGCGGGGCCGCAGCGCCGCCCGTGCAAACCCCTCCTCGACCGGAAGATCGAGGATCACCGTCAGGTCCGGCGCGAATTCACCCAGCGCAAAACGCTGCAGCGCTCGCAGTTCCTCGATCGGTACGCCGCGGCCATAGCCCTGATAGGCCAGGGTCGAATCGTTGAACCGGTCGCACACGACCCAGGTGCCCGCGTCGAGCGCCGGCAGGATCAGCCGGGTGACGTGCTCGTGCCGCGCGGCGTAGAGCAACAGCGCCTCGCCGACCGCATCCCAGCGCTCGGTCTCGCCTTCGATCAGGAGCTGGCGGATCGCTTCGGCACCGGGCGAGCCGCCCGGCTCGCGGGTGAGGCGAGCCGGAATGCCGGCACGCTCCAAGGCGGCGACGAGCAGCTTGGCCTGGGTCGATTTCCCGGCCCCCTCCCCGCCTTCGAAAGTGATGAAATTTCCACGCGCGGTCAGTGGCGATCACCCCAGATCAGATAGGCGGCGAGCGTTGCCATGCGGCCGATCGTGCCGATCGGCGCGACATCGGCCGCAGCATATAGCGGCCGCTCGATCGTCGGCATGCCCGGCACGGTGACCACGACCTTACCGAGCTGGTCGCCCTTCTTGATCGGCGCCGGCACGGGCTTGTCGTAGACGGCGGTCACCTTCATGTCGCGGCGCGACCGGCGTGGCAAGGTGACGCTGAGGTCGCCGCCGACGGTCATCGCCACCTTGGGCTCGACCCCGAGCCACACTTCGGCCTCGTCGATCTTATCGCCGACGCTGAACAGCTTGTAATTGTTGAACTCGCGGAAGGCCCACTCGATCAGCCGCTCGCCCTCGCTGGCCCTCGCCTTCATCGACGGCAGCCCGCTGACGACAAGGACAATCCGGCGGTCGCCGCGCACGGCGGACGCCGTGAGGCTGTAGCCCGACTCCTCAGTGTGACCTGTCTTCAGCCCGTCCGCGCCCATGTTCTTGTACAGCAGCGGGTTCCGGTTGCCTTGGTCTATATTATTGAAATTAAAATCCTTCTCGGAAAAATAATGATAGTATTCGGGGAAGTCGCGCATTATCCGCAACGCCAGGGTGGCCAGGTCGCGCGCGCTCATCCAGTCATTTGGATCCGGCAATCCTGTCGCATTGGCGAAATGACTGTCCTTGAGACCGATTTCGGCGGCTTTCTGATTCATCAACTCGGCAAACGCGGCCTCGCTGCCGGCAACGCCTTCCGCCAACACGACGCAAGCGTCATTGCCGGATTGGATCAGCATGCCCTTTACGAGGTCTTCGACCTTTATGCGCGCGCCGACGCCGACGAACATCTTGGAGCCGCCCAGCCGCCACGCCCGCTCGCTGACCGGCAGCTCGTCGGTTAGCCGCAGCCGGCCCTCCTTCAGCATGCCGAAGATCACGTAGGCGGTCATGATCTTGCTCATCGATGCCGGCGGCATGCGCTCTTCGGCGCGCTTGTCGAACAGCACGGTGCCGGTCTCTGCCTCGACAATCAGCGCGTGCTTCGCCTCGGTGTCGAGCGCGGCGCCGGGAGCCGGCGGCGGTGCCGGAGCGGCCTTTGGCTTGGCCGGCGCGGATTTGGTCTGAGGCGGCTTGGGCTGCGCCGCGATGCCGATGCCCGACGCAACCAGAGACAACACCAGCACAGCGACGAGCGCGGTCGCGATCAAGTGCCGCCAGCAAGCTCTCATCGGTGGTGCCCCCGCACCTTCAAAACCTGCCTATCCTAATCGATCACGACCTGCGCGTCGCGATAGCCGCTATGGATCATCTCGTCGCGCACCCGGCCGGCCTCCTTGGCCGTCGCCATCGGTCCGACCTGCATCCGCGAATGCGGCACTTCGACAAAATAGCCATGACGCACGGCGGCAACCTGCTCCTGCCTCGGCGGCGCGGTGTTGTCGCTGATGAGGCCGCGCTGCGCCAGGGCTGCGGCATGCAGGCTTTCGTCTTTGAGGATCCGGACCCGAACCTGCGTCGTGCCGGCCTTCTCGAACCCCAAAAGCTGCGCCACCCGCCGCGACACGTCGAGGATGCGACCGTCGACGAAGGGGCCGCGATCGTTGACCCTGACTCGCATGGCGCGGTTGTTCCGCAGGTTGGTCACTTCGACGATGCTGGGCAGCGGCAGGGTGCGATGCGCCGCGGTTACCTGGTTGAGGTCGAAAACCTCGCCGTTTGCGGTGTATTGCCCATCGAACGCCTCTCCGTACCATGAGGCGACGCCGGTCTCGTCATAATTATAGTCGACGCGCGGGTAGTAGGTGACGCCCTTGATCGTATAGGGCGCGCCGACCTTGTAGGCCGGGTGCGGGATCAGATGACGCCGGCCCTCGGCCGCGTAGCGCGGCCCCATCGGCCCGCCGCAAGCCGCCAGCCCCAACCCGATTGCAACAACAAGCAGCAGGTTTCGCAACGCCCTGCCCGCCGATGGGAGTTTCGGCATTGCGCCGCCGTTGCCTACCCGCTTCCCAGACTGTCGGCGATCATGCCGACAGAGGCGGCAAAAAAGGTCGATTTGTTCCACTTCATGATGGCGCGGAAATTGTCGTAGACGAGCAGCGCCGGTCCGGATGTTCCGTCGGGCATGACCAGTGACGCCTCGACCCCGGGCAGCGGCGAGGCATCGGCCGCGCGCACGCCAAGCCGGCTCCAATCGGCCGTAGGCCGTCTGATATCCAGGCCGGCAAGCCGCGTGTCGAAATTGCTCGGCACCAGCACCGAGCGGCCCCAGCCTTCGTTGCCGCGCCAGCCCAGCCGCGCGACGTAATTGGCGATCGAGCCGAGCACGTCGGCGCGGTCGTTCCAGATGTCGCGGCGCCCGTCGCCATCGAAATCGACGGCATAGTTGAGAAATGTCGACGGCATGAATTGGCACTGGCCCATCGCCCCCGCCCAGGAGCCGAGCATCGCGTCGGGATGGACATTGCCCTGGTCGATGATGCGCAAGGCGGCGATCAGCTCGGCGCGGAACAGCGCGCTGCGACGGCCCTCGAAGGCCAGGGTCGCCAGCGCCGAGATGACCGAGTAGTTGCCCATCACCTTGCCGAAATTGCTCTCGACCGCCCACAGGGCGACGATAAAGCGCGGCTGTACGTTGAAGCGCTGTTGCACCCGTTGCAGCAGCGGCCAGTTCTGAGCGATCTGGGCGCGCCCATCGGCGGTCTTTTGCGGGGTGACGACCTTTTCGAGGAAGGCCGCAAAGCTCATCGTGTGCTCGGGCTGCTTGCGGTCGAGCTCGATCACATGGGGCAGGAACGCGGCCTTGCGCAGGGCGTAATCGACAGCGCCGGCACGAATGCCTTGGGCGATCGCGTCGCGCCGCACCGTGGCCAGCAATGCGGCAAAATCGGCATCGGCCGCGAAGACCGCACTCGCGCCCAGCGGCGCAGCAAGCAGCGGTGCAGCGAGCAAGGCTCGCCGGCTCAGCCGTAAAGGCACACTGGCCACGACGCGCTATTCCCCCCACTAACCCCCAAATCCTTCTCTCACAACCCCGCGCCTTCTGCAATGATCACCATGAGTTTTCCCGGCTTTGCGCGGGTGAAATTCGGCTGATTTCTTGCTCTTGCCATAATCGCGCAAGGAATCGGCAACCGCCGCGCTATCGGTTCAGCAGATACGGCAACTGTCGCGATTAAAAGATCGCAGGGTGCTTAGTCGTCGGCCCCCGCCGGGGCCGGCCGTTGGCGCGCTACCTTGACCAGCAGCAGCAGCGGCAGCGAGGCAAGAATCACCACCAGCATCAGCATGAAATCGTCGATGTAGCCGATCATCGCCGCCTGGCGGGTGACCTCGGCATTGAGAGCCGCCACCCCGCTCGGCGTGGTCAGGCTGAAATGCGGCGGCAGGAAATGTCCTTGCGCCAAGGGATTGTCCGGGCGCAGCGCCTCGACCAGCCGCGAGTGGACGATCTGGGTGTTCTGGAAAAGCTGCGTCTCGAGAATGGCGATGCCGATGCTTCCGCCGAGCATGCGCATCAGCGCGCGAATCGCGGTGCCTTGGGTCAGGATATGGTGAGGCAAGCCCGACAGGGCGAGAAGGTTGAGCGGGACAAAGGTGCAGCCGAGCCCGAAACCCTGGGCAAAGCCGGCGAACAGGATCGGTCCCGGCCCCATCTGCAGCGAATACCCGGTCATCTGCCACAACGAGGCGGCGGTCAGCAGAAACCCGACAAGGATGAACAGGCGGTTGTCGACGTGGTTGATCATCCGGGCGACAAAGAACATCGCGATCATCGTGCCGATGCCGCGCGGCGCCATCATCCACCCGGCGTCGAATACCGGGTAGTTCATCAGCACCTGCATCATCGACGGCATCAGTGCCAAGGTGCCGCTGAGGATCATGCCGACCCCGAACATCAGGCAGCTACCGGCGACGAAATTCGGGCTTTTCAACAATTCGCGGTTCAGAAACGACCGTTCGCCGGTCGTCATCGTGTGGACGACGAGCAGGTAAAAGCACAACGCCGCGATTATCGCCTCGATCCAGATCTCGGTGGAGTGGAACCAATCCTTGATCTGGCCGCGGTCGAGCATCAATTGCAGCGAGCCCACGGCAATGCTCAGCATCGCAAAGCCGAACATATCGAATTGCTCGCTGCGCATGGTGCGCGATTGGCGGACAAAGGCGAAGATGCCGAGCGCGCACAGCGCACCGACCGGCAGGTTGATGTAAAAGCACCAGCGCCAGTCGAGATTGTCGGTGAGCCAACCACCCATGGTGGGCCCCAGGATCGGTCCCATCATCGCGCCGGTGCTGAAGATCGCCATCGCCTGGCCGTGCCGCTCGCGCGGATAGATCGTAAACAGCGTCGCCTGTCCCAGCGGCACCAGCCCGGCGCCGCAGACGCCTTGCAGCACCCGGTAGAGCACGAGCTGGGTCAGACTGGTCGCGGCGCCGCACAAGGCCGAAGCCAGGGTGAAGCCGCCGACCGAGGCGAGGAAGATGTATTTGACGCCAAAGCGCCCGGCGAGCCACCCCGTCAGCGGCATCATGATCGCGGACGAGACGATGTACGAGGTCAGCACCCAGGAGATCTGGTCCTGCGACGCGGACATGCTGCCCTGGATGTGCGGCAGGCAGACATTGGCGATCGTCGTGTCGACCCCCTGCATGACGCAGGCGCAGATGATCGTCGCGGTGGTCATGCCCCGATTGGGCATCGCAGCGGCCGCTGTCGGCTCTTCGCCTCTCACGGGTCGGCCCTAATCGTCCGCGGCCGCCGAGGCGGTTGCCGGGGCGGGGGTCGGGGCCGATTGTTGCGTTTTTTCGCGCAGCAACAGCAGCAGCGGCAGCGAACATAGCGCCATCAACATCATCATCTTGTAATCGTTGATGTAAGCAACCATCGCTGCCTGTCGCGTGACCTCGGCGTTGAGCGCGGCGACGCCGTGCGGCACGGTCAGGCTGAAGGGCGATGCAAAATAGGGCGAGTGAATGAGCGGGTTATCCGGCCGCAGGGTTTCCACCAGCCGAGAATGAACAGCCTGGGTGTTCTCGGCCAAGGTCGCGACCAGAATACTGATGCCGATGCTGCCGCCGAGGTTGCGCATCAGGCTGCGGATCGCCGTGGCCTGGGTCATGATGTGCCGCGGCAGGGTCGACAGGGCCAAGATGTTGAGCGGCACGAATGTGCAGCCTAGCCCGAAGCCTTGCAGCAACCCGGAGACGATCACCGGCTCAGGATCCATTTGCAGCGAAAACCCGGTCATCTGCCACATCGCAAAGGCGGTCAACAGAAAGCCGAACAGGATGATCAGCCGGTTGTCGATCCGGTTGATTATCCGGGCAACCGCAAACATCGCAATCATCGTGCCGACCGCCCGCGGCGCGGTGACGAGCCCGGTGGTAAACACCGGATAATTCATCAATTGTTGCAGCATCGACGGCAGCAACGCCAAAGTTCCGGTCATGATCGCTCCGACCGAAAACATCAGCAGGGTGCCGCCGATGAAATTGGGGCTTTTGAGCAGGTCTCGGTTGAGAAACGAGCGCTCACCGGTTGTCGCGGTGTGCACCGCAAACAGGTAGAAGCCTAATGCGGTGACCGTCGCCTCGATCCAGATCTCGCTCGAATGAAACCAGTCCTTGAGCTCGCCGCGATCGAGCATCAATTGCAACCCGCCGACGCCGACGCTGAGGGTCAGGAAACCGAAAATATCGAACGGCTCGTAGCGGATATTCCGGGTGTGCCGAATAAATACAATGATGCCGATGGTCGCCAGAATGCCGATCGGCAGATTGATGTAGAAGATCCAGCGCCAGCTGAAATTCTCGGTCAGGTAACCGCCGAGCAACGGCCCGCTGATCGGCCCCATGATGGTGCCGATGCCATAAACTGCCATGGCCTGGCCGTGCCGTTCCGGCGGATTGATCTGCAGCAGCGTCGCCTGCGACAGAGGAATGAGCCCGGCGCCACAAACCCCCTGCAGCCCGCGAAACAGCACCAGCTGTTCGAGGCTGCCCGCCATGCCGCACAAGGCCGAGGCAATCGTGAAGCCGCCGACGCAGACGAGAAACACGTACTTGATCCCGAGCCGGCCGGCGAGCCAGCCGGTCAACGGCATCATGATGGCGGCGGCGACGATATAGGAGGTCAGGACCCAGGCGATCTGGTCCTGCGAGGCGGACAGACTGCCTTGGATATGCGGCAGGGCGACATTGGCGATCGTATTATCGACGCCCTGCATGATGTTCGCCAGCATGATCGAGGCCGTAATCCAGCCTCGGTTCGGCACGGCGACCGGCGTTTCTCCGCGCAACTTTCCTACCCCGCGGCGGCCCCCACCCTGGTCAGGCCGCGACTTGTTCGGCGGTCGGCCGGTCTCCCGCGACGGTGGTGCGGCGCATGTCGCGCACCAAGGTTTCGTCGAACCGGCGCACGCGATGCATCGTCTGGCGATTGTCCCATATCACCAGATCGTACTGCCGCCATTTGTGGACGTAGACGTTTTCCGGGCGGGTTGCCTCTTCGTTGAGGTCGCGCAGGAAAGCGCGCGCCTCCGGCACCGGCCAGCCCACGATCGTGCCGGCATGAGAGGAGAGATAGAGCGATTTGCGGCCGGTCACCGGATGCCTGCGCACCAGGCTTTGCCGCACCGGGCGAAACATTGCCCGCTCTTCGTCGGAAAGCTCGGTGAAGCCGAGGAGCCCGCGCGAATACATCAGCGAATGCTCGCAGATAAGCGGCGCCGCAATCGCCTTTGTCTTGTCATCGAGCGCGTCGTAGGCGGCGCGCATGTCGGCGAACTCGGTGTTGCCGCCCTTGTCGACGACGATCCGCCCCGACAGCAGCGAATATTTCGCCGGGACCGCGCGGAACGAACTGTCCGAGTGCCACAGCTGGTTGCCGAGGTTGAACAGGCGGCGACGGTCGTCGCGGGCCAGCGGCTTATGATCCTGGCCGAGGTTCGAGACGTCGTTCATCAGCGGGCTAAGGCGCTTTTCGTGCGGCTTCGTCACCGTGCCCCCGGCCGAATTCTCGATCTCGCCGAAATTGCGCGAGAAGGCGATCTGCTGTTCGTCGGTGATCTGCTGGTCATGGAAGACGAGGACAGCGTAACGGTCCATCCCCGCCTCGATCGCCGCCACCTCGTCGCGCGACAACCGCCGCCGCAGGTCCGCCCCGCCGACCTCGCCGACAAACACCGGATGAACCTGGCGGATCAAGATGGCCATCGGCCGCGTCCCCATACCCGAAGCGATACATGCATGCCCAAACAAGGGGCGAGACGATACGCTCTCGTCATGCTTCTGTCATGCCTACCAAGGTCTTCCCTGCTATGCCGATGGCTCGACACCCTCTACGATCGGTAGCGGGAGGACGCGATGGACGAAGCTGTGCATTTCGATCTGGTGGCAATCGGCGGCGGCTTTGCCGGCCTGTGCGCAGCGGTGCGCGGGGCCGAGCTCGGCCTGCGCACGGCGGTTCTCGAAGCCGGCGCCGATGAAGGCTATCTGTGCAGCTCGCGCTGGGCCGGCGGCATCTTCCATGTCTCCTATCACGACGTGAAGCTGAGCCGGGAAGAGCTGATCGCCGCGATCAACCGCCAGACCGGCAACGAGGCCGATCCCGAGCTTGTCGCGGCGATCGCCGACGACGCCGGCCGCACCGTCGATTGGCTGGCACGCCAGGGCGCGGTCTTTACCCAGGCAAGCCCGATCAACTGGCATCGCTTTACCCTCGCCCCGCCCCGCGCTCCGCTTGCCGGCCAGGATTGGCAGGAGCGCGGTCCCGACCGCCTGCTCGGCGCGTTGCGGAACCGGCTCGCCGAGCACCAGGGGCGGATGCTGCTCGCCGCCCGCGCCGGTTCGTTGCGGCTGGAACGAGGCCGCGTCGTCGGGGTCGAGGCGTCCAGGGATGGCAAGAGCTTTGACGTCACCGCCGACGCCGTGGTCATCGCCGATGGCGGTTTTCCCGGCAATGCGGAGCTGTTTCGCCGCTATATCGGCCCCCGCCCCGATCGCGTGCTGATGCGCCATGCCGGCACCGCTATCGGCGACGGCTTGAGGATGGCCGAGGCGGCGGGAGCCGCATTGACCGGGCTCGACCGGTTTTACGGCCATCTGCTGAGCCGCGACGCGATGACGAACATGGGGCTATGGCCCTACCCGCAGATCGACGCGGTGGCGACTGCGGCGATCGTTGTCGATCGAGGGGGAAATCGCCTGCTCGACGAAGGGCTCGGCGGGATCTCGATCACCAACGACCTAGCGCGGCTCGACGACCCGCTCTGCGCCACGGTGATCTGCGACGCGCCGATCTGGGAGGTCGCCGGCAAGGCGGCGCAGATACCGCCCAACCCGCAGCTTCTTGCCGGCGGCGGTACCTTGCATCGGGCCGATACGCTGGCGGCGCTGGCCGCGGCGGCCGGATTGCCTCCTGACCAGCTGGCCGAGACCGTCGCCGTCTACAACGACGCTGTCCGCTTCAACCGGCTGGCGACATTGCTGCCTGAGCGTTCGTCCCGCAGCGGGCCGCCGCAGCGGATCGAAACCCCGCCGTTCTTTGCGATTCCGATCTGTGCCGGCATCACCAACACGATGGGCGGCATCGCCATCGACGGGCATGGTCGGGTCAAGCGGCCCGACGGCACGGTCATTGCCGGGCTCTACGCGGCCGGCGGCGCGACCGGTGGGCTCGAAGGCGGCGGCGCGCTCGGCTATGTCGGCGGGCTGATCAAGGCCTGTGTCTTTGGCGTCCGCGTCGCCGAGGATGCGGCCGGTCGGCGCCATTGACGCATCGCGTCTTTCCACGCCCAATCCCGCAAAGTCACGCACCGGACGACGACAATGAAACGCGCCCTAGCGATTTTGCTTGTGTTCCTTTCCTGTGCCGGCGCGGGCAACGCCCAGACGCTCGAGGAAATCGACAAACGCGAGGCCGCCGTCATGGAGGCTTGGGCCGCGACCCCATTATCGGTGCGCCGCGCAATCTTCGTCGACGGACATCCCGACGGGTTCGGCCAGTACACCGAGCGCTCGAGCAACACGTTCAAAAAAGGCGAAAAGCTCGTCACCTATGCCGAGCCGGTCGGCTACGGCTGGACGGATATTGGCGATGGCATGGTCCGGTTCGGCTTCAAGGTCGATTTCCTGCTGAAGTCGCCGGATGGAAAGGTGCTCGCCGGGCAGGACGATTTCGCCGACCTTTCGCAACAAAGCCATGCCCGCAACCGCGAGTTCATGGTGATCCTGACCCTCAACGTCAGCGGTGCACCGGCGGGCGACTATGTGATCGAATACAAATTGCGCGACGTGACCGGCGCCAAAACCGGCACCTTCAGCCAACCGTTCAAGATCGTCGACTAACCAGCCACCAAGGAGGAAATCATGGCCAAGATTCTGGTCATCCACGGCGCCGGCATGAACATGCGCGGCAAGGTGCAGCTCGAAATCTTCGGGCCGATGCTGCTTCCCGAATACGACGAGCGCATTCGCGGCTATGCCGCCGAATTGGGCCTTGAGGTCGAGATCTTCCACTCGAACATCGAGGGCGAGATCGTCAACAAGATTTATGCGGCAAACGATGCGGGCATCGATGCCGCGATCTTCAATCCCGCGGCGTTCGGCTCCGGCTATCCGGCGCTGGTCGCCGCCTTGTCGCAGGTCAAGTTCCCGACGATCGAGGTGCACATTTCGAACCCGATCCGCCGTGGCCCAGCCTCGCAGACCGCCGCGGTCAGCCAAGGCGTCGTCGCCGGGTTCGGCATCGCCGGCTACGCGCTGGCGCTGCGGGGCCTCAAGGATTTGCTGGCGGCGAAGAAGTAGCCTCTTCGGCCAGCAGCTCGCCGATCTTATCGGCGGCTTTAAGCCCGTGCCCGGTCAGCACCACGACCGTGGTCTCATCGGGCCTGATCGCCCCGCTGGCGAGCAGCCGGCTTAGCGCCGCGCCGGCGGTGGCGGCGGTCGGCTCGACATAGAGGCCGAGCCGGCCGAGCCTTTTCAAGGCCGGTGCGATCTCGCCTTCCGCGACGGCGACGACCCCGCCCCGCGAGCGGCGCAACGCCCTCAAGACCTCGGCGGTGCGCACCGGCCGCATCGTCGCGATCCCGTCCGCCATGGTCGGGCTGGCGGTGAAGGGAACGTACTCGTCCCTGCCCGCCTTCCAGGCCGCGGCAAAGGCGGCGCAGTTCGCCGCCTGCACGGCAAAAAGCCGCGGCGTTCGCGCAATCTCGCCGCGCCGCGTCAATTCGTCGAAGCCGTGGTCGAGGCCCAGGATGTTGCTGCCGTAGCCGGTCGGCACAAGGATATTGTCGGGAACCGTAAAGCCGAGTTGCTCCCACAGCTCGAAGGCCAGGGTCTTGGTGCCTTCGATGAAAAATGCCTGCCAGTTGTGGCTGGCGTAGAAGCTGTGGTCGATGGCGGCAAGCGCGGCCTCCGTCACCGCCTGGCGGGTGCCGGGGATCGCCGCAACGCTGGCGCCCGAAGCGGCAATCTGCACCACCTTGCCGCGCTGCGCCGTGGCCGGGACAAAAATCCGACAGGCGATACCGGCGGCAGCCGCATAAGTCGCGATCGAGGAGCCGGCATTACCCGACGAGTCCTCGTGGATCGGCCCGACCCCGACTTCGAGCAGGTGGTTGAGCATGACCGCGGTGCCGCGATCCTTAAACGAGCCGGTCGGCATCTGGCTTTCGAGCTTGAAACGGATCGTCGCGCCATCCCACTTGCGCGTGACCAGCGGTGTCCAACCCTCGCCAAGCGAAATCCGCGGCGGCTCCTCCAGCGCGAGCGCCGCCCGATAGCGCCACAGCGACGCCTCTCCCCCATCGATCTCGCCGCGCACCAGCCCCGGCCCCGGCGCCAGGTTGAGGTAGCTGCCGCAGTCGCATCGCCACAAGGGCCGGTCCGCGGGAACCGTCGCGCCGCAACCTGGGCAAAGATAGGTCGCCGGCATCCGAAACTACGCTCCGCCGCAACGATGTTCGGCATCGGGCAACGTCCAGCTGCCGTGGGTTCGCCGATTGGTGGTCTTGTAGATGCGGCCGCGCGCATCGCCCGGCGGGCAGCCTTTCGGGATCGATACCAGGCACATCGTCACCGGATCGCCGGCCCGTGATTGCTCGACCGCGGCGACCGTCTCATAGGAAACCTGATAGCCGCCATTGGCGAAAGTGACCGCGCTGCCGGAACCCGGCACCGGCCGGTTGGTTTGCCCGTCGACCAATCGGGTCTCGACGTTCTTGATTGTGGTGTTGACGCACTGGCTGATCTGTTCCGGCATCGTCGCGGCGGCGGCCGGAGCGCCGAGCAGCAGGATGAAGCCGGCGCAGATCGCAAACAACGCGCGAATACCCATCGTCTGCCTTCTCCTGCGACATGAAATTCGCTGACAGCCCGGCCCGCGGCAGTTATCAGCCCTAGCTGTCAGCATGGCTATCAGCATAGCTAGCAGCCCCTGGGCCGACTTGCCAAGCCGCCAGCGCGAGGGAAGCATGATCGCAAAACCGGCGCTCTTTGCCGCCATGTCGCTCCTCGTCGCCGCCGGCGCGGCAGCGGAGGAGCCCGACCGCGCGGGCGCTATCCTGCTGAGATGCAAGATCTGCCACACCCTCGACAAAGGCGGCCGCACCATGGTCGGGCCGAATCTGCATGGCGTGTTCGGGCGCAAGGCCGGCACCGCGGCCAATTTCAGCGCCTCGGATGCCATGAAAAACAGCAACATAGTCTGGGATGACGAAACTCTTGCCAAGTTCCTGCGTGATCCGAAAAATTCGCTTCCTGGCAACAGGATGTCGTTTCCCGGCATCACCGACGACGCTGTCCTCGCCGAAGTGATCGCCCGGCTCAAGAAGGCGACGCAATAGCCGCCCTAGGTCGCGGCGCATAAGGGGAGCGATGGCAGAGGCGATCGTCATCGACGGCCAGATTGTTGCCAGCGCGTTGCGCCAGCGCGTCGCCGCGACGGTAACGGCAATCCGTGAGAAGCACGGGTTTACCCCAGGCCTCGCCGCGATCATCGTCGGCGCCGATCCGGCGAGCCAGATCTATGTCCGCAGCAAGGCGCGGGCGTGCGCGGCGGTGGGGCTCGCCTCGTTCGAGCACCAGCTGCCGGGGGATGCGTCCGAGGCCATGCTCCTGGCGCTCATCGAACAGCTCGGCGCGGACGAGCGGGTCGACGGCATCCTCGTGCAGCTCCCCCTTCCAGCGGGCATCGATACGCAGCGCATCGTTGCCGCGATCGATCCCGCCAAGGACGTCGACGGATTTCATCCGGTCAATATCGGCAGGTTATGGAGCCGCCAGGCCACCTTGGTCCCCTGCACCCCGCAAGGCTGCATGATCCTGCTCCGCAGCGTGATGCACGAACTGGCCGGGGCCGAGGCGGTCGTGCTTGGCCGCTCGCATATCGTCGGCCGGCCGCTGGCGGCGTTGCTGCTTGCCGCCGACTGTACGGTGACGGTGGCGCACTCGAAAAGCCGCAACATCCCGGCAATCTGCCGACGCGCCGATATCCTGATCGCCGCCGTCGGTGACCCGGCCATGGTGCAGGCGTCGTGGATCAAGCCGGGTGCGACGGTGATCGATGTCGGCACCAACCGGATCGCCCTCCCGGACGGCACCACCCACCTCGTCGGCGATGTCGATTTCGCCGCGGCCCGCCACGTCGCCGGCGCGATCACGCCAGTGCCCGGCGGGATCGGACCGATGACGATCGCCTGCCTGCTGCAGAACACGGTAATCGCCGCCTGTCGGCGCCGCGGGCTCGGCGATCCGGAAATCTGATCGGGAACCGAGGCGGCACCCCTCCTGTTCACCCGATGACCTTCCAGCAGAAGGAACAAGGTCATGGTGAACAGTCGGATAGCGAGTTTTATCACCGCCGTCAGCGTCGCGATCGTGCTGGCCGTCCCCGCAGCGCGGGCCGACATCGGCTCCCGAGCCGGGAACGTGCCGCCCGAACTCGTCACCAACGGTCCGCAAGCAACCCCTGGTGACGAGTCACCCCGCTGGTCGGCGGAACGCAACGTCGCCGAGAGTGACCAGTACGAGCACCTGCTGAAGGCAAGCCCCGGCTTCCGCCACGCACGCATCCAGAAGGAATGCGGCCCGATCGACGATCCGGCGTTGCACCAGCAATGCGTATCGAGCTTCCGGTAACAGGCTCGAGCACGATCTATTTAGCTCGAAGCCTCAAAGCGGCTCCCTTCCCGCGGGCTTGGCCCGCAGGTCCACGTCGTCATTTGCGAATGTCCGAGAAAAAGACAT
>DASQGR010000242.1:0-1989 GCA_035632515.1 Allostellaceae bacterium | reverse complement strand
GTCGTCGCCGCGCGCACCCGCGACGGCAGCACGCTGGAAGATGGGGTCAGCCTGTTTGTCGTTCCCAAGGATGCAAAGGGGCTGGGCATCAGCCTGATGCCGTCGATCGACGAGACCCGCAAGCTGTGCGAGGTGCGGCTCGATAACGCGACGGTACCGGGCAGCGCCCTGCTGGGCGAACTGCATGGCGGCTGGCCGACGCTGACGCGGGTGTTTCAGGCCGCCGCGGTGGCGCTCTCCGCCGAGATGTGCGGGGCGGCGCAGCGCGTGCTCGACATGACGGTCGAGTACGCCAAATTGCGCGAGACCTTCGGCAAGCCGATCGGCAGCTACCAGGGCGTCAAGCACAAATGTGCGGACATGTTGGTTGAAGTCGAGAATGCCAAGTCGCTGACATATTACGCGGCCTGGGCGTTCGACGGGCACGAGGCCGATGCGCCGCTCGCGGTGTCGATGGCCAAGGCCTATGCCTCCGATGCAAGCCGCAAGGTGTCGAACGCCGGCATCCAGCTGCATGGCGGCATTGGCATGACCTGGGAGCACGACCTCCACCTTTACATGAAGCGCGCCAAGGCCAACGAGGTCGCCTTCGGCGACGCTACCTGGCACCGCGAGCGGGTGGCGCAGCTGATCGGCGCATGACGCTTCGCCTGGCGCCGCCCAGCCTCGGCGGGTTGCCCGGCTATGTGGCGGCGCTCGAAAGGGGCTGGTCGCCGAACACGGAGCGCGATGTTTCGGCCGAGCAGCTCGCCTTGGCGCGCCGCGATCCTGCCGCCTTGCTCGATGAGCTGACCCGGCCGGACGGACTGATCGTCAGCGGCGCGGGGAAGCTGATCCCGCGCCTGCCGTCGCGGGTATTCTGGCTCGACGACGGCGAGTTCTGCGGCAGCATCAATTTGCGTTTCGCGCCCGGGACGGAGGTGTTGCCGGTCGCCGTCAACGGCCATGTCGGCTATGCCGTCGTCCCGTGGAAGCGCCGGCGCGGCTATGCGACCCGGGCGCTGGCGCTGCTGCTGCCGGTGGCGCGCGAGGTCGGGCTTGGCCGCATCCAGATCACCTGCGACGACGACAACGAACCGTCGCGGCGGGTGATCAGCGCCAATGGCGGCGTCTTCGACGGCCGCTATCGTTCGGCGAACGGCAAGACCAAGCTGTCGTTCTGGATCGATCTCGGCCGCGGCTAAAATCCCATCTCGCGCAGGGTCGCGGGCCAGCCCTCCCGCACGCTCGAATAACGCGGGGCCCAGCCGGTGGCGCGCAGCTTGCGGTTTGAAATTCGCTGCGAGCGCGCCAATAGCCGGCCGACGGAGCCCATCAGGCCGGCGAGCCAGCGGCGCGGTATCCTCGGAGCGGCGACGTGAAGGGCCTGGGCCAATAGTCCATAAAAATCACCGCGGCGCATCGGCTCGTCATCGATGACATTGTAGATACCCGGCGGGCAGTCGAGCGCGGCGACGACCGCCGCGGCCGCATCGTCATGCGAAACCAGGGAGATGAAGTCGTCCGCTCGTCCCGGCAGCGGCGCCCATCCTCTTCTCACGAATCGGATTGACGCCGCGACCTGTTCCGCGTCGGGTCCGTAGAAATTGCCAAAGCGGAGAACGATCCCGCTTCCGCCTCTCTCGGTGAAGCTCGCCGCGGCGTGTTCGGCGTCGGCGACGCTGCGGTTATAGCGGACAGGAGCGATTGGCACCGTTTCGTCGATCCACGCGTCCCCACGATCCGGGTAGACCGGAGCGAAGCTTTCCTGAATGAAGATCCGTGCGCCGCAATCGCTTGCGGCATCTGCCAGATTGGCGCTGCCGATCTTCCTGATGCGGTCATTTTCCGACCACGCGCCGGGCAGCATCGCGTGCCAATCCAGTTTTGGCATATGCGTGGCCAGGTTGATGACGGCGTCGCGGCCGGCCAGAGCCTGCCGCAGCCCGACCGGGTCGAACAAATCGGCCTGGATTGGCGTCGCCGCCATCGCGGCGATATCTTTCGCGC
>DASQGR010000241.1:0-10947 GCA_035632515.1 Allostellaceae bacterium | reverse complement strand
CGCCGCGCTTTACAGCGCCCCCGCCACAGCCCAGTCGCAGCGCAACCTCATCCTGTTCGTGCCGGATGGCCTGCGCGCGCTGCAAGTGACCCCCGAACTGACGCCGGCCATGGCCGCCGTGCGCGACAAGGGCGTCAACTTCACCAACCCGCACTCGGTCTTCCCGACCTTTACGACCGCGAATGCCTCGGCGATGGCGACCGGGCATTACCTCGGCGATACCGGCGATTTCAGCAACACGATCTACACCGGCATTCCGGTGCCCGGCGCCGGCGACAGCCTGGTGCCGTTTCTCGAAAGCGACCCGGTGCTCGGCGATGTCGACGAGCATTTTGCCGGCGATTACCTCGATGAGGTCACTATTCTCCGGGCCGCGCGCGACCTGGGCTTCAGCACCGCGACGATCGGCAAGCTCGGTCCGGCGCTTATCTTCGACCATACCGAGCGCACCGGCAGCCGCACCATCGTCGTCGACGATTCGACCGGTTCCGACAAGGGCATCCCCCTGTCGCCCGAGTTGCAGGAAGCGCTCAAGGCGACCGGCCTGCCGCTAAAGGCCCCACCGCGCGGCGACAACGCCAAGGCGGGTAATTCGACCACTCCGGGCACCACGGTCGCCAATACCGTGCAGCAGGATTACTTCGCCGATGTCGCGACCAAGATCGTGCTGCCGATGTTCAAGGCGCGCGGCAAGCCGTTCGTCCTGGTGTTCTGGTCACGCGACCCGGATGGAACTCAACATAATCAAGGTGATAGCCTCAATCAGCCAACACCTGGGATTAACGGCCCTACCTCCCTGGCCGCGATCGCGAACGCCGATGGCGATCTTGCCCGCATCCGTCAGGCGCTGACCGAGCTCGGTCTCGCCGAAACCACCGACATCGTCGTCAGCGCCGATCACGGGTTTTCGACGATCTCGAAGCAGAGCGAAACCAGCCCTGCGGCCAAGACGATCTACCAGGACGTGCCCGCCGGGCTCCTGCCGCCCGGCTTCCTCGCGCTTGATCTCGCCAACGCACTCGGGCTGCCGGTTTTCGATCCGGACACCAAGGAGACGCAGATGGAGCCCGGTCGGCACCCCAAGCAGGGCAACGGCCTGATCGGTCCCGACCCGAAAAATCCGCGAGTGGTGGTCGCGGCGAACGGCGGCTCCGATCTCGTCTATTTTCCCAAAAAGGACCCGAAGCTGGTTGCCAAGACGGTCGCCGCACTCCTGGCGCAGGATTATGTCAGCGGCATCTTCGTCGACGATTCGCTCGGCCGCTTTCCCGGCGCCCTGCCGCTCAGCACCATCAACCTGCGCGGCTCGGCGGTGACGCCGATGCCGGCGATCGCGGTCAATTTTCGCACCTGGGCGAGCGGATGCGACGTGCCGCCGACCTGTCAGGTCGAGATCGCCGATAGCGCTCTCCAACAAGGCCAGGGTATGCACGGCAGCTTCGGACGCGGCGACACGATGAACTTCATGGCGGCGATCGGCCCCGACTTCAAGGCAGGGTTCGCCGACGAGGCGCCGGTCAGCAACGCCGACATCGGCAGGACACTGGCCCATATCCTCGGCCTTACGGTCAAGGACAAGGGCAGACTCGTCGGCCGCGTGCTGACCGAGGCGATGCCCGACGGGCCGACGCCGAAATACGTTGCCAAGACGCTGCAATCGGCGCCCTCGGCCACTGGCCTCGTCACCGTGCTCGACTATCAGCTCGTCGGCGATACCCGCTATTTCGATGCTGCGGGATTTCCCGGCCGCACCTTCGGGCTCAGCGACAGCAGGCGCCCGGTCCAGAGCGCCGGCGCAAAATAGCCGCGCGTCGCCGCCGGGACTTGACCCCGCCATCCCTGAGACGGCCTAACTGCGCCAACTTGGTTCAGGGAGGCCCCAAATATGGCCATTCGCACCGGCGACCAGTTTCTGTCCGCGCTGCATGACGACCGCCGGATCTACATGGACGGCGAGCGCATTCGCGACGTCACGGCCGATCCGCGCTTTGCCGGCGCCGCGCAAAGCATGGCCGAGCTTTACGACATGCAGCACGACCCGGCGCTGGCGGAGCGCATGGTCTTCGCCTCGCCATCGAGCGGCGACAGGGTAGGGCTGTCGTTTATCGAACCGCGCTCGGTCGACGACCTGATCCGGCGCCGCGACATGATCAAGATCTGGATGGATTCGACCTGCGGCATGTTCGGCCGCAGCCCTGATTTCCTCAACGTGATGCTGACCGGGTTCGCCATGGGCGGCGCGGAATTCGGTCGCCGTGACCCGAAATTCGCCGACAACATCCGCAACTATCATGTCTTCGCTCGTGAGGCCGATCTGTGCATGACGCACACCCTGCTCAACCCGCAGGTCGATCGCTCGAAGCCGGTCGAAGCGCAAGACAAGGATCTGGCGGCGCGGGTCGTCAAGGAAACCGACGCCGGCATCGTCATCAAGGGCGCACGCATGGTCTCGACCCTTTGCGCCTATTCCGACGACATATTGGTGATGCCGTCGACCTTCCTCGCCACCAACGAGGCGGCGGCGCCTTATGCGTTCGGCTTCAGCATACCGGTCGCGACCCCGGGGCTCAAATTCATCTGCCGGCCGGCCGTTGTGCATCAAAATGCCGGCTCGGCGATGGACTACCCGTTGTCCGCGCGCTTCGACGAAGGCGATGCGCTCGCCGTATTCGACGATGTACTGGTGCCGTGGGAACGGGTGTTCATTCACCGCGACCCCGAGATGTGCAACGGCCTCTACGCGCGCACCGGGGCGATGCCGCAGGTCATGCACCAGACCTCGACCAAGAACCTGGCCAAGGCTGAATTCATGATGGCGCTCGGCTTTGCTATCGCCAAATCGACGAATATCGATAGCCATCTGCATGTCCAGGGCATGCTCGCCGAGCTGATCCAGCATGTCGAGTTCGTGCGTTCATGTCTGCGCGCGAGCGAGGCCGATGCCGAGACCCGGCCCGACGGGATCGTCGTGCCGGCGGCGATGCCGCTATGGACGGTGCGGATGATGTTTCCAAAGATGTTCATCCGCGCCTGCGAGATCATCCAGACGCTCGGCGCGGGCGGGCTGGTGATGGTCCCGTCCTATGCCGAACTGGCCGGCCCCGTCAGCGAGGACATCCGCACTTACGCACAGGCGGCGACTGTCGATGCGCCGACCCGAATCAAGCTGTTCCGCCTCGCCTTCGACGCCGCGGTCTCGTCATTCTCCGGCCGCCAGCAGCTCTACGAGCGCTATTATTCAGGCGACCCGGTCCGTCTCGCCGGCGCGCTCTACGCGATGTACGACAAAGATAGCCATATCGATCGCATCCACCGCATGCTCGGCGAGCTCGAAGCGCGTCAGGCACCGCCGGGCGCGGCACCGGCTTTCCTCAGGCAAAAGCCGGGTTGACACGCCGTAGGGCGGATGAGCCGACGTCATCCGCCGGCTGGCGAAGATCAGCTTGGCGGAAGGCGCTTCGCTTTTCCGCCCTACGCAAATGCCGGCATGACCTCTTTGGCGAACAGCTCGGTGGAGCGCATCGCCTCGCCGTGGCTGACCGTGCCAAAGGCGAAGTCGCAGACATAGTAATTGACCCCGGTCGCCTCGATCTCGTGGGCGATAAAGGCGCGCACCGTCGCCGGGCTGCCGGCGACCGCGTCGCCGCGGTCCAGCACCGCCTGGAAATCCGGCGGCAGCGACGCTTCGAGGGGGAACGGCACGTTATACTCGTGCCACAGCAGACCCATATGGTGCCGCCACGCCGGGTAGCCGCGCCGGGCAACGGCGCGCGCCTCATCGTCGGTATCGGCGACGACGATATGGCGATTGACCCCCATCAGGGGCAGGTCGGCCTCGCGGCGCCCGAGTTTTTTCCAGGCTGCGCGATAGGCATCGGTGATCTCGCGCACCGCCGGGATCGGGCGCCGGGCGACGATGTTGGCGCCGTGCTCGGCCGCCCAGGCAATGCTTTCCGGCCGGCCGATTCCATACCATAGCGCAGGGTACGGCTGTTGGACCGGCTTCATCACCATCGGGATGTCGTCGAAATCGTAGAACTCGCCGTGAAAGGTCAGCCGGTCCTGGGTCAGACCGCGCCGGATCACCTCGAACGCTTCGCGGAACTGCGCCGCCCCCTGCTGGAAATCGACTCCGTAAAACCCGACCTCGATCGGCGAGATGCCGCGCCCGACCCCGTAAAGAAAGCGGCCATTGCTCATCTGGTCGAGCATGCAGATCTCGTCGATCAGCCGCAGCGGGTGGTAGAGCGGCAAGAGGTAGACCATCGGTCCGAACCGGAGTTGCTCGGTGCGCTGCGCCACCGCCGACAGAAACAACCCCGGCGACGGCGCATAGCCCAGCGGCGTGTTGTGGTGCTCGGCCAGGTGATAACCGTAGAACCCGGCGCGGTCGTAAGCCTCGATCAGCTTCAGCCGATCTTCGTAGTGCCGGGTCAGCGGTTGCCCGCTATCGTCGAGGTGGTCGAAAATTCCGAAGCGCATGGGTTCCTCCCTGTCGCCTCATCCTAGCCGCGCAACGACCGGAATAGCTATCCGACCATCGCGTCGCTGATCTTTTCGGCGGTCATCAGGGTCGGAAAATTGGTGTTGGCGCAGGGCACCGCCGGAAACAGCGAGGCGTCGACCACTCGCAGTCCGGACACGCCGCGCACCCGGCCCTGGTTGTCGGTCACCGCCATCGGGTCGCCGTCGGCGCCCATCCGGCAGGTGCAGGTAGCGTGCCACACCCCGATCGTCGCGCCGCGGATAAAGCTTTCGAGCGCGTCGTCTTCGGTCATCAGCTGGTCGAAGCGATAACCCTCGACGATAAACCGCTCGATCATCCATTTCCGCAGCCAATCGGGGCCGTCGAGCAGTTTGGCGACGATCTTGGTCAAGCGCCGGTTCTTGGCGTTGACGACGCCGATCTGGCGCACGCGGTCGCTATAGCTGGCCGGGAACGGGTCGCTGGTCGCCTCCTGCAACGCGGCGCTCATCTGCATCGCGCCCAATCGCCGGAACCCGTCCATCAGCCGTTCGAGGTCACGCCGATCAGACAGCAAATTGAACTCGACCATCGGCTCGGCCCGCCAATCGGCGGTGGTGAGCCTGACCTGCCCTGTCTCGGAATATGTCTTATAGACCGCGAGCAGCAGCGAGGCGATCTGCTCGCCCACCGCGTGCCAGGCGGATTTGCTCACCCCGGCGACGAACATGTCGCCCGCCGGCGCCCCGCCGATCTGCGACGAGTAGCGCAGCGCCAGCAGGATATGGCGGCGGGTGATGCCGTTGAGCCGCGCCTCGGGCTTGATGAACGACGACACCGACACCGACGGGTGGTCCATCAGCCGCTGGCCGACCCCCGGCAGGTTGGCGCGGACCTCGATGCCGAGATCGCGCAATGGCCCAGCCGGACCGACACCGGCGCGCAGCAAATGCGCCGGCGAATGGATCGCCCCCGACGAGACGATGACTTCCTTGGCGCGGAACTCCATCTCGCGGCCTTTGACCATCGCCTTGACGCCGACGCACTTCGTGCCCTCGAACAGCAGCCCCACCACCTGGGTCTCGGCCGAGATCGTCAGGTTCTTGCGCATGCGCGTGCCGTTATCGAGATAGCCGATCGCCGCCGACACCCGCCGGTCATAAAGGTTGGAGATCGTGATCGGGAAATATCCGTCAGGCTTGAACTCGCCGTTCTGGTCTTCGAGGTAGGGAAAGCCGGCGGCTTCGAACGCCTTTGCCACCGCCTTGGCATGGCCGTTCCACAGGGTTGGGAAAATGCGGCGTACCGGGATGCGGCCCTCCTTGCCGTGATAGGGGCCGTCGAAATCCATGTCCCGCTCGACCTTTTTGAAATAGGGCAGCACCTTTTCCCAGCCCCAGCCGGCAGCGCCCTTGGTCTCCCATTCGTCGTAGTCCGAAGGCGCGCCGCGATTGGCGAGCTGGCCGTTGATCGACGAGCCGCCGCCGAGAACCCGCGCCTGCTCGTATTTGCGCAGCGGCGGGCGAATTTCCGGCCGGTTGTGCGAGACGATCTCGGTGTGGACCTTGAGGTCCTGCCAGTGGAAGCGCGGATCGAAATAGGCCGTCCCGGGATAGGAATCCAGGATCTCGGGCGGCACCTGGCCGTCCGGCGTGTCCTGCCCTGCCTCGCACAGCAGCACGGTATTGCTGCTTTTCGCCGAGAGCCGGTTGGCCATGACCGACCCGGCCGAGCCGCCACCGACGATAACGTAGTCGTATTCCATCCCCTGCCCCATTTCCTCGCGCTTGCCGGGCGATGTTATCGGTTCGCTCTCGGCGGGGGCAAGACGCGCGGCTATTCGATCGTGACCGACGCCGCATCTCGAACGTCGCGGCCATGCCGGCCGCCAGGCATGGCGATCAGGTTTCGTTCAGTTGTGCCACGACCGCTAGCCGCCACCGATCTTGGGGATCAGCACCACCTCGCTGTCGGGGCGCAAAGGTTCGAGGTAGGCGTCCTGGTAGATTTCACCGTCGATGGCGATGGCCATGCCTTCGTCGATCTGATGGCCGAGCCCAGGGTAGCGCTGGTCGAGCTCGATGATCATGCGGCGCACGGTGTTCGCCTCGATATCGAACTCGGTCTGCCCGCCGGTGAACCGGCGGGCAGCAATCCCGGTCATCACGACATGCGGGATGGCCGCCTGCCCCTTTCCTATTCCGCGGCCAGCCGCGGCGGTTCGCGCTCGTCAAGCGTCGCCCGCAGCTTGGGCGGCGACATCGGCAGGTCGCGCATCCGCGCGCCGACCGCATCGGCGATCGCGTTGGCGACCGCCGCCATCGGCGGGACGATCGGCACCTCGCCGACACCGCGCGCCCCGAACGGATGCCGCGGGTTCGGCACCTCGACCATCACCGCGTCGATCATCGGCATGTCCGAGGCGACCGGGATGCGATAATCGAGGAAGCCCGGGTTCTCCAGGCGGCCATCCTTGTCGTAGATGTATTCCTCGTTGAGCGCCCAGCCGACCCCCTGGGTAACGCCACCCTGGATCTGGCCCTCGACATAGCTCGGGTGGATCGCCCGGCCGACATCCTGCACCGCGGTATAACGCAGCACCTTGACGTGGCCGGTCTCGGGATCGACCTCCACATCGCAGATATGAGTGGCGAAACCGGGACCCGCACCTTGCGCATTGATCGACACTTCGGCGCTGATCGGCCCGCCGGTCCGCCCCGACTTGACCGCGATATCCGCAAGCGACAACGGCTCGAAGCTGCCGGCGTTGGAACCGGCCGGGAAGGCCTTGCCATCTTTCCACTCGACCGCCTCGGGGCTGATGTCCCAGATCGCCGCGGCGCGGGATTTCAGCTCGACGACGACCTTCTCCGCCGCCTGGGTCACGGCCATGCCGGTGGCAAAGGTGACGCGGCTGCCGCCGGTCAGGAAGGTATAGCCGATCGACCCGGTATCGGCGACGATCGCTCGCACCCGGTCATAAGGGATACCGAGAACCTCCGCCGCCATCATCGCCATCGACGCGCGCGAGCCGCCGATATCGGGGTTGCCCTCGATAACGCTCGCAGTACCATCCTCGTTGATGTGTACCGCGGCACTCGACTCGCCGCCGATATTGAACCAGAAGCCCGAGGCGACGCCGCGTCCCTGGTTCGGGCCGAGCGGGATCTTGTAGTTTGGATGGTTGCGCGCCGCCTCGACCGTCTGCACATAGCCGACATTGACAAGGGTCGGGCCATAGGCGGTCTTGGTGCCGTCGCGGGCCGCGTTCATCTCGCGCAGGGCGAGCGGGTCGATGTTGAGCTCGCGGGCCAGCTCGTCAAGGCAGCTCTCCACCCCGAACGATGAGATCGGCGCCCCCGGCGCGCGATACGCGGCCACTTTCGGCCGGTTCGACACGACGTCATAACCGGTGATGTGGACGTTATCGAGATCGTACATGGCAAAGGCGCACATGCAGCCCGGCCCGACCGGGGAGCCGGGGAACGCGCCGGCCTGGTATTTCAGCACCAGCTCGGCGGCGACGATGCGTCCCGATTTCTTGGCGCCAAGCTTGACCTCGATCGTGCCGCCCGAGGTCGGGCCGGTGCCGCGGAACACTTCCTCGCGGTTCATCACGATCTTGACCGGGCGCCCCGATATCTTCGACAGCGCCATCGCCACCGGTTCGAGATAGACCAGCGTCTTGCCGCCGAACCCGCCGCCGATCTCCGCCGGCATCGCGCGGATATTGGCGATATCGATACCGAGCAGCTTAGCGCAATACGCGCGGACCATGAACTGGCCCTGGCTCGAGCTCCAAATCGTCGTCTGGTCATCGGCGCCGACCGCGACGACACAGGCATGCGGCTCGATATAGGCCTGATGCACCGGCTTCGTGCTGTATTTGCGCTCGATCACCACCTCGGCCTCGGCAAAGCCCTTGGCGATGTCGCCTTTGGTGAAGGTGATCCTCTTGGCGACGTTCGACGGCTTTGTCGGCTTTGGCTCGACCCCCTGGGTAAACAGGTCGTCATGCAGCAGCGGCGCGTCCGGCGCCATCGCCGCCTCGACATCGATGACGTGGGGCAGCACCTGATACTCCACCTCGATCAGGTCGAGCGCCTCGTCGGCGATCGCCTGCGAAGTCGCGGCAACCGCGGCGACCGCGTGCCCGTCATAAAGCGCCTTGTCTCGCGCCATGCAGTTGCGCGACAGATCGCGAAAATTCATCGGCCCTTCGCCGACAAACGCCTCTTCATTGGCGATGTTGGGAAAATCCGCCGCCGTCACGACGGCCCGAACGCCCGGCAGCGCCGCAGCCTTCGAGGTGTCGATCTTGACGATCCGCGCGTGCGCATGCGGGCTGCGCTTGACCTTGCCCCACAGCATTCCGGGCATGGTCATGTCGGCGCCAAAGCTGGCACGGCCGATGACCTTGTCGACACCGTCGGGACGGATTGGCCGGGTGCCGACCACCTTGAGGGCTGCCTTGTCGAGGTACGACATCTGCTACTCCATGGCGGGAATTTATTGGTCCGCGGAAATCACTCGGCGGCGAGGCGCGGGAGCTGCTCGTCGAGCGCGGCACGCACTTTCGGCGGCGACATCGGCAGGTCGCGCATGCGCGTCCCGACAGCGTCGGCAATCGCGTTGGCCACTGCCGCCATCGGCGGGACGATCGGCACCTCGCCGACGCCGCGCGCCCCGAACGGATGCCGCGGGTTGGGCACCTCGATCATGATCGTGTCGATCATCGGCATGTCGGAAGCCACCGGCACGCGATAGTCGAGGAAGCCCGGGTTCTCGAGGCGGCCATCCTTGTCGTAGATGTATTCCTCGTTGAGCGCCCAACCAACCCCCTGCGCGACGCCGCCCTGCATCTGCCCTTCGACGTAGGACGGATGTATTGCGCGGCCGACATCCTGAATTGCGGTGTAGCGCAGAATCTTGACGAACCCGGTCTCCTTGTCGACCTCGACATCGCAGATGTGCGTCGCAAAGCCCGGTCCGGGCCCTTGCGCGTTGACCTGAATCTCGGCGCTGATCGGCCCACCGGTGCGGGTCGATTTCGCCGCGATTGCCGCCAGGCTCAACGGCTCGAAACTGCCGGCGTTGGCGCCGGCCGGAACGGCATGGCCGTCGGTCCACTCCACCGCCTCCGGGCTGATGTCCCAGATCGTCGCGGCGCGCTTCTTCAGCACCTCGACCACCTGCTCGGCTGCCCGCGTCACTGCGGTCCCGCCGGCAAAGGTGACGCGGCTGCCGCCGGTGACCGCGCTGAAACCGATCGCCGAGGTATCGCCGATGACTGGACGGACCTGCTCGTACGGAACCCCCAGCACCTCGGACACCATCAGCGCCATCGAGGCGCGCGAGCCGCCGATATCGGGGTGCCCGCACATCACCGAAACGGTGCCGTCCTCGTTGATGTGGACGGCCGCGCTCGAGTCGCCACCGGCGTTGAACCAGAAACCAGAGGCGATCCCGCGGCCCTGGTTCGGCCCGAGCTTGATCTTGTAGTGCTCGCTGTTGCGCGCCGCTTCGAGCGTCTTCTGGTAGCCGATATTGGTCCAGGTCGGCCCGTGCGCCGCCTTGGTGCCTTCCTTGGCGGCGTTGATCTCGCGCAGGCGCAGCGGTTCGATATTCAGTTCGCGGGCGAGTTCGTCAACACAGCTCTCGACGCCATAGGCGGAGATCGGCGAGCCCGGCGCCCGGTAGGCAGCCGTCTTCGGCCGATTGCTCAGCACGTCATAGCCGATGACGTCGACATTCGGCAGATCGTACTGGGCAAACGCGCACATCGCGCCCTGGTTGACCGGAGAACCCGGGAACGCCCCGGCCTGGTACTTAAGGAGCGCCTGGGCGGCAACGATGCGGCCATCCTTCATCGCCCCGAGCTTGACCTCGACGACCGCACCCGAAGTCGGACCGCTGGCGCGGAACACTTCCTCGCGGCTCATCACCATCTTGACCGGGCGGCCGGATTTCTTCGACAGCATATAGGCAAGCGGTTCGAGATAAACGACCGTCTTGCCGCCGAACCCTCCGCCGATTTCGGCCGGCATGGCCCGGATATTGGCGATATCGGCGCCGACGATGCGCGACGTATAACCGCGGACCATGAACTGGCCCTGGCTCGAGCTCCAGATCGTCGTCTGCCCGTCGGCCCCGACCGACACCACGCAGGCGTGCGGCTCGATATAGGCCTGGTGCACCGGCTTTGTCGTATAGCGGCGCTCGACGACGACTTCCGCCTCGGCAAACCCGGCGGCGACATCGCCCTTGGTGAAGCGCACGCGCTTGGCGATGTTGGACGGCTTGCTCGGCTTCGGATCGACGCCGATGGTGAAGAGGCCCTCCTGCACCAGCGGGGCGTCCTCCTTCATCGCGTCATCGACATCGATGACGTGCGGCAGCACCTCGTACTCGACCTCGATCAGGGCGAGCGCCTCATCGGCAATGCTCGGCGAGGTCGCGGCGACCGCGGCCACGGCATGGCC
>DASQGR010000240.1:0-8777 GCA_035632515.1 Allostellaceae bacterium | reverse complement strand
AAATGGACCTTTCTGATATCGGCGATCGGCTCGCTCGTCATGGTGCTGCTGTTCATGTTCGCGCCGATGAGCAACGAGGCGATCTTCTGGCTCGGCGTCCCGCTCAACATCTGCCTTTTGATGAAATTCCCGCCGATGGGCCCGTTCATGACCGAGCTCTACCCGACCGAGGTGCGCGGCACAGGTCAGGGGTTTTGCTACAACGCCGGGCGGGCGATCGGTTCGTTTTTCCCGACGATGGTCGGGTTCGTCAGCGAAGGCATGGCGCTCGGAGCGGTCATCGCCGTCTTCAGCACCGTGGCCTTTGGGGTCATGATCCTGATGCTGCTGATGCTGCCCGAGACGCGCGGGCGCAGTCTTGCCGAGCTCGACAGCCGAGCGGCCGCCGCCGCCGCCGGGGGGAACTGACCCCGGGCAAATTGGCCCGGGCTCACCCCAGGGGAAGGTACACGATCAGCAGGTACCCGTTGATCGACAGCAGCACAGCCAGCGCGGTGACCACCATGCTGAGGCCGAGCAGCGCGCGCGAGACAGCGACGATTGCCACCGAACCGAGCACGATCGCGATCTGGAACAGCGCCGAGGCGAACTCGAAATTGGGGTCCTGCATCGCGGCGTGGTCGCGCACCTCTTCCCAGAGCTTGGCCTTGGCGAGCAATTCCTTGCGCCCCTCGCCGCTCGCCGGATCGCTCTCATAGCGTGCCGCCGCGGCGCGGTAGCGCGTTATCGCCTCCGTCGTCTTGGTCTTAGCCTCGTCGGAAATGCCGGGGATCGCGGTGACCTCGAAATCCATCTGGTCGGCGGCGAGCTGATAGGCGGTCGCACGCAGATACTTCGCCTGGGCGAAGGCATAGGTATCCGAAGCGTGGATGTTGGCGGCGAGCATCTCCTTGGTGGCCTTGCCGCCACCGAGCGACGAGATCGCCAGCAGCGCGGCCACCACGCCGACATAGATCGCCGTTAGCCGGCGGAAGCCTTCACCGGGCCCCCCGTGATGCGCGAAATGCTCATGGTGCTCGTGGATCGGCTCGGGAACTTCGGTTCGCTCAACCATGTGCCGTCTCCCTCATGTCGCCGGCATTTCCGCCGGCGCGGCATCGTCGACCACCAGCTGTACCGCGTCGCCGCCGCGCCAGGAATCGCGGCGCAGATGTCCGGCGAGGTGGATCGCTCGCCCGCGCGCCTCGGTGAGGAGCCGGCCGAGAGGCGTATCGGCGGCGCGGAAGGCGATCGCGTTGAGCTGCGGCCCGCCGACCGTGTCGCCGACGCGCAGGCGCAGATGTCCGCTGCCGACCGCCTCGACATAGCCCGACACCACCCGCGGCAAGGCGAAGCGCGGCTCCGGGTTGGCGGCGCCGAACGGGGCCAACGCATCGAGCTGGCCGATCAGCCCGCCCTGCGCTGCACCGGCGGAGAGCGCCGCATCGATCGCCAGCTCAGGGACCAGCCGGCGTTCGCCGAGCCCGTCGCCGAGCCGCTCGGCGAGAAAATCCTCGAGCTCCGCCAGCCGATCGGCGGCGACGGTAAAACCGGCCGCCATCGCGTGGCCGCCGCCGTTGATCAGCAATCCGGCCTGGCGCGCGGCAATCACCGCCGGCCCCAGCGCCAGCCCCGGCACCGAGCGGCCGGAGCCCCTGCCGATCCCCTCGCCGAGCGCGACGACGCAGGCCGGCCGCTCGTAGCGCTCGCGCAGCCGCGCCGCGACGATGCCGATCACCCCGGGATGCCAGCCCTCCGCCGCAGCGAACACCAGGACCGGCGAGCGGGCATTGCGCCGCTCGACCGCCTCGATCGCCGCCGCGAGAGTCTGCGCCTCGATCTCGCGCCGCTCGGCGTTGTAGCCGTCGAGCCGCTGCGCCAGCTCGGCGGCCAGCGCCGCATCGTCTGTCGCCAGCAGCCGCGCGCCGAGATCGGCGGCGCCGATCCGCCCGCCGGCATTGACCCGCGGCCCCAGCACAAAGCCGAGATGATACGCGTCGACCGGGCCGGCCCGGCCGCCCAGCGCGGCCAGCGCCGCCATGCCCGGATTGGCCCGACGCTGCGCCACCTTCAGCCCCTGCGCCACCAGCGCGCGGTTGAGCCCGGTCAGCGGCACCACATCGCACACCGTGCCGAGGGCGACGAGGTCGAGCCATTGCAGCAGGTCGGGCTCGGGCCGGGCGCGATACCATCCCGCCGCGCGCAGAGCGCGGTTGGCCCCGACAATCAGCAGAAAGGCGACACCGACCGCGGCGAGATAGCCGTGCGGGCTGTCGTCGTCGAGACGGTTCGGGTTGACCACCGCGACCGCGCTCGGCAGCAGCGGCTCGGCGACATGATGATCGATGACGATCAGGTCGAGCCCGGCTGCTCTCGCCGCCGCCAGCGCGTCATGCGCAGTGGTGCCGCAATCGACGGTGACGACGAGACCGGCCCCTTCCGCCTTGAGGCGCAACAGTGCCGGGGCGTTCGGTCCATAGCCTTCGCGCATGCGGTCGGGCACATAGAACCCGGCCTCGACCCCGACCGCCGCAAAAAACCGCAGCAGCAACGCCGCCGAGGTCGCGCCGTCGACATCGTAATCGCCGAAGACGACGATCTTCTCACCGTCGCGCACGGCCTCGACCAGGCGCTCGACGGCGCGGTCCATATCCCTGAGATGGGCCGGGTCGGGCAGCAGGTCGCGCAGGCGCGGGGCCAGGAACCCCGCGGCGACGTCCAGCGCGACACCGCGCTGGGCCAGCAAGCGGCCGACGAGCTCGGGCACCGCAAGCCGGGCTACAATCGCCGCCGCAGCGCCGTCATCGGCGGTGCCGCGCAATCGCCAGCGCTTGCCGCCGGCCGAGCACTCGACCCCGAGAAACGCCGCGTCGTCGCCCACCCCGGCTCCCGCCTCTGCCAAATCTCCGCTTGTCCGAACTATCCCATTATTTGCCGTCGGACCGGGACTTGTCCCAGAAGTCCAGGGATTGCAAGGCAAGTAGCCCGGCCCGCCGCGCCGACGCGGCCCCCCGGCCCGGGCGAATCGGTTTAGCCGGCGAACTTGGCGAAATCCGGCTTGCGGGCGAAATCGTGCAGCGCCTCGATGTAGCGCACGGTGCCGCTTTCAGAGCGCATGACCACCGAATGCGTGCTCGCCCCTCCGGGGAAGCGCCGCTCCCCGCGCAGCATTGTGCCGTTGGTGACGCCGGTGGCGGCGAACATCACGTTGCCGTGGGCCAGGTCGAGCAAGCCGTATTTGCGGTCGAGATCGGTGATGCCGAGGCGATGGGCGCGGCCGCGCTCGTCGTCGTTGCGGAACAGGAGGCGCCCCTGCATCTGGCCGCCGATGCAGCGCAGCGCCGCCGCCGCCAGCACCCCCTCGGGCGCGCCGCCGGAGCCGCAATACATGTCGATTCCGGTCTCCGGGCTCGACGTGGCGATGACGCCGCCGACATCGCCGTCACCGATCAGCATGATCTTGGCGCCGGTCGCCCGCACCTTGGCGATCAGGTCGGCATGGCGCGGCCGGTCGAGGACGCAGACCACCAGGTCCCTGATATCGCATTTCTTGGCCTGGGCCAGGTTTTTCAGGTTGTTGGCCGGGGTTTCATCAAGGTCCACGAGATGTTCGGGGAGCCCGCCGCCGACCGCGATCTTGTCCATGTAGACATCGGGCGCGTTGAGAAAGCCGCCGGCATCGGCAAAGGCCAGCACGGCAAGAGCGTTGGCGAGGCCTTTGGCGGTGATCGTCGTGCCTTCGAGCGGGTCGAGCGCGATGTCGATCCGCGGCCCTGAACCGGTGCCGACCTTCTCGCCGATATAGAGCATCGGCGCCTCGTCGCGCTCGCCCTCGCCGATGACGACGGTGCCGTCCATCTCCAGCGTGTTGAGCGCCGAGCGCATCGCATCGACCGCAGCCTGGTCGGCGGCCTTCTCGTCGCCCTGTCCGACCATGCGAGAGGCCGACAGCGCGGCGAGCTCGGTCGCGCGCACCGCTTCGAGCGCGAGATGGCGATCCATTTTCGACCTTTCGGGCATCGTCCCCTCCCTCGCTTTTAAATAAGAGCTACCGGATCATATTGGGTCGTCAGTCCCGCGAAAGCGGAATCAGGGCGGCGGCGAGCGGCCCTGGACTTCCGCATTCGCGGAAGCGACGGAAAGTCGATCTGACACGGTCGGCCACGACCTCAAAGATCCTCGATACGGATCATCCGCGGCGGCTCCAGCACCGTTGCCTGCCTGGCGATCGCGTCGAGCGCGCGCCGCATGGCCGCCTCGACCGTGACATGCGTCGTCAGCACGATCGGCACCGCCTCGCCCGGCGCGCGGCCGCGCTGGATCATCGATTCCATCGAGACCTGCTGATCGCGCAGCGCCGCCGCAACATCGGCGATGACACCCGGCTGATCGACCACCATCAGGCGGATGTAATACGCGCCCTGATGGAGCTCCATCGGCGCGCCCGGCGTATTTTCGAGCGCCGCCGCCGGCACGCCGAACGGCGCCGCCTGCCGCCCCGCGGCGATGTCCACGAGGTCGGCGACGACCGCCGAGGCGGTCGGGTAGGCCCCGGCGCCGCGGCCTTCCAGCATGACCCGGCCGACGAAATCGCCTTCGGCGACGATGCCGTTGAACACCCCTTCGACCGCCGCGATCGGGGTCGAGCGCGCCACCATGCAGGGATGAACCCGCTGTTCGAGCCCGTTCTCGGTCAGCCGCGCGATGCCGAGAAGCTTGATGCGGTAGCCGAGCTCTTGGGCGAAATCGATGTCGAGCCGCGACACATGGCGGATGCCCTCGGTAAAGACGCCGGCATGGTCGACCGGCCGGCCGAAGGCGACGCTGGCGAGGATCGCCAGCTTGTGCGCCGTGTCGATGCCGTCGATGTCGAAGCTCGGATCGGCCTCGGCGTAGCCGAGCTTCTGCGCCTCCGCCAGCACCTCGGCAAACTCGCGGCCGCTCTCGCGCATCGTCGTCAGGATGTAGTTGCAGGTGCCGTTGAGGATGCCGTAGACGCGTGACAGTTTGTTGCCGGCGAGCCCTTCGCGCAGGGTCTTGATGATCGGGATGCCGCCCGCGACCGCCGCCTCGAAGGCGAGCGCCACCCCCGCCGCCTCGGCCTTTGCCGCGAGCGCGGTGCCGTGCTCGGCCATCAGCGCCTTGTTGGCGGTGACGACATGCTTTTTCCGCGCCAGCGCGGTCTCGACCACGGTGCGGGCGATGCCCTCGGCGCCGCCGATCAGCTCGACGACGACATCGATCTCGGGATCGGCCGCCATCGCCGCGGCGTCGTCGTACCAGCGCGCCGCAGACAGATCGGCGCCGCGGTCACGCAGCCGGTCGCGGGCCGAGACCGCGGCGACGACGATCCGCCGCCCGGCGCGCATCGCCAGTTTCTCGGCCTGGCGCTCCAGGAGCTGCAAGGTCCCGGCCCCGACGGTGCCCAGCCCGGCGACAGCGATCTTCAGCGACGGCTTCACCCACATTCTCCGACATTTACGACAATGCTCACGGCAGCGTCTGCACCTCGATCCGCCCGGCAGGCTTGGCCGCGCTCGACGGCGCCGCCTCGGTCTGGATCTTGGCGGCGGGAATGCCGCCATCGGTGAGCTGCTTGGCGACGATCTGGGCGCGGTCGAGCGCGGCGCGGAAGCTGTTCAGTTGCTCGGCGCTGCCAACGGCCGGCGCGGCATAGGAGACGATGCGCACGGTCTGCGGCTTCTGCTGGTATTGCGCGATCACCTGGGCAATGGGCACGCGAGTATCGGGGCCGAGCGCCGCGGTGCCAACCGGCATGTCGAGCGCGGCGACGGTCGTGGCGACCGGCGGCAGCTTGGGCGCCGGACGCGCGGCCGCTTCGGGCGACGGCTGGGCGGGCGGCAGCACCGCCAGGGGCGGCGCCGGCTGCGGGTTGCCCGACTGAACCGCGGCTGGCGGCAGGTTTGACGGCGCCGGCTGCGGAATCGCCGACATCCGCCCTTCCTGCGCCGGCGGACGGGGAGCCTCGACCCCCGGCAATCCCTGAATCGCCGGCGGTTGCTGCGTCGATGCCAGCGAACCGGGAACCGGCGGCTCGTCCATCCGCCGCGTCGGCAGCTGGGTCGGCTTTTGCTCCGGCGCCGGCGGCGGCGGCGCCGTCACCAGATGCGAGGCGGCCAGCGCCGGCGGGATCGGGGGCGGCGGCGGCACCGGCCCGCTTGTCGGCGTACCGGGCACACCGCGGGCATCGGGCGCCTGCGCGCTCACCCCTTGCGCGGCAAGGTTTTCGGCCAGCTTCTGCCGGTCCGCCGCCGTGCTCGTCATGATCGGCGGCGGCGGCACGCTGGCGAGGTTCGGATAGCCGCCGGTTTCCGCCTTGTCGATATTGGCGGTGAACGGGGCGACCGCCGGATCGGGATCATTCTTGTCGAGCCCGCTGAGCGAGCGCCACGCTGCGATCGGCCCGCCGCATCCCGCAAGCCCGACCGCCAGCGCCGTCGCCAGTGCCATCCCGGGCCCGGTCCCCGGCCATCCTGTCGACCCGCCGGCACGGCAGGTTCTGCGCACCTTCATCAGCGAGACCCCAACCCCTCGGCCGCGGCGCAGCCTCGCCGGCTGCCCCAAGTCGCACGACGAGCGGGCGGCGGCTTCACAATTGAAACACCGATGTATTAGATCAGAACCCGCGCGTCACTACATTTGATCCGCAGGGCGGCCCGGGCGCCGCCCGCGATCAGAGGGGACCTGCAGATGGCCGAAGCGAGCGGCGGCGGCAAGCACAGCGACGGGACCGCGGCGCCGCCGCCGAATACCGGGATCGATCCCGGCGACGCGGTCGAGCTGTCGCGGCGGATAGCCGAGATCGCCGAGCGCAGCCAGCGCCTCGTCGCCGAGTTCCTCTCCCGCCAGGCCAGTCGGGGCGGGGCCGGTCGGGGCGGGGCCGGCACGGAAGGCGTCGGCATGGCCGACGCGGCGTCGATCGGCACCGCCTTTTTCGAGCTGACCCAGCGCATGATGGCCGACCCGGCCAAGCTGATCCAGGCGCAGGTGGCGCTGTGGAACGACTATCTGACGCTGTGGCAGCGCACCGCGCAACGGGTGTGGGGCGGCGATGCCGAGCCGGTGATCGAGGCCGCCGCCGACGACCGCCGCTTTCGCGACCAGGCGTGGAGCAGCAACACCCTCTTCGACTTCATCAAGCAGAGCTACCTGTTGACTGCCCGCTACATCCAGGGCGCGGTCAAGGAGGTGGGCGGGCTCGACGACCATACCGGGCGCAAGGTCGATTTTTATACGCGCCAGTTCGTCGACGCGATGGCGCCCTCGAACTTCGTCATGACCAACCCCGAGGTGCTGCGCGCCACGGTCGAAAGCCGCGGCGAGAACCTGGTCAACGGCCTGCAAAACCTGCTCGACGACCTCGAACGCGGCAAGGGGCGGCTGTCGATCTCGATGACCGACATGGCGGCCTTCGAGATCGGCGGCAATGTCGCGACCACGCCCGGCAAGGTGGTGTACCAGAACGTCCTGATCCAGCTGATCCAGTACGCGCCGACCACCGAAACCGTGCACCGCCGGCCGCTGCTCATCATTCCGCCCTGGATCAACAAGTTCTACATCCTCGACCTGCGGCCGGCGAACTCGTTCATTCGCTGGGCGGCGAGCCAGGGCCATACGGTGTTCGTGATCTCCTGGGTCAACCCCGACGAGCGCCTCGCCGCCAAGGGCTTTGCCGATTACATGAAGGAAGGGCCGCTCGCCGCGCTCGACGCGATGCGGGCCGCGACCGGTGAAAAGGAAGCCAACGTTATCGGCTATTGCCTTGGCGGCACGCTGTTGTCGGCGACGCTCGCCTACATGGCCGCCAAGCGCGACCGCCGGGTCAAAAGCGCGACCTATTTCGTCACCATGGTCGATTTCGCCGAGGCCGGCGAGCTGTCGGTTTTCATCGACGAGGAACAGATCAGCGCGCTCGAGTCGCGGATGAGCGAAAAGGGCTACCTCGATGCGCGCGACATGCACACGACCTTCAACATGCTGCGCGCCAACGATCTGATCTGGTCGTTTGTCGTCAACAACTACCTGCTCGGCAAGCAGCCCTTCCCGTTCGACCTGCTCTACTGGAATGCCGATTCAACGCGCATGCCAGCGGCGATGCACAGCTTTTACCTGCGCAAGATGTACCAGCAGAATTTGCTGGCGAAGCCGGGCGGCATCAGCCTCGATGGGGTCAAGATCGACCTGCGCAAGGTGCGGACGCCGGCGTTCCTCCTGTCGACCCGCGAGGACCATATCGCGCCGTGGCGCTCGACCTATGCCGCGACCCAGCTTTATGCCGGGCCGATCAAGTTCGTGCTGTCGGCCTCGGGCCACATCGCCGGGGTGGTCAACCCGCCCGGCAGCAAATACGGCCACTGGACCAACGACCGGAACCCGCCGACCCCCGACGAATGGCTCGCCACCGCGACCCAGCACGACGGCTCCTGGTGGCCGGCGTGGGAGACGTGGGTGTCGCAATATTCGGGCGGCGAAGTCCCGGCGAGGATGCCGGGTGACGGCAAGCTCACCCCGATCGAAGACGCGCCGGGGAGCTACGTGAAGGTGCGGGCGGAGGATTGAAACTCCCTCGCCCCGCTTGCGGGGAGAGGGCCGGGGTGAGGGGCAGATCCGCATCCACAACGCCCGCGAGCACAATCTGAAGAGCGTCGACGTCGAGATTCCGCGCGAGAAGTTCACCGTCATCACCGGCGTCTCGGGCAGCGGCAAGAGCACGCTTGCGTTCGACATCTTGTTCGCCGAGGGCCAGCGGCGCTATCTCGAGTCGTTGAACGCCTACG
>DASQGR010000239.1:0-11707 GCA_035632515.1 Allostellaceae bacterium | reverse complement strand
TCAGCGCCTTCTCGACCCGTCGCGGATGGTTGCCGGGGGCGAACAGGAAACTGCGGAGGGGAATGGTGCGTCTCCTTTGTTCCATCGTCATTTAGCGGGCCATGCCCCTCACCCCCATGCCGCAGGCGTGGGAGGGTGAGGGGCTGTGCTCCCTTAACTTAGCGACACCTCCATCCCGCGCTTGGTCGCCGGGCGCGCCATCAAGGCGTCGTACCAGCGCTTGACGTTGGGATAATCCTTGAGATCGACCTGGTGCCGCTCATGCCGCCAGGCCCAGCCGAGGATCGCGAAATCGGCGATCGACACGTCGCTGCCCGCAGCATACGGCACCTCGCCCAACCGCTTGTCGAAGACGCCGTAGAGCCGGTGCGTCTCCTTCGAGTAGCGCTCCAGTCCGTAGCGGCGGTCGGCCTCGTTGGTCAGCGCGATGAAATGGTGGACCTGCCCGGGCATCGGCCCGACCCCGCCCATCTGCCACATCAGCCATTCGAGCACCGGCACCTGCGCCCGCAGGTCGCCCTTGGGCCAGAACTTGCCGGTCTTCTCGCCGAGGTAGATCAGGATCGCGCCCGACTCGAAGATGCTGATCGGCTTGCCGCCCGGCCCGTCGGGGTCGACGATCGCCGGAATGCGATTGTTGGGGCTGATCTTGAGGAACTCGGGCTTGAACTGCTCGCCCTTGCCGATATTGATCGGGTGGGAATTGTAAGCTAGGCCCATTTCCTCGAGCGCGACCGATATCTTGCGCCCGTTCGGGGTGCCCCAGGCATAAAGTTCGATGGCCATGTGAGCGCGTCTCCTGTGATGGCTGACCGGCAGCATTGCCGCGATGGCTCGCACTCGCAAGCCGCAATCGACGCTTTCGGGTTTGTTGGCTATGTACCTAGACTATCGCGCAGACAACGGTCGAGAAGGTGCGGTCGATGGCCGAGAGAAAGGCTGTAAACATGGCAGATGCGGGCCGGCCGGCATTTGATCGAATTACCTTCGAGCCGGGGAAAATGAGTGGGCGCGCGTGCATCGGAGGCATGCGGGTGACCGTGGGGCTGATTGTATCGCTGATTGCCGAAGGGCTTTCCTGGGACGAGATTCTCGGCGACTATCCCTATCTGGAGCGGGAAGACATCCAACAAGCGTTGTCCTATGCAGCATGGCTGGCACGCGAGGAAGTGATCCCGGCGTGAAGCGGGCAAATGCGCTTTCTCCTCGACATGAACCTGCCGCCAGCAATCGCCGATCGGTTGCGAGCGGAGGGTCACGATGCGGTCCACGCGCTCGAAGCCGGACACGGCAACCTGTCAGACCGGGACATCTTCGCCCACGCGGCTGAAAATCAGCGCATCATCGTCACCTTCGATCTCGATTTCGGCGAAATTGCCGGAGGACCGGGCGATCCGAAACCGGCGTGATATTGCTGAGGCTGCGACGCGCGCGGCAGTCATACCTGTGGGATCGGCCGCGCGTCGCACTTTCCGAGGCCGGCGAAGCCTTGGGGGACAATGCCATTGTATTGGTCGAGGATGCCCGCATCCGCATAAGACGAAGGCGATCGGAGGAATAAGGGAATGAGCTGGCAGCCGGAACTCGACGAGCTGCGCGAGCGCGAGCGGCTGGTGCGCGAGCTCGGCGGCGCCGACAAGGTCAAGCGCCAGCACGACGCCGGCAAGCTGACCATCCGCGAGCGCATCGATGGGCTCGTCGACCCGGCCAGCTTTCACGAGATCGGCGCCATCGCCGGCAAGGCCGCCTATGACGAGCGGGGCAATCTCAAGGAGCTGGTGCCGTCGAATTGCGTCTTCGGCCGGGCGCAGATCGACGGGCGGCCGGTGGTCGTGGTCGGCGACGACTTCACCGTGCGCGGCGGCTCGGCCGATGCGACGATCCGCGAAAAGCCGCTGATGGCCGAGCAGATGGCGCACGATCTGCGCCTGCCGATCATCCGCATCCTCGAGGGCTCGGGCGGCGGCGGCTCGGTCAAGACGATCGAGACCAGCGGCCGCGCCAACCTGCCGGGGCGGGTCAACTCGGCGCTGCCGTATTATTACACCACGACCAATCTCGGGCTGGTGCCGGTGGTGGCCTTGGGGCTGGGGTCGGTCGCCGGGCTCGGTTCGGCGCGAATGGCGTCGAGCCACTATTCGGTGATGACCAAGGAGACCTCGGCGATGTTCGTCGCCGGCCCGCCGGTAGTCAACGCGCTGGGCAGCAACAAGCTCGACCGCTTCGAGCTGGGCGGCTGGGAAATCCAGACCCGCTGCGGCGCGGTCGATCATGCGACCGACACCGAGGAGGAAGCCTTTGCCGCGGCGCGGCGGTTCCTCTCCTACCTGCCGTCCTCGGTCCATGAGGTATTGCCGAAAGGGCCCCAGACCGATGATCCCGAGCGGCGCGACGACTTCCTCTTCGACGTGATCCCCCGCAACACGCGGCAGGTCTACAAAATGCGCCCGATCGTCGAGGCGGTGATCGACAAAGGCAGCTTTTTCGAGATGGGCCGCATGTTCGGCCGCCCGATGATTACCGGGCTCGCCCGCATCGACGGCGTGCCGGTCGCGGTGATGGCGAGCGACCCGTTCTTCTATGGCGGCTGCTGGACCGCCGATGCCTGCGACAAGATCATCCGCTTTGTCGATCTGGCCGAGACCTTCCACCTGCCGGTGATCTACCTGTGCGACTGCCCCGGCTTTCACATCGGGCTCGAAGCGGAGAAGGCGGCGACGATCCGCAAGGGGGTGCGGGCGATGGCGGCGGTGAACCAGACCACCGTGCCGTGGTGCACGTTTCTGGTGCGCAACGTCTTCGGCGTCGCCGGCGCGGTCAACCAGCCGGCCGGTCGCTTCTCGGTCCGCTATGCCTGGCTGTCGGCGCGCTGGGGCTCGCTGCCGCTGGAAGGCGGGATCGAGGCCGCGTATCGGGCCGAGATCGACGCCGCCCCCGACCGCGACGCCAAGATCGCCGAGATCGAGGACCGCCTGCAGAAATTGCGCTCGCCGTTTCGCACGGCCGAGACCTTCTGGGTCGAGGAGATCATCGACCCGCGCGACACCCGCCGCCTCGCCGTCGATTTCGCGCGGCTTGCCGACAAGCTGCGGGTGCCGGGCGAAAGCAGGTTCTGCATGCGGCCGTGAAGGCCGTCATTGCGAGGAGCAGCGCGACGCGGCAATCTCGACTGGCCGAGATTTCTTCGGCACGAGATTGCTTGGCTTCGCTCGCAATGACTGCGCTGAGAGGGAGAACACCATGCTGGAAGTCGAACGCCCGGCCGATCTGGTGGCCTATGCCGGCAAGGAGATCGGGGTCAGCGACTGGTATACGGTGACCCAGGAGCAGATCGACAAGTTCGCCGACGCCACCGGCGATCACCAATGGATACACGTCGATGTCGAGCGGGCGAAAAAGGAGATGCCCGGCGGCAAGACGATCGCGCATGGCTGGCTGACCCTGTCGCTGGTGCCGCGCCTCGCCTCGACGATCTACCGGGTCAAGAACCGGTCGCGCGGGATCAATTACGGCGCCAACCGGGTACGCTTCACCGGGCCGGTGCCGGCCGGCGCGCGGATCCGCCTGCGCCTCAAGATCAAGGAGGTCGAGAAGGTCGACGGCGGCGTTCGCGTCACCAACGAAGGCACGATGGAGCTCGAAGGAGCCAGCCGCCCGGTGCTGGTGTCCGAGACCATCGGGATGGTCTACGACTGACCCCCGCACCCGCCCCGATTGCCGGCGATCGCGTCAGGGCTTGATCAGATCGGTCAGCAGCTTGCGCAGCTCGGGGATGGCGCCGACCGCCAGCCCGGCGGCGAGCGCGGCGCCGACCGTGGTGTAGGGATGGGAACGCGTCGCCGTTTCCACCCGCTGGGCGGCATACTTGCCAAGCTCCAACGCAATGTCGTTGACAACGCTTCCCGTGGAAGGCGGCGGCGCCGGGACCGTCGCGGGCGTCGCCGCAGCCCGGGGCGGATGCAGACACATCCACCCGATCCAGCCGAATATCGCCGCCAGCACCACCCCGCCACCGCCGACGACCGCCGCCGCGGCCGCCGGTTCCATCCCGGTTTGGAGCTGCAGGTAGGCGGCTTCGCCGAGGAACCAAACCGCGACCAGAACGACCAGCAGGGCGAGGGTTCCCATCGCCGCGGCCAGCCCCAGCCGCGCGGTCCAGGAGCGCACGGAATTCTAGCCGCGGCGCGAGTTGACCAGCATGCCGAGGACAAGCCCCGACGCAAAAGCCGCCAATGCCGAGACCAGGGGCCGCTCCTCGATCTCCTGGCTGACCGTCTGCGCCTGACGTTTGACCTCGTCCCACATTTTTTCGGCCGAGACCTGGGCCTGGCCGCCGGCTCGGGCCACGCCGCTCGCGGCGTAATCGCGCATATCGGCGGTTATTTTTGCGAAATCGGCCCGCAGCTGCGCGATATCGGCCTGCAGCGTGGCGAGATCGGGTTGAACAGAATCGGCCATAACGGACCTCCTTGGTTGCGGATTGTTTTAACGCCCGCCACCGCGAAAGGTTCAGAAGCGGGGCGCTATCCGGTCAGCACCGCCTTGCCGATGACCTGGCGATCGATCACCGCTTGCACCGCGTCGGCAGCGCGCTCCAGCGGGAAGGCGTGCGAGATGCGCGGCCGCAGCTTTCCTTGGGAGGCCAGTTCGACCAGCAGCTTGGTATTGGCGCGGCCGATTTCGGGATGGTGCTCGGTGACGCCGCCAAGCCGCACGCCGATGACCTCCAGCCCCTTGATCAACAGATAGTTGGTGCGCGGCGTCGACGGCCCGCCGCCGAGAAAGCCGAGCACCAGGATGCGCCCGCCCCAGGCCAGGCAGCGCAGCGACTCGTCGAACACGGTGGCGCCGATCGGGTCGTAGCAGATGTCGACCCCGTCATGGGCGCCGGTCAATTCCTTGACCCGGTCGCGAAACCCCTCGCGGTAGTCGATCGCATGGTCGGCACCTTCCTCGATGCAGGCGGCGCGCTTGGCCTCGCTGCTGGCGGTGGCGATCACCTTGGCGCCATAGAGCTTAGCCACCTGGATCGCGGCAATGCCGATGCCGCCGGCAGCGCCGTGGATCAGCACCCAGTCGCCCGCCTGCAGCCGGCCGCGCTGCATCAGCGCGTGGTAGGCTGTGTGGTGGGCGCCGCGGAACACGGCGGCCTCCTCGACACTCATGCCGGCGGGGATCGGGTCGCAATCCTCTTCCTTGGAATTGGCCAGCGTGCCGAATGCGCCGAGGCGGACCCGGTTCATCACCGGATCGCCCTTTTTGAACCGGGTAACCCCGGCGCCGACCGCGACGACCTCGCCGGCCGCCTCGTTGCCGGGGATGAACGGCGGCTCGGGGCGGAACTGATACTTGCCCGCCAGCATCAATACGTCGACATACTGCACGCCGCGCGCGGCGATCCTGACCTGGATCTCGCCCGGCCCGGGCGGCGGCGGATCGGGCAGCTCGCGCAACGCCAGGACCTCTGGCCCGCCGAAGGCTTCACAGACGACTGCTCTCATTCATCGCTCTCCTGGCTTCCCTCGCCGTGGCGGAGGGCTATCGGCAACTATCTCCAATCGTCGAGGACATAGACCCCCGGTCGGCTGTAGCCGGGCGCGTTGCCGCGGTGCATCGCCACCCCTTGGATCTCGGTGCGGAAGCCGCCCGCCGCCATCTGGCCATAGGCTTCCTCGCGCGCCAGGTTGACCCCCGCCAGCACGTTCGCCATCCCGGCAACCGCGGCGAGCGCGCCAGCCGCTCGCAGGAGTTCGGCGAAGCGCCCGGCAGCACCGTTGCCGGGCCGCACCGCGGCGAATTTGATGTAAAGGTTGCCGCCGCCGGCCTCGCTCGCAGGGCCCCAATGACAAATTGCGAACCCGGCGAGCCGGCTGCCGTCCCGCAACAGCAGCGTGTCGCCGAGACCGCGCGCGGCAACGGTCCGGATTTCCCCGCGCAGGTCGAGCCCGTCATGGATTTCATCGGTGAGCCCATAGCTGGCGTCTTCCGCTGCCATGCGGTCGGCCGCCGCCAGCAAGGAATGGCGCGCGTCGGCCGGCACGGCACCGGCCTGCGCCGGGCGCGACATGATCGCAGTCAGGAAGCGCGGGTAGAAGCCGAACTTGCGATAGAGATGAACATGCTTGGCGCTTTGCGCAAAGGTGAAGAGCCCGGCATGGCCGACCCGCCAGCGCTCGAACTGCTCGCACGCCGCGGCGACCAGCGGCTGGGCACAGCCGCCGTTCCAGCGATCGGGACGGGTCGAGAGCGGCCCGAAAAACCCGACGCTGCCCCACCGCGTCGCAAAGTTGGAGCCGAGCAGGGTGCCGTCTTCCTCGGCGGCGAAGCCCGCCGTGTGCTCCGCACCGAAGCGGCCGTAGACGTAGTCCTGGTCGGCCCAGAACCGGTCGAGATCGGGCACCCCGAGAAAGGTTCCGAAGGCAAGTCGGACAATATGCCGCGCCTGCGGCAGATCCGCCTCGGTAAGGGCGCGAACGATCGGCATGCTGGCCTCCCTGCGTTGCGCGATGCTATCGCCGCCGCCCTTTAGCACGCAACCGATGCCGGTCCGCGCCGTCCGGCCGCAGCGCAAACCGGCCACGAACTTCTCGCCATGACATTCGGCCCCGCTTGACAGGCTTTACCGCGGCGAACCATCTTCACGCCGCTTTGGCTGCTAACAAAAGCCCCTGCAGGCGCCCGGTGCGCACGGCAGGGGCGAATTTTACGGGGAGGCCTTGATGCGGTTGCGTCATTCTCTGGGGCTGTTTGCCGCGCTTGCGGCGAGCCTGCCCGTCGCCGCGCTGGCGGCGGACTCGATCAAGATCGGGTTTCCGATTCCGCTGTCCGGACCGACCGCGGTTTACGGCAAGCCGGTCCTGGCCGGTGCCGAGATGGCGGTAAAGGAGATCAACGAGAAAGGCGGCGTTCTCGGCCGCAAGATCGAACTTCTGTCGCGCGACAGCAAGGCCAGCGCCGACGAGGCGGTGCGCCTCGCCCGCGAATTGATCATCAAGGACAGCGTCGACTTTCTCGCCGGCACGCTGACCTCGGCCGAGGCGCCGGCAGTGTCGACGGTGGCCAAGGAAAACAAGATCGTCTTTGTCGCGCCGACCTCGAAAAGCACGATCCTCACCGATGAAAAGCACATCCACCCCTATATCTTCCGCATCGCCTCGAATACCGACGTCGAAGGGCTGGCCGGGGCGACCCTGATGGCACGGTGGAAGGACGTGAAGACCGTGGCCACGATCGCGCCCGACTATGCCTACGGCCGCGATTCGATCGCCGGCTTTATCGAGGCGCTGAAGAAACTGCGCCCCGACATCAGCATCGTCGACTCGCAATGGCCGAAACTGGGCGAGGCCGATTTCACCCCGTTCATCACCGCGCAGATGAGCAAGAAGGCGGACGCGGTCTATTGCTCGCTGTTCGCCGGCGATTTCGTCACCTTCTCGAAAGAGGCGACGCCGCTCGGCTATTTCAAGGCGATCAACAACCGCCTGATCGACGGCGCCGAAATCGGCACGCCCGACGAGGCGCAGGCGCTGGGCAGCGACTATCCCTACGGGGTCATCGGCGATGCTTACGATCCGGTGATCTGGAGCGGCGCCGAACCGCCGGAGCATAAGAAATTCATCGAGGATCTGAAGAAGTTCACCAACGCGCAATATGCCTCGGGCTGGTCGATCGTCGGCTACCAGTCGATCGTCGCGCTGGCCGAAGGCATCAAGAAGGCCGGCAACACCAAGTCGCCCGATGTGGCGAAGGCGCTGCTTGGCCTCAGCTTCGACACCCCGGTCGGCAAGCGCAGCTTCAGCGCCAAATCGCACGAAACCTTTGCCCCCGAATACTGGGGCGTGATGGTCAAAGACCCGAACTATCCCTTCGCCGTCATCAAGAACCCGGAGATGTTGCCGGCGTCGTTCCCGTCGAATTGACGACGGCATAAAGGCAAAGCGCCGCCCGCGGCCGCGACATGATCGCGGGCGACGCCATGACCCTGGGGGATTGATCGTCCGTGCCGGCCTCGTTTCTGTTCAGCCAGTTCATGGGTGGCCTGACCACCGCGATGTTCCTGTTCCTGATCGCGTCGGGGCTGTCGCTGGTCTTCGGGGTCATGCGCGTGATCAATTTCGCGCACGGCTCGTTCTACATGATCGGCGCCTACCTCGCCTGGCAGATGGTGCATTGGCTGCACCCGGGCGGGGCGAGTTTCTGGGCAGCGGCGATATTCGCCGCGGTGGGGGTCGCCCTGCTCGGCGCGGCCGTCGAGCGCCTGTTCTTCCGCTCGCTTTACGGGCGCGAGGAGCTCTATCAGCTGCTGTTCACCTATGCGCTGGTGCTGATCCTGGGCGATGCCGCCAAGTTCCTGTGGGGCACCGGCCAGCTCTCCGTGTCGACCCCGCCGGTGCTTGCCGGAAGCGTGCAGATATTCGGCACCACCCAGCCGCTCTATAACCTTTTCGTCATGGCGATCGGCCCGGCGATCGCCTTCGGCGGCTGGCTGGTGCTGAACCGCACCGGGATCGGGCGGATGGTGCGCGCCGCGCAGATGGACCGCGAGATGCTCGACGCGCTCGGCGCCAATGTCGGCACGATCTACACCGGCATGTTCGTGTTCAGCGCGTTCCTCGCCGGATTGAGCGGCGCGCTGGTGACGCCGATCCAGAGCATCGTGCCGGGGATGGACGTGCTGATCATCGTCCAGGCCTTTATCGTCGTGGTCATCGGCGGCATGGGCTCGTTCTGGGGCACCTTTTGGGGTTCGGTGATCTATGGCGAGGTGCTGTCGTTCGGCATCCTGATTTTCCCCGGCTTCTCGCTGTTTTCGGTCTTTGCCCTGATGGCGGTGATCCTGATCGTCCGCCCCTGGGGCCTGTTCGGAAAACCGCTGCGATGAGCTGGAACCGCACCGCGCTGGTCCAGCGCATTCCCTGGACCCTGATCGTATTCCTGGCCGCCTGCACGGTGCCGTGGATCGGCTCGCGCTATAACACCTTTCTCGGCGAACAGATCGCGATCGACGCGCTGTTCGCGGTAAGCCTCAACCTGCTGCTCGGCACCACCGGCCTCGTCTCGTTCGGGCATGTCGCCTATTTCGGGGTCGGCGCCTATGTCTGCGGCATCCTGATGAAGACCTACGAGCTGCCGTTCGCCGTCGCCTTTCCGGCGGCGGGGCTCGGCACCGCGCTCTTCGCCCTGGTGTCGGGCTATTTCTGCGTCCGCCTGATCAAGCTCTATTTCGCCATGCTGACCCTGGCGTTCTCTCAGATCGTCTGGGCCATCGCCTACAAATGGAACGACGTGACCGGCGGCGATCAGGGACTGCCGGAAATCCCCTTCCCCGATCTCGACTGGATGAGTTCGATCCCGGGTCTGGGCGACCTGCGCATCAACGACCAATTCTACCTGCTGGCGCTGGCGCTGATCGCGGTGTCGCTCGCGGTGCTGCACCGGATCGTGCGCTCGCCGTTCGGCCGCATCCTGACGACGATCCGCGACAACCCGGAGCGCGCGGCCTTTATCGGCATCAATGTCCGCGCCTACCAGCTCGCCGCCTTTGTCGTCGCCGGCACTTTTGCCGGTTTTGCCGGCGCCCTCTACGGGATCTTCAGCCGCGGGGTTTTCGCCGATTATGTCTTCTGGTCGAAATCGGCCGAGGTCATGATCATGACGATCCTTGGCGGGATGGATTTCTTCTGGGGACCGGCGGTGGGCGCCCTGGCGCTGGTCTGGCTCAACCAGCAGATCACCGCCTACACCGAATATTGGCCATTCTTCCTCGGCACCATCCTGCTGGTGCTGCTGTTCGTCTTTCCCGGCGGCATCCTCGGCGGGATCGCCGCGGGGTATGGTTTTCTGCGCCGCCGCCTGCAGTCGCGCCCGTTGCAGCCGCGCGATGCTTGACGTCCGCGGTCTCCGCAAGTCTTTCGCCGGGTTCGTCGCGGTGGACGGGGTCAGCCTGACCGTCGACACCGGCCAGATCGCCGCGGTGATCGGCCCGAACGGCGCCGGCAAATCGACCCTGTTCAATCTGATCACCGGGCACATCGCGCCGGATTCGGGCCAGGTCCTGCTCAACGAGCGCGACATTACCGGCGCCGCGCCGCATCGCATCTGCCGTATGGGGATCGGCCGCTCGTTCCAGCGCACCAACATATTTTCCAAGCTGACCGTGTTCGAAAACCTCCAGGCCGCTTTTCTCGTCCACCACGGCCGAGGGCGCGATTTCTGGTCGCGCTCGGAGGCTTTCTACCGCGAGGAAACGGCGGCCCTGCTGGCCTCGATCGGCCTTTTCGAGCAGCGGAACACGGTTGCCGGCACCTTGAGCTACGGCAACCAGAAGCAGCTCGAGCTCGGCCTCGCGCTGGCGAGCGACCCGGCGATGCTGTTGCTCGATGAGCCCACCGCCGGCATGTCGGCAACGGAAACGCACGACACGATCGCCCTGATCGAGAAAATCGCCGGCGAGCGTTCGTTAACCCTGCTGTTCACCGAGCACGACATGGAGGTCGTGTTTTCGATCGCGCAGAAGATCGCGGTGCTGTACCAGGGGCGGCTGATCGCCGATGGCGCCCCGGCCGAAGTGCGCAGCGACCCCGAAGTGCGCCGCGTCTACCTGGGCGAGCACTGACCATGGCGTCATTGCGAGCGCAGCGACGCGATCTCGTGCCAAGCGCGCACGCCCCGATAGATTGCCGCGTCGCCTACGGCTCCGCGCAATGACGACTTCTCCGCTCCTCACCGTCGAAAACATCTACACCGCCTATGGGCTCAGCCGCGTGCTGTTCGGCGTCTCGCTCGAGATCAACGCCGGCGAATGCGTCGTCCTGCTCGGCCGCAACGGGGTCGGCAAGTCGACGACGATGCGCTCGGTGATGGGCCTCACCCCGCCGACGAGCGGGCGGGTGATGTGGAAAGGTCAGGACATCGCCGGCTGGTCGCCGCACCGTGTCGCCCGCTCCGGCATCGGCTTTGTCCCCGAGGACCGGCGTATCTTTGCCGAGCTCAGCGTGTGGGAGAATCTCGATGTCGCCAGCCGCGCCGCCGGGCGTCGCGGCCAATGGACCATCGACACGGTGTACGAGCTGTTTCCGGTGCTGCGCAACCTCAGCGACCGCCAGGGCGGGTTCCTCTCCGGCGGCGAGCAGCAGATGTTGACCATCGCCCGCACCCTGATGGGCAACCCGGAGCTGCTGCTGCTCGACGAGCCGTCGGAGGGGCTGGCGCCGCTGGTGGTCGAGGCGCTGCTGGCGCAGATCGGGTTGCTCGAACATGCCCGTACGCTGGCCGGGACGTTAAGCTACGGCAATCAGAAGCAGCTCGAACTCGGTCTCGCGCTGGCGAGCGACCCGGCGCTGCTGCTGCTCGACGAACCGACCGCCGGCATGTCGGCGACCGAGACCCACGACACGATCCGGCTCATCGAGAAAATCGCCAGCGAGCGGGCGCTGACCTTGCTCTTTACCGAGCACGACATGGATGTGGTGTTCTCGATCGCGCAAAAGATCGCGGTCCTGCATCAAGGCCGGCTGATCGCGGATGGCGCTCCAGCCGAGGTCCGCGCCGACCCCACCGTACGCCGCGTGTATCTGGGTGACCACTGATGCCGGCGTTGCTCACCGTGGAGAATATTTTCACCGCCTATGGGCTGAGCCGCGTGTTGTTTGGCGTCTCGCTCGAAATCGAGGCTGGCGAGTGCGTGACACTGCTCGGCCGCAACGGG
>DASQGR010000238.1:0-3418 GCA_035632515.1 Allostellaceae bacterium | reverse complement strand
AGCTCGACCAGCCGCTCGGTCAGGTAGTTGGCCTCCGGCTTGCCGGCGCCGCGATAGGCGTCGATCGGCACCGTGTTGGTGAAGACGCCGCGCACGCTCATTGCTACCGCCGGGATGCGGTAGACCCCACCCATCGCCGTCGCCGGCGAGTTGGTCGAGCTGCGCCGGCGCAACGTGATCCGCGAGTTCCCGTATCGCGGCCCGCTCGGCATGGTCATCGACAGCGGCAAGTTCGGCGCCAATCTCGATGCTGCGGCCGAGAAGGCGCTTACCGCCGATTTCGCGGCGCGGCGCGCGGCCTCGGCAAAGGCCGGGCGGCTGCGCGGGCTCGGCGTCGCCTGCTTTCTCGAAACCGCGCGCGGCACCCCGAACGAAGGTGCGGAGATCCGCTTTGAGAAGGACGGCGCGGTTGCGCTGCTGCTCGGCACCCAGTCGAACGGCCAGGGACACGAAACCAGCTATCCGCAGATCGCCGCCGATCTCCTGGGGTTGCCGATCGAGGTGTTCCGCTTCGTCCAGGCCGATACGCGCGAGATCCCGGCCGGCAACGGGCATGGCGGCGCGCGCTCGATGCACCAGGGAGGTTCGGCCCTGCACAAGGCGGCCGGGATGGTGATCGCCAAGGGCCGCGCCGTCGCCGCCGGACTGTTGCAGGCCGAGGCGGCCGAGCTGGTCTTCGAGGACGGCCGCTACGCCGTGCCCGGCAGCGGCCGCAGCGTCGAATTGCTCGCGGTGGCGCGCGCGGCGGCCGAACCGGCGAATGTACCCGACGGGATGGCGGCCGGGTTTGACGCCTATGCCTGGAACGAATGCGACGTCTTCACTTTCCCTTCGGGCGCGCATGCCGCCGAGGTCGAGATCGATCCCGAGACCGGCGCGGTGACGCTCGAACGCTACCTCGCGGTCGACGATTACGGCCGGGTCATCAATCCGCTGCTGACCGCCGGTCAGGTCCAGGGCGGGGTGACGCAGGGCATTGGCCAGGCGATGCTGGAGCACACGGTCTACGATCCGCGCTCGGGGCAATTGCTCAGCGGCTCGCTGCTCGACTACGCCTTGCCGCGGGCCGACGACCTGCCGGCGTACGAGATCACCCTCGCCGGGCTGCCGACCGCGGCGAACCCGCTCGGGGTCAAAGGCTCGGGCCAGGCCGGCTGCATCGCCGCGCCGCAAACCATCGTCGCCGCCGTGCTCGACGCGCTGGCGCCGCTCGGGATCGACCATATCGACATGCCCGCCACCCCCGAGCGGGTGTGGCGGGCGATCAGGGCTGCGCGGCCAGCTCCCTGAGCTTGGCGAGGCAATCATCGCGGCTGGCGGTGAAATCGCCGGCCTCCCACCAGCGCCGCACCGCGCCGAGCAGCCTGCCGACCCGCGGTCCCGGCGCGATGCCGAGGCCGGTCACGTCATCGCCGCCAAGTGGAAACGGGGGAATTGGCCAGGTTTCGGCGAACTCCAGCAATTCCCGCAGCCGCCCCGGCGCGAGCCGCCCTTCGGCGGCGCAGAGCAGCACGAGATCGCGGTACCGCTCGCGGCCAAGGCGATAAAGCGCCATGCGCTGCGCCTTCGGCTCGGCGACGGGCTCAAGGGGCCAGGGCGAGGCCAGCCCGGCCAGCCGGGTGCGCTCGGCATTCGACAGCCGCAGCCGCGCCGCCAGCGCGGTTGCGGCTGCCTTGTCCACCTCGATCAGCGCGGCGAGGCGGAGGAGGGCATCGCCGCTCAGCGGCACGAGCGCGGCGAGCCGATCGATCCGGGTCGCCTCGGGAAGGAACGCGGCGAGCACGCCATCCTCGCGACTGATCCTCACCGCGCGGATCGGGTCGGGCGCGGCGAGCAGTCGCAGCAACTCGTGCGATACCCGCTCGGCCGACAACGTCGGCAGCAACGCCGCGGCATCGCGGCAGGCAGCGCGCGAGGCGGGATCGCCGGCGCCGCCGCCGAACCGCGCTTCGAAGCGGTAATATCTCAGCAGGCGCAGCACATCCTCGGCGATCCGCGTCGCCGGATCGCCGACAAAGCGCACCCGCCGCGCGGCGAGATCGGCACGCCCGCCAACCGGGTCGTAGAGCGTCCCGTCAGCACCGAGGTAGATGGCGTTGATCGTGAAGTCGCGCCGCGCCGCGTCCTCTTCCCAGCCGGCATCGAAGGCGACGCGTGCGTGCCGGCCATCGGTCTCGACATCGCGCCGCAAGGTGGTGATCTCGAACTGGCGGGGGGCGGTCACCGCCGTGACCGTGCCGTGGGCGAGCCCGGTCGGCACCGCCTTGATCCGCGCCTTCGCCAGCGCCGCGATCACCGCCTCCGGCCGCGCCGGGGTGGCAAGGTCGATGTCGCCGCCAAGGGCCGCCGTATCGATTCCGAGCAGCGCGTCACGCACGCAGCCGCCGACAAACCGCGCCTCGATCCCGGCCGCCGCCAAGGCCGCGAGCAGACGCTGCACCGCCGGCTCGGTCAGCCAGGGCGGCGCGATGCGGTTCACGGCTTTTTCCCGGGCTCGATATGGCCGGGCACGATCTGCCCGTTTTCGACATGCGGCGGCACGTAGCTTCCCGGGATGGAGGTGCCGAAATGGACGGTGACGACAAACAGCACCAGCGCGGTCAGCGCCGCACCGGTAGCGGCGAGCCATACCCACGGCAGGCCGCGCCACGCGATCGTCCCGCCGTCCTGCGACCATCGCACCGCGCGCAGCCAGACCAGATAGAGCACGGTCGGCAACAAGAGCGGCACGACGAGGGTCAGCAGCTCGCGCAGCATCCCAGCACCAATTGACGCCTCAAGCGGTCAGCACCTCGGCAAGGTTGACGAGCATTCCGGCGGTCGCGCCCCAGATGTTGCGGCCCTGGTAGGGCAGCACGAAGAACACGCGGGTCCGCCCGGCCGACTCGCGCTCCATCCGGTTGTGGTTGGCCGGATCGAGGATATAGGAAAGCGGCACCTCGAACGCCTCGGCAACCTCGAACGGGTCGATCGTCAGCGGATAAGGCGGGCGGATGATGCCGACGATCGGGGTGATCTCGAACCCGGTGCCGGTAACGTAGGTATCGAGCCGGCCGACGACGCCGACGAGTTCGCGCGACAACCCGACCTCTTCCTCGGTCTCGCGCAGGGCCGCGGCGACGGCATCGTCATCCGCCTCTTCGATGCGCCCGCCGGGGAACGAGATCTGCCCGGCATGGGAGGATAGATGCGCGGTGCGCTGGGTCAGCAGCACCGTCATGCCCTCCCGATGGTCGATCAGCGGCACCAGCACCGCCGCCGGGCGCAACGCGGCCGAGGGCGGCGTCTGCCCGGGGTTGAGGTCGTGGTCGCCGCGGGTTGCCTCGCGGATTTCCGCCGCCTCGACCGGGTCGTCGGTGCCGCCAAAGCCGCGCCGTCCGGAACGGCGCCCCGCCAGGCGGGCGATCAACTCTTCGCG
>DASQGR010000237.1:0-18146 GCA_035632515.1 Allostellaceae bacterium | reverse complement strand
CCGGCAGGTCGGATACGTCGAAGGACTGGATCGCGCCAATCCCCGACTCACCGGCGATCAGCTTCGCCCATACCCGCTCAATGCCGAGACCGAGCGGAGTTACCAGCCCCATCCCGGTGACGACGACGCGCCTCATGCCGGCGCTCCCGCCCGCGGAAAGATGGTGGGCACGCTCAGCCGTGCGTCTCGATAAAGCTCACCGCGTCCTTGACGGTTATGATCTTTTCCGCGGCGTCGTCCGGAATTTCGCAGCCGAACTCCTCCTCGAACGCCATGACGAGCTCGACCGTATCGAGGCTGTCCGCCCCCAGATCGTCGATGAAGCTGGCGTTCTCCGTGACTTTGGCCTCGTCAACGCCAAGGTGCTCGACGACGATCTTCTTTACTCGCTCGGCGACGTCACTCATCCGTTGTCTTCCTCAATGGCTGCAAGTGCTCTCGGCTCAGCGCGGCGCGTACCCAGCGTGGGTTCAGCCATCGTGTATCGCCATCGCGGCCGCGTTGAAGGGTGGCGGCTCACATAACATGAATTTGACAGGTGTGCCAACTCGGGGAACCGCGCAACCGGTGCTTATCATACCATCACCATGCCGCCATTGACATGGAGGGTTTGGCCGGTGACGTAAGCCGCCTCGGCGCTGGCGAGGTAGACGATGGCGGCGGCGACCTCTGCAGGGGTGCCGAAGCGGTCGACCGGGATCGCGGCGGCCAGCCGGGCACGCTGGTCGTCGGTCAGCTTGTCGGTCATTGCCGTGGTGATCATTCCGGGGGCGACGCAATTGACGGTAATGCCGCGGGTCGCCACCTCGGCGGCGATCGATTTCGCCATGCCGATGATCGCCGCCTTCGAGGCGGCGTAGTTCGCCTGGCCGGGATTGCCGGCGACCCCGACGAGCGAGGTGATGCAGATCACCCGGCCGTGCCGGCGCCGCAGCATGCCCCGCAAGGCGGCGCGGATCAGCTTGAACCCGGCGGTCAGGTTGACATCCAGCACGACCTGCCAATCCTCGTCGCGCATCCGCAGGGCGAGGCTGTCGCGGGTGATGCCGGCGTTGTTGACGAGAATATCGACATGGCCGAGCGCGGCCTCGGCTTCGCGGATCAGGCGCTCGGGCGCGTCCGGTTGGGAGAGGTCGGCGGTGAGGACATGCGTGCGCTCGCCGAGTTCGGCGGCCAGCGCCGACAATGCCGCTTCGCGGGTGCCGGCGAGCAGCACCGTCGCGCCCTGAGCATGCAGCGCGCGGGCGATGGCTCCGCCGATGCCGCCCGAAGCGCCGGTAACGACGGCTTTCTGGCCGCTGAGATCGAACATCGCTAGAACCGCTTCATCAGTTCTTCGACCTCGGCGGCGCTGCCGACCGAGGATGCGGGCAGCGCCCGGTCGATGCGCTTGACCAGCCCGGCAAGAACGCGCCCGGCGCCGATCTCGACGACCTCCTCGACCTCGTTGGCCTTGAACAGCAGCACGGTTTCGCGCCAGCGCACCATTCGTGTCACCTGGTCGATAAGAAGCTCCCTGATCTCCCTGGGGTCAACCGTCGGAGCGGCGGTGACGTTGGCGACCACCGGCACGCGCGGCGCGCTGAGCGAAATCGTCTCGAGCGCCTCCTCCATCGCCGCGGCGGCCGGCGCCATCAGCGGGCAATGGAACGGCGCGCTCACCGGCAGCATGATCGAGCGTCGTGCCCCGCGTTCCGCCGCCAGCTCGACCGCGCGCTCCACCGCGGCACGATGGCCGCTGACGACGATCTGTCCGGGGCAATTGTCGTTGGCGACGACGCAGATCCCGTTTCCCGACGTGCCGGCGGCGACCTCGCGGGCGGCCTCGATGTCGAGGCCCAGCAGCGCCGCCATCGCGCCCTCGCCCACCGGCACCGCTTTCTGCATCGCCTGACCGCGCCGCTTCACCAAGCGTACCGCATCGGCGACCGACATGGTTCCCGCCGCGGCATGGGCGGAGTACTCGCCAAGCGAATGGCCGGCGACATAGGCGACCTGCTGCGCCAAGTCGAACCCGCCCTCGGCCTCGAGTACGCGAATCACCGCAAGGCTCGCGGCGAGCAAGGCAGGCTGGGCGTTTTCGGTAAGGATGAGGTCGCTTTCGGGGCCTTCGAACATCAGCCGCGATAAATGCTGCGACAGCGCGTCGTCGACCTCTTCGAACAGCAGCCGCGCCGGTGCGAACGCCTCGGCAAGGTCTCGCCCCATGCCGGGCTGCTGCGATCCCTGACCGGGAAAAACAAAGGCACGTTTCATGCGAGGCGCATCCCCCCTGCCGCCATCGTCTTGGTCATAAACTTGCCACAGACGCTGTCAAGCCGGAGGGCGGCTTACTGGCACATCCGCAGATTGTCGCGCTCGGTCTCGTAATCCCGCATGACCTTGCGCAGGACGCTGTCGTTCGGGAGGCCGTCGAGCGCCTGCTGGATTTGCTTCGTTGTCGCATCGTCATAGGCGACCGGGACCGGGCAGCGCGTTACCAGGCTGCTGCCTTCCGGCTTGGTGATCATGTCGCCGGCATCGGCTGTGGACGGCTTGTCGGCCTTCTTCGCGCCGAACCAGCCGCCGCCGCAGCCCGCCATAAGCCCCGCGATGGCGAGCGCCATTACAGCCTGGAATCGCATCGGCTCCCCGCTTTTCCCCGGCCGCACGATGCCGGGAGCAAGGAGGGCAATCAAGCGCGATCCGCGCGCTGCGGCTTCGGACCGCAACCTATGACCCGGCGGCCGCGACGCTGGTCAACGTGCCGATCTGGCCGATCAACTCGCCGAGCCAGATCGCCGTCGACACCGGGTCGCCCTGCGGCGGGTTGGCGCAGGCGGCGTCGCCGAACTGCTCGACTGCGCTGACCTTGGCGGCCGCGTCGCCCGGAACCAGTCCGGTGCCGACAACGGCCTCGGCGGCGGCGCGGCTCTTGCCGTATTCGCCGCAGGCGGTCGCGATCGTGTCGTCCGCCGTGACGACGACACGATTGGCGATCGCCAGCCCACCGCCAGCCGCGCCAGCCACCGAGCCGGCGGCGACGAGCGGTGCGCAGGCGCCAACCGTGCCGCCCAGCACCAGGGCCACGACAATCACGGGGATCATGCCGCGCTCCTTGAGCAGCAACGCGGCAAGCCCGCAGCCGCCGGCGAGAAATTCGGCAAGCTGACCGAGATCGCTGTCCGAAAAATGGACGCCGAGCAGCGCCAGCATGGCGCCGAGCCCGGCATAGCTCGACGGCTCGCTCAAGCGAGCCAGCAGAAAGGCAAGCATCTGCATTGTGGGTCCTTTCACAAAAAAAGGCCGCACAGGGCGGCCCGGAAAGCGAGTGTCGAGAGCGGCGGCTCAGTGCAGGTCTGCGGCATAGCCGGTTCAGGAAGCAGCTGCCGGCGGCGGATTGGCCGGCACTTCGCCGGAGCCGCCGCATTTGTCGCAGACCTCCTTATGCTGGCCGAGGATGTCGAAGGGGTCGGGGCTGCCGTCGGCGACCCGACGCCTGGTGCGCGGCGTGCGTCCGCTGCCGCCGCAGCGCCCGCACGGCGTCATCGCCGGTTTCAGCGCGAGGCTCCCGCCATTGCCTTGCGGCGCCGATAGGCCGCCGCCAGTTTCGCGTCGTAGGCATTCTCCGCTTCGCCCGGCCCGTTGTAGCCGAGGGCAAACCGGGTCCAATCATGTGCGCGCAATGCCGCGGCCAACCCTCCATGAGTGCAGAACGTCCCGAAGGCCGCGAGTTGGGCGCCCTCGCCATCGCACATCGCAGCGACGTAGTCTTCGACGGTCTTGAAACCGCACACCGCAAAGTTCATCCCGACGATCTGAAACATGCCCCAGCTCGCTGCCTGCAACGCTGCGGCACGGTCGAGCCCGATTGCCACCTGCAGGCGGTCGTACTGGTGCGCGCCCGGCGCCCCGTAAAGCGCGCGGTTCCACGCCGGTGCACTGATATTGGGGTGGTCCGCATCCCAGCGATGATGCGTCAGCCGGCCGAAAAGATGCGCCTCGTAGAGGATCTTCGGTCGCCGGTCGGGAAGGAATCCCCCGCCCGCGCTTTCGACATCGCACACCGCCCAGATCGCCGCCGGCTCGCATTGCAGCGTCGCTGCGAGCGCAATGACGTCATCGCCGGCAAGCGGCCTCGCCGCGCCTGCAAACTCCATCGTACTGATCCTTGTTTGGAAGGTGGCGCCCAGTTTGGAAGGTGGCGCCCCGTTTGGAAGGTGGCGTCTAGCGGCGGTTCTGCTTCTGCACGAGTTCGGTGCGCAACCCGCCGATCGCCTCGATGACGTGCTGCAGCGCGGCGCGCATCTCGGCCTGAAATTCGTGCTCCTCGCGGCGGCGTTCGCCCAGTTCGCGCTCGACCTCGGTCAGGCGCACCTCGTGTCCCGTCAGCGCAACCCGGTATTCGGCTCGCGCCACGTCGATATCGCTGCGCAGGCTCAGATACCCGCCGAGGATGCCGCCCCCGCCGGTGATGATGACCACCGCCGCCTGCAGCAAATGCCCGAGCGTGATGTCGGGGCTAAAATGGGGATGAAGCATTTCGGTCAACCGGCTGATCATCGGTTGCTGGAGCGAGGGACCGCTCATGGCGTCAGGACCGCGGTTTCGCGCTCGCCCGTCATCGCTCCCGAGGCGACGAGCGCATCCAACCACTGCTTGAGCACCGGATCGGTCAGGGAGACGGAACCGGCCGCCAGCCCATGCGTCAGACCGCTGCCGATGCGCCCGGTCTGGTCGGCAGCGGCAGCCGACCAGATCGCCTGCGTCTCGGCGGCGGTGAACCGGCCGAAGAACTGGTTGGCGCTGATCGTGGTTTGCGACGGCGGCACCGGCGCCGGAAGCGGCGTATTCCCCGCGGTGAGCCATGCCTGGTAGCAAGCCCAGTCGCGATTGGCGGGATCGGGCGGGATTGCCGCATTGTCGGCAATCCGCACGACACTTGGCGGTCGCGCTAGATCGAGCTGATAGGCACCGGCGCCCGGCACGGTCCCGCAGCGGTCGATCTGGGCCAATGCCGCATGGGGGGCCAAAATAACTGCGAAGCTCAGAATCAGATTTCTCATGGTCTGCAATCCGTAAAAGGCGGCACCGCGAGCGGTCATAGCCGGCTGTCCGCGGTGAAGTGCACGCCGTACACATGGCCGGACGTTACCGAGTTGCTGAAGGCGAGAAAGGCGTTCGTCCCGACATTGGTTGACGATCCGGACAAATCCGACCCCATGCTCTCGTCCCGCAGGTACCCCGCGGCGCCGGTGCCGGTCGAATAGAGGGTCATTGTCGGCGCGGCCCTCTTGGTGACCCGGAAACCGGTGACCATCTGCCACGACGTGCTCGGCGCGATGGCGCGATAGCTGCCGATGCCGGTCGCGGTGCCGGGGGCGGTGCCGATGTCGTAGGTCTTTTCGTAGTAGCGCTCGCAGCGCGCCAATTCCTGAGAGATGGAGAGATGGCGGAACGGCGTCGGCACCGGCGAGATTTCAAGCTTTGCATTCGTGATCTCGAACGTCGCCCCGGCGGTGGTGAGGATCGAATTGGACAGCGCCGAAGTGCCGAAATAATTGCTGCCGGCCCACGCCCCGCCGGTTCCCTGGTAGGTCGATCCGGCGGCGATAGTGACGATCAGGTAGGCGCCGCCACCGGAGCCGCTCGTCACCCATGTCCCGCCGGTATCCCCGGAGAAGCAGGACGAGAACGGCGTCCAGCTCGCCGCGCCCGCGATCGTTTCGGCGTTGGGCAGACTGCGGGTCTGGGCAAAATTCTGCAGCGCCCAGCCGTAGGAGTACGAGCCGGTCGAGGCCTTGACTTGCCATTGACGGCACAGCGTCTGGGCACTGGCCGTACCGAGCCGCGCGTCCTGGATGGCGTCGGCCTCGATGGGGATCGCGACGATCAGATAATCGCCGGCGCCGACCGAAGAGGCTCCAGTGGTGACCGTGCATTTGAGGCTGTAGGTGTAGCCGGTCGGGGCATCGGCCGTTCGCTGGCAGGAAACCGCCGCCTTGGTCGTTGCGGTCGAGTTGAGCAATACCTTGATGCCGTCGACGACGTAGGCGTTGAGCACGCCGCTTGACGAGGCGACGGCGGCGCCTTCGTTCGCCTGGTCGATCTCGGTCGTCGGGTTGATCAGGAGATTGGGCTGCGGGGTCGGCATTCCGGGCGTGTAGGCCGCCGTCAGCGCTATCAGGGCAAGCGTGGCCGCCGCCGCGCCGGCAACGGCCGCGGGGCGATCGATACGGGAAAAGCCGCGGGTCATTTCACGATCCATTGGCTGCTGCCGATATAGGCAATTTCGAGATAGGCGTACGGTGCCGAAAGGCTCAGCGTGGCTTGGCCGTCGATCGTCTGCCCGGCGGGCGGAACGATCGCCAATGGAAAGAGCTGGCCTGTGGCGAGCAGATATTTGAACCCGTGCACCTCGCCGAGACGGGGCGAGGACGGCAGGGTGAAGGTCACTGCCGCGGGCGTCGCCGGGGCCCAGACGATAATGTCGTCGGTGATATTGATCGTCTGGCTGCCGGTCGCGGTAACGGTGCGGATGTTGAACCGGGGCCGCAGCAACCAGCCGCCGGCGGTGATGCCGTCCTGCGCCTGGAGGCTCCAATCGTCGGTATTGAGAACCAGTTCGCCGGCCGGCCCGACATAAGCACCGACCTGAACGGTGGTGCCGCGGGCCCATTGGACCTGAGTATGGGACAAAGTGTCTCCTTTCGGCGCGCACGCGCCGTTCGGGTTGGCGGCTCCAGCCCGCTGGGGCCGCCTTTCGCATCAACGGAGCTAGATCAGGGTGCCGAGATTGATGTCGTAGCCGGGCGCTGCCGCGATCGAGGCGAGATCGGCAAAGGCGGCGACGCTGCCGGCGACAATGCCCCAGTCCTGTCCCACCCCGCCGGCGAGTGCGGCAATCACGTCGAGCGACTGGCCGCCGGCGCCGTTCAGGACGTAACTGTGGGCGGACACGGCGGCGAGCCCTTGAAGCTCGAGGCCGAAGATGTTGAAAGCCGGCAGTTTCACGTAAACCGAGTGGCCGACAAAGCTCGCCGGATAGGCGTAGCGGAAGAGCGACGGGTCGTTCGGCCCGAAGCGGGCGAACTGGCTGCCACTGCCATGCACCCCGATCGTCGTGCCGTAAGCCCCGCGTCGCAGGTATGTCAGGGTGTACCGGTGGGGGCCGGTCAGCGTCGCGGTTTCATATGAGACCAGTTCGCCGTCGCAATAGCACAAGGTGACAAAGGCGTCGGCATCGGCCGTGGTTCCCGACAGGAGCTGGCCGCCGGACTGGCTCAGATCGACCGCCAGCGTGCTGCTGGTGTCGGGATCGGCGACTGCCGGCAAGGTCGCGGTCAGTACCCCTTGCCGCCCGCCCTTGTAGATCGTGCCGGCCAGGCCGTAAGTGTTGCCGTCGGTCGAGATCCAGACCTGGCACCCACCCCAATCGGCGCCGCCGCTGGCGATGATCCACACCTCGACGGCGCCGCCGGTCAGGCCCGCGGTCGGCTCGAAGATGATTGGCGCGTTGGTGTTGCCCGGATCGACGAAAGGGTCGAGCGCCGCTCCGGCGCTGGCTTGCTTGCTGTGGACCACCGCGGTTCCGACCCCGATCGGGATGATGGTGCCGGTCATGGCGTCACTCCGGGGATCTCTTCGGCGGTGACGGTCAGCTCGCCATTGTCGTCTTCCTGGATCTGGGTGATGCGCACGGGCGCCTCGACCAGGCCGAGCGTGGCGTCGCTGATCAGCACGATGTCCATCGGTTCGAGCAGCGCGTAGCGCAGGCCGAGGCGGAACTTGTAGGTGTTCCGCACATAGAGCTTGCGCTGCAGCATCAGCTGCGCCGACACCGTGGCGCTGGTCGGGTTGGTAAACCCATGGGCCTGGATCGATGGCTCGGTGCGCAGCCCGTACAGATCGATTGTACCCTGGTCGAAGGCGGTGATGACCTGCGCGTTGTAGCTATTGCCGGCGTCCATGTATTCGAGCGACAGCCAGTTCGTCGCCTGGACCGGGTCGGTACGGCTCAGCACCACCGGGTCGGTTGCCTCCGAGCCGCCGCCGGTTTCCGCCCACGACAGGAAATCGCCGTCCCCGAGGCTGTATTGCCAGGTCAGGTTCGGCGTCCAGTTCGCCCCGTTGGCCGACAGCGCCTGGTCGCCATAGGGGATGATCTTCAGCGCCGTGCCCGACCACAGCACCGCCGAAACGGTCAGTTGCGCGATCTCCTCGAGCCAGCGCACCGCCGGTTGCTGCTTGTCGAGGAGGACCGACACCGCGAGCTGTGCGGCCTGGCAGTACGTGCCCCAATCCTCGAGTACGCCCGCGCTATCGAGATTGCCCGCCGGAAAGCCGGCGCCGTACCGCGGGTTGCACAGCAGGTCGGCGACAATCCGGTCGGGGCGCGCATCGTTCGGAAAGTTCGGGCCGGCGCTGCCGGCCGCGATCCCGGTGATCTCGAAGGAGATGTCCGGCAGCGCCGGCGACGAGCCGAGATTGAGCGGCGTCCCGGTCACATAGCAGGTGCCGGAATAGCCGATCACCGGCTGGTTCTGGTCGCCGCTGGCAAAGACCGGGTCCGCCGCCTGCCCATCATTCCCGGCATAGCCGTTGAGGCCGACCGCGCCGAGCCCGGCGGCGATGCCGCCATTGGCCCAGATCCGGTTGTTGCCGGAAACGCCAAAGGTCGAGCCCGTGAACGATGCCGGCCCCTGGCAAATGCCAAAGGCGACATCGACCGAGTATTGCTGGTTGGCGCCCTTTTTGCCGCTGCTGCCGCCGAGTCCCTTGCCGCCCTTGCCGCCGCTGGCGCCGGTGAAACCCCAGAATTCGAGCAGGTTTATCGTTACCCTCTGGGTGCCATAGCACAGCGCGACGGTGCTTCCGGCCTGGCTGGTGTTGTATCGCAGCGATCCGACCGCGGCATGATCGAACGCGTTGACGAACGGGCTCGGCCCGCCGCCCTTGCCGCCCGGTGCCGTATCAATCATCGATCACCCCAAAGAATTTCACCGGCCGGCCGGCGAGCGGATAGAGCGTCGCGTCGCCCCAAACGACGCCGCGCTGCCAGTAAGCGTGGATCAGCCGCGGCCAGGCGACGACGATCGCGCCATGGGAATAGGTGCGACCAAAGCGGAACACCGCGACATCGCCCGGCGCCGGCGGCACGGCGAGTTCGTGGGCGTAGGGCATCAGCTTGTCGAGATAGCGCTCGGCGTCGCGGTGCAAATGCCAATCGGGCGGGTAATAGCCAGGATCGACAAAGGGCACGAGGCCGCAGCGGTGATAGACCTCGGCGAGCAGCATCGCGCAATCGACGCCGGCGCCTTTAACCCTGCCCTGGTGATGAAACGGGGTGCCGAGCCAGGATTCGACCTCCGCCGTGACAGCCGCGCGGATATCCATCGCTACACCGCCAGCTCGGGCGGCGGGATGTAGGGAAACCCGCCGAAATGGTCGAGATTGTTGAAGGTGTTTTGACAAGTCGCGACGGTGTGGTCGCAGCCCGGCAACAGCTCGAAGCTGTCGCCGACCGCGACCGGGTAAAGCCACGCCTTGAGCAGATAGACATTGCCGCCGAGGACTCGACTGATCGTGCGGCTCTGCCCGGCGTTTTCGCCGGTGATCGAGACGATCGTACCCTGGTCGTAGAGCGTCGACGGACTGGGCGCCGCGTTCGTCGCGAGGATCGCCTGGTTCGAGCCGTTGAGCGCGCTCACCGTCGCGGCGAAACCGGCACGATTGAAGGTGCACATCGCGTCGCCGAACACGTGGGTGCAGGCCGCCTGATAAAGCCGCCGCGGCATTTGCTGGATCGCCAGCAGGTCGAGCAGCGACTTCACTTTCATGTCGATCTTGCTGCGGCCGATATCGGTATCGGCGACGCGGCCGTAGAACCACACGATCGCGCCCAGCGTATTGGCCGGCGCTCCCGAGCCGGTCGGATGCGGCGGGGCAAAAAAGCGGTCGAGCTCGACCGTGGCGCCGTCGAACTGGCCGACCCGCACCGCATCGGCAAAGCTCGAAGCGCCAATCCGGTCGTCGGGCCCGGCAAGGATCGAGATGTCGAGATCGGTCGGCTCGATGCCGATCTTTGTCGTCACCGTCGAGCGGCCGAACCGCGGCCCCAGCGCAAAGCTCGTATAGCCGGTAGGGTTGTAGTTGAGGCTGCCGCCGGGGAAAACCGTGCCGGGAATGGTCAGCGGGGTCGTCCAGCCCGAATACCGCAACACCGCGCCCGAGGGCAGCAGGAAGGTATAGAGGTCGATGACGACGATGGCGTCGTTTGCGGCGAGGTAGTCGTGCAGCGCGCTGGAGGCGGATCGCATGGCTCGCGCGCCTCAAACCAGCGCCGACTGGAACTTGACCTGCTTCAGCGACCACAGCTGATACAGGAAGTTCTCGAAATCGGCGCTGTCGTCGCCAAAGCGGACGCGGAAGTAGTATGTGAAATCGACGGTGACGAGCTGGCTCGCCGGCGGCGGACTGGCGAACGTGACCAGGCCGGTAGCGTTGTCGACGCTATAGGTCGACGGGCTTTGGCGCACGCCGTTGAAATAGATCGTGCCGACCGCATTCGGTGCCGTAATCGGCTCGGCAAAGCCGCTCATCGTGCGGACGAGCTGAAATGCGACCGCGCTGCCGTCCCCGGTGCCGATCGCCTGCGCGCTCGCCCGGTCATCGGTCGGATCGTCGTAAAGAAACGGCTGGAACGACCCCTGCTGCTGCAGGAAGAACCCCATCAGGGTGCGCAATTCGTCGTAGCCGACCCCGGGACCGCTCGCGGCGCGGGTATCGTTCCTGTCGCGCAGGATCTCGTAGGTCAGCGTCCAGGTCCAGATCGGGCTCGGCTGGTCGAGAATGCGCAATTCGCGGCCGGAAACGGCGCGCTGGATGCGCGTCGCAAAACGCGGCGCCTTGCTGACGCTCCAACCCAGGCCGGGCAGCACGGGAAAAATCGCTGTCACTGATAGAACCTCAAAGGCCGCGAGGTGTCAGGGCGTTCTGGCGGAACAGATCGCGCACTGCCCCGGCATTGCTGCGTAAATTGTCGCGGAACCAGCGGCTGATCGCCGGCGCGTCGGCCGGACCGTGGAAATGCGCGTGAAAATGAGCGTCCCCTGCGCCGCCTTGGGCGATCATCCCTTGCAGGCCCTGCGAGATATCGGCCGGCAGCACCATCTCGCGCGCGTGGAGCAGCGCCGGGGTCGCTCCGGCGAAATTCGGCAGAGCCCAGCCGCCCGCCGCCGATGGCACGATGCCGCCGCGGGCAAATGCGCACAGACCGCCGAGCCAGGAAAAGATCCCGCCGCCCCCGGCCGCGGCGCCGGCAGCCGCAGCCCCGCCCCCCGCCAGCGAGGCGCCGGCGCTTGCGCCCTCCGCTGCGGTGGTGCCGGCCATTGCCGCGGTCAACGCCGTGATCGCCGCGGTCGAGGCGCCGAGGGCAGTCGTGTTGGCCGCCGTGTTGGCCGCCTCCACGCCAGTCGCAGCGCCGGCACTGCCCGCCATGAGGCCGGTGCCGAACAAGCCGCCGGGCTGGTTGACGCCGACGAGCGCGGCAAGCCCGGCGCCGATGCCGGTGGCTCCGGTCGCCTGGGCGCCGGTGACCGCGGTCGCGACCGCACCGCCGGCCATATCGGCGAGCCCGGAGGCGGCCCATTTCAGCGCCATCTTCTCGACCTCATCGAGGAAGAAGGTTTCGACCTGCTGCACCATCTGCATTGCGCCTTTGGCCCAGGTCGTCTGCCCGGTCAGGATGTCGTTGAAGGTGTGCTGCAGCGAGCCGCCGACGCGGTCGAACGCCTGCTCAAAGGAACGGGCGACCTGCTCGGCCTGGGCATGCGCCTGATCGGCGATCCGCCGGTATTCCTGGGTCGATTGCGCGGCGTAACGCGCATCGGCCTGGGCCAGCTGAGCATAGGCCAGCAGCCGCTGGTCGATCGTTGCCCGGTCGCCTTCGATGATCGCTTCCAGCCGCTGGCGCTCCTGGCCAAAGATTTCGGACGAATAATCGGCATCGAGGCTCAGCGCCTGCTGCAGGGTGATCCGCTTCTGGTCGACCAGCACCCGCATGTTGTTCTTGTAGGCTTCGACATAGGCCGCATCGATCTGCTGCACCGCCCGCGTGGCGGCGAGCGTTTCAGTGATCATCCGGGACATTTCCTGCTCGTGCGCGTCGGCGGCGCCGACCGACGCCGAGCGTATCGCGGTCAAAGGCTCGTTGACCCCGGCGATCGCGGCCTTGAGCTGGTCGATCGAACCGACTGCGCCGCCGACATCGGCGCCGATATTGATCTGAACGGTGTCAGCCACAAATCACCTCGCGCAGCGGCCTGGCTTCGACAGGCAGCAAAAAGCCCCGCGGAAGCGGGGCTGGTGCAGTGCCGGCAGGCCGCCGGCGCGGTTTCGCCTATTCGAGAACGATAACGGTGTCGCTTTTTCCCCGGTGCGGAAGATCCGGGTTGGGGGAACCATCCCATTCGACCCGAGAATGCAGGCTGAACAGGACGTGGCAGAACGGGATCTTCTCGGTATCGGTACTTTGCTTGGTGTGGTGCAAGATGCCGTACTTGATGATCTCGGTCTTGGTTTTCTCGCGCGGCTTGACGCTGTTCTCGAAGAACCGATAGAGCGTCAGCCGGTCGAGCCCCGGGCAGTTCTTGTCGCCGAGCAGCGTCGATACCGTCTCATAGAGCCAGGTCTTGTCGTATTCCGACGGGGTGCGTGCGGCGTCGGGGTTCGACGGCAGCCGCAGCTCCGCCCGGACGACCTGATCGTTGGGCGTCGGCGACGCCAAGGTCAGCCGGATCTGCGCGCGTTCGAGATGATTGGGGACCGCCACCGTCATCACGATGTTGCGGTGCGCTGTCTGACCGTTGACATCGAGCTCGTTGCGGCTGGCAATCTGCGGCAGAACCCGCTTCATATCGAACCAGAACACGCTGCCGAGCGAGATCATGCACGGCCGCAGATCGTTGTGCAGGCACCCTGCATGCGCCTCCGCCGGCGACACCCCCGGCGGCAATAGCGTCTCTGCCCGCGCCGGAAACAGGAACGGCACAAACAGGACCGCCGCCGCCCTCAGCACCCGCACCCGCACCCGCACCCCCCTCGTCTTGGCAGCGAGGTTACAGGGTCACGGGTGCTGGCGCCAATCGCTGACGATTGCGTGCGCGCAGGGCCTCGATGTCGAGCACCGGGGCCGGCATGCCGAGATCGCCAGCCGCAGCGACGGCAAGCCCCGGCGGGGCCATCGCGGCGATCTCCGCCAGCGCCGGCGCGCTTGCGGTTGCCGGCTTCCAGCCCAGCATCCGGGCGATCGCCTGGACCATCGCATGGACCGGGGGGTTCTCCCGCCAATAGTCGAAGATCTGCCCCGCCTCGGTGAGGGTCATGGCATCGATGACCGGGAAGGGGTAATGGCAGCCGGTGGCGAGAGCACCGTAAATGGCTGCTAGCCGCGCCCCGAAGTCGTCGGCTGCCCGCTCGCCACCGGCCTCTCTTCCCCCGGCGGTGCGCCCTCCTGCCGGCTGAGCCCCGCGGCGCCGAGGATCGCGGTGACCGCAGCGGTCACCTCGGCCATCGTCGCTTCGAGCTCGAGCACGCCGTCGAGGGTCAGCGCCGGCGCAGACCGGGCAAGCCCGGCCTGGATCACCCGCGCCGCGGCATCGATGACCGCACCGCCGGTCTTGCCGGAGAGATCGTCGAGCGCATCGAGCAGGCCCCGCAACTGGCCGAGCTTTAGCGGCTCTATCGCGAATTCGCGGCCGCCGAGGCTGATTGTCGCCACCGTCATTCGGCTCTCCCTCATTCCACCGTACTCAAGATACCGATCGCACCGGTGGCATCGGCAAATGCGCTGAAATCGAATTCCTGGATTTCGTAGTCGTCGGTCTTGGTGGGCAGCGACAATTTGGTCGCGGTGCAGGCATTGAGCACCAGCGCCAGCCCGGCCGGCCCCCCGAGGGTTGATTTGACCGTATAGAACGTCGCCTTGAAGGTCGGGGTGAAGCCCATCAGCTGGTTGGTGACGACGAGCTTCTTGCCGCCGGTGGCCGGTGAGTAGAGGTACGAAACCAGGATCGCCGCGCTGGCATCGGCGGCTGCGAAGGTATAGACGCCGGTCGCCGGATTGACCGAATACTGACCCGCCGCCGACGGCGTGGTGGCCCGGGTAAAGCGCTGCCCGGCATTGGCGCCGCTGGCATAATAAACCCCGAGATCGTCCGAGAAGGTCGCGGCATTGGCGACCGTCACCGTATAGGGGTTGGTCGCCGGCACGCTGGCCGCCTCGTTCTCCGACACCGTCAGCTGCCCTGTCGCCGGGGTCTGGCCAAAAAACAGGTCGCCGTAGATCGCGCCGAAGATGCGGGCGAACTTGGCCTTGCCGGTGATCTTACCCTGGCCGCGGGCGATGTCGACCGGGAACTGGAACTGGCCCCACAGTTCCTTGGTCTGCCAGTCCCAGTCGATCTGTACGTCCTGCAAGATGCCGAACTGGTCGGGGCCGATACCAGAGCCGGTGACATCGGTACGATTGCCCCACAGCGCCCCGGCGCCGAAAGCGAGCTGCATGTCAGTTTCCTTCCTCAATGGAGGTGGCGAGGCGCCGCTTCAGCTCTTCCTTGGCGGCAAAAGCATGGTTCCAGGCGGCGGTGAGCTGAGCCACGGGCGAGCCCGGGAAGTGGTCGTTCCACCAGCGTTCGACGAACGCGGCTAAGCGGTCTGGGGGCGGCTCCGGCACAGGCGCCGGCGTCGCCGCCTCGGGCAAGGCGGTGTCGGTCATGGGAGCTGTTTCCTGAGGTTGAGGAGACTTCTAGACGCAGAGAATCTCGACGGGAACGACGGCGACCGCCTGGTCGCCGAGCACACCCTCGTCGGTCTCGATCTTGCCGTTGATGTAGGCGTGTTGAACCTGGTGCGGCAGGCCAAGATCCTGCACGCCAGTGACCGCCGAAGGCGCCAGCGCCGCCTCGACCGCATCGAGCAGCGGGTTCAGCAGCATCGCCGGCGCAAGGTAGGGGTCGCTCGAATGGACGTAGAGATAGAGATCGACCAACAGCGTCCATACCGTCGGCGCGGCAAACGTTCGGGTGCTTGCCGTCTCGGTCTTCTGCGCAACAAACAGCGCCGGTTGCTCGGCCGGCGCCACGTCGCCCCAGTGGCGCAAGCGCCGCTCGACCGTGGCAAAATCGGCCGCGGTTTCGAGCAGCGCGAACAGGGCAGCGTAGATCGGCTCGCGCGTGATCATGACATCACCGCTTGCTGCACCGCGGCTTCGATCGCGGCGCGAATTTCGGGAGTGGTTTCCTCCAGCGCCGACCGCAGGAACGAGCGCTCCGGCATCGTCACCGCGGGCAAGGATACGCGACAGAAAAAGCGTTGCTGGCCGCGCCACGGAAACGCCAAAACGCGGCCGCTCTTCGGCAAGATCCCGCGGGCCGGCAAAACCCCGCCGTATTCGTGGATACCCGCGTAGGGCACATCGCTGCCGACCGTCACCGCGACCGCGAGGCCGGAGCGCTCCATCGCCACGGAAATGCTGCCGGCAAGCCGCCCGCTGCGCTGCCGCAATACCTCGCCGGAAAGCTTGCGCCGCACCCGGTCTTGCAGCACGCCGCCCAGGCGCTCGACCTCGACGGCAAGCCGCGCCGCTACGGTTTCCGGCAAGGCTGCGAGCCGCGCCGTGGTCGCCTCGAGGCCGCCGATCGACAGCGAAATCATAGCGCCGCCACCATCGCCGCCGGGTCGGTCGCGGTCGGTGCCAACATCCGGGCAAAGCCCGAGACGGGCGCCACCGCGCGGTATTGCCCGAGCAGCGTCTTCACGTCGTCGCTCATATCCTTTTGCGAGAAGGCGACGGTCTCGCCGCTGACCAGCGCCTTCGAGACCTCGCCGATGCGGGTTCGCTCGCGATAACGCTGGCAGACCAGTTCGGTGCACGCCTGGGCGATATCGGGCGGCACGCTCGCATAGCCGGCCGTATACGTGACAACGACATTCTGCGCCCGGCGGGTGAAGACATAGCCGCGCAGCGCAAGCTCGGTCGGGGTGAACACATACCCCGCGCCAAAGCCCCCGCCCGCCGGAGCCGGCGGGATCGCCAGCCCGTCGACCGACAAGGAAAGCACCGCGCTGACCGGAAAATTGGCAAAAGCCAGTCTTTGCCCGCCGGCGCCGTCGCGGATCTCTATCCAATCGGCCGCCGCAATCGGGCGATTGAGCCAAGTCTGGATAAACCCGCTCGCCGCGGTGATGAGCCGCGTCAACAGCGCGTCGTCGACCGAGGGAAACGGATTTTGCCCGGTTTGCAGCCACGCGGTCACATCGGCAAGCGTCGTCAAATCGCCGAAGGCCATACTTTACCTCTAGTTGCTGGCGCCCTTGCGAGCAGCGGCAGGCGATGAAGCAATCTCCCGACCGAGGGGACGGAGATTGCTCCTTCGCCTGCCGTGCGGCTCTGGATCAGCCGTTGCCGATATTGCCGATGACGCCCATCGCGAACGGCGCGTAGACCGCCAGCACCTCTTCGGCATAGACGCCGACCTGGCGCTGGCGGGTCACCACCGGCCAGTCGATCTGGTAGTAGTCCTGCCGGGTCTTGACCTCGGCAACGTTCGGCACCTCGTTCGACTGATATTGTACCGGCAGGTTCTCGGCCCAGCCGATGATCGTGCCCGGCGGCACTTTCGGGTGAATGCGGATCGGAATCCGCAGCCCGCCGTTCAGCGCGAACGGGTTGAAGTAGAAGGAGATCACCCCGGCAGCGCCAAAATCATAGGCGTTGCCGTCGCCGCTGACCTCGTAGCGCAGCAGCGGCGCCGAGTCGTTCGACAGCACCTTCGCGGTGATGTTTTTCAGCTCCTGCACGTTGACGTAGAGCACGGTCGGCGAGAGCTGATAGGTGTCCCACATCGTCTGGAACATCTGGTCGATCTCGACCACCGAGCCGCGTCCGGAGGCGGTCAGCGGCGTGCCGGTGCCGGCGGTGCCGGTCGGCAGCAGGTTGACATAGGCGTTCGACCCCGATTTCAGCGCCGAGGTCAGCAGCCCGTCATAGGCATAGCTCGGGTTGGCCGAATTGTCGGCGGTGATCGCGCTTTGCGCCTGGCCAGTGCCGGCGAGCGGCGCCGAAAAGGCAGCACTGTTGATCGGGGTGATCGCCTCGAGCTTTTCGGCGCCTGTCGCCGTGCCGACATACCACGCATAGGCGACCGCGCCCTGGACCGGAGTGACGGTCGCAAACAGGGTCTGTCCCAGGCTGACCGCCCGGTTCGCCTCGGCGCTGATATTCGAGGAGCCGCCCGACAGCGTGTAGGTCTTGCCGTCGGCGCCGGCAATGTCCTTGGTGCTGGCGACCCCGGCGGCGAGGCTTGAGTTCTGGTAGCCTTCGAGGGTCAGCGCGACGACCTTCACATAATAGGTCGCGGCCGGCAGGGTCGCGCCGGTGCCCAAAGCCGACAGGGACGGCGTCGCCGGCGTCCCGAGCTGCAGGGAGGCGTTCCCACCGAGGATCGCCATCTGCTCCTTGAGCATGAGCTTCTGCAGCAGGCGGAAGGTCATCCGCGCCTGAATGTCCTCGAAAAAACGGCCGGCGCTGATTGCCTCGTAGGTCGCCGCATCCTCCTCGCCGATAGTGACGAAGGTCGCCGACTTGCTCGCGGTGGTGTAGGACATCTGGCCTGATCGCTGGCCCTCCGGCACCCAGCCCATCGCGTCGAAGCCGGAGCCGATCAGCTGCGATACCTGGCGCCAGTTGGTCGCGGTGCCGGTGCCGCCGCCGACGCGCGGGATCACGTTGCGGATCGGGGTGACCACCGGATAGAGGTTCTTTGCCGGCGCCTGCAAATCGAACGCGACGAGGCCGGTGCCGGTCGAGATCGTCTTGGCGATCCGGTCGTCGGGCGAGCGCAGTGCGCCCTTGACCAGATCGAGCGTGTCTTGGGTCGGGTTCATCGGGGTAGCTTCCTCCGCTCGGGCAACAAAAAGCCCGGCGCGAAGCCGGGCGGGTTAAGCCTGAAAGGCCGTGATATCAGTTCAGCGCGCAATCGGCCGGCCGAATGGCGCTATCGGATTGGCATGGGCCGCCTTGATCAGCGCCACGGTGCGTTCCTCCTCGCTCATCCGGGCCAGCGCCGCGACGATGTCGTCGGGGCAGATTTCAGCGCGGCCGCCAT
>DASQGR010000236.1:0-4888 GCA_035632515.1 Allostellaceae bacterium | reverse complement strand
TTTCGATCGCCGCCTGAGCCAGCAGGATTTTCGGCGACACGCCGAGCTGCTGCCCGGCCTGCTGCAACAGCGGCATCAGCTTTTGCGAGAACGCCGCGATGTCGTCGGCGGTGGCACCGCCCGAGGCATGGCCGGGGTTCGACGGGAAGGTGGTCGAGCCGCCGCCCGGCGGCTGGAAAGAGGCGGCGGCGGTGCCGGCACCAAAGGCCATCGCCAGCTTTGGGTTCATGTGCGCCATCGCCGCCATCGCCGCGCCGACCGGCGGGCTTGCCCCGCTCGCCGCGACCGCGGCGGCGAGCGGCCGCATGCCGTGGCCCTGCCAATAGGCCGCGAGCGGGAAGGGGGTTCCCGCCGCCGCTTTGGGCGCCGCGGCCGCGGCTGCCGCCGTGGCGGCGGTGCCGTCGGCGCCGCCCGCCTGCTGCTGCTTTTTCTCGATCGAATGCAGCAGCATGTCGGCCAGGCCGAGCTTTTCGTGCGACATCACCGAGCGGCTGACCGTGCTGGCGAACATTGCGTTGACCACGCCGCCGCCGGCGCCGCTCACCATCGGCAGCGCGGTGCCGTCGCCCTGGCGCATGACGTTTTCCATCAGCAGCGCACCGAATTGCTGCGCCACCTTGCGCGCCATCGCCGGATTGCTCGCCCCCTTCACCAGCCCGGCCAGATCGGGCGGGCCGCTGGCCGCAGCGAGTCGCCCGGCAACCCCCAGATCCATCTCAGATCACCTTGATCCGGGCATGAAGCGAGCCCGATTGTTTCAACGCCTGAAGGATCGCGATCAGGTCGGACGAGGTCGCGCCGATCGCATTGAGGTTGCGGACGATGTCGGACACATGGGGCGCATTCTTGAGCTCGATGACCTTGAGCTGCTTCTCGGCCGCCTTGACCTGGGTGCGCGGCACTGTCTGCGTGGTGCCGCCGCTGAAGGGGGCGGGCTGCGATACCTGCGGCGTCTCGTTGACGGTGACGGCGAGGCTGCCATAGGCGACCGCCGCCGGGCCGATGCGGACATCCTGCCCCAGCACGACCGTACCGCTCTGCGCATCGATCACCACCTCGGCGACCGGCACCTCGGTGACGACGTCGAGATCGAGCAGATCGGCGATGAAGCGCACCCGGGCGGCCGGCGCCTGCGGGCCGCGGACGGCGACCTGCGCCGGCCCCACCGCTTCGGCGACACGGCCCATCCGGGCGTTGATCGCATCGGTGATCCGCGCCGCGTTGCCGAACGAGCGCGCATCGAGGTCGAGCAGGATCATATCGTTGTTGGCGACGAAGCTGGATTTGGCGGTGCGCTCGATCGTCGCCCCGGACGGGATTTGCGCCACGGTCGGGATATTGACCGTGGTCGAACCGGCCTGGCCGCTCGCCTCGAAGCCGCTGACCAGAACCGAGCCTTGCGCGATCGCATAGACCTGACCGTCGGCGCCGCGCAGCTCGGTCATCAGCAGCACGCCCCCGCGCAGGCTCTTGGCGTTGCCCAGCGCCGACACCGTGATGTCGATCTTTTGGCCGATCTGCATGAAGGCAGGCAGGTCGCCGGTCACCATCACCGCCGCCACCGCGGTCGGTTGGATGAAGGCGTTGGGGTCGAGCGTCAGCCCCATCTGGCGGATCATGTTCTTGATCGCCTGGACGCTGTACGGCACCTGGGTGGTCTGGTCGCCGGTGCCGGCGAGGCCGGCGACAAGGCCATAGCCGATCAGCTGGTTGTCGCGCGCGCCCTCGACCCGCACCAGATCCTTGAGCCGGTCGGCCCATGCCGGCCCGGCGCCGCCGCACAGGGAAGCGGCAACGGCAAAGAGCGCGGCAGCGGCAGCTAGAACCAGTCGCCGGGCCATACCGTGCTCACCGTCAGGAACAATTTCTGCAGAAAGCCCATCTTCGGCGACAGGTAGGTTTCACCGTCGCCGCTGAACTCGATATGCGCCTCGGCCATCTGCGTCGACAGCACGACATTGCCGGAAAGGTCCTCGGGCCGGACCACGCCGGCGATGCGGATGTATTCCTTGCCGCCGACGAGCTTCATCTCGTTGTTGCCGGCGATCACCAGATCGCCGTTGGGGCGGATGCGCTGAACCATGGTCGAGACGGTGGTGGCAAAGCTGTCGCTTTGCGCGGTGGCGCCGCTGCCCTGCAGCGCATTGGCGCTGGTGTAGTCGATATTCGGATTGAACTTGGTCGTCGCGCTCGAGTGACCGAAAGACGTGGGCAGGCCGAACAGATTGTTGACGTTGCTTTTGACGCTGTCGTTGCGCCCGATGTTCTGGCTGACATTTTTGCTGGCCGTCGCATTCTGGACAATCTGAACGGTGACGATGTCGCCGATCTGCCAGACCCGGTGGTCGCGAAACAGCTCGAGCCCGCCGGCGCCGTGAACATTGCCTTGATAGATCGCGCCGTTGGTGACCGGGTTTTCGGTTCCCTGGTCGCCGGGCAGGTGCGCGAGATCGGCAAGCATCTGGGCCCTGCTCGACGGCTGCGCGGTGCAACCGGCCACCCCGCCGCCAAGCACCAGCAGGACCGCGGCCGGAGAAACGCACTGGCGAGCCGTCACGCCACCGCCTGGGTCAGGTAGTTGAGCATCTGGTCAACGCCCTTGGCCGCCTCGGTATTGAGCTCGTAGGCGCGCTGGGTCGCGATCATGTCGATCATCTCGTCGACCACCGACACGTTCGAGCCCTCGAGATAGCCCTGGGCGACCGAGCCGAGTCCGTTCTGGGTCGGCTGCCCGGTGATCGCCGCGCCCGACGCCTGGGTCTGCGTCGCCAGGTTGTTGCCCATGTTCTGCAGGCCGGCCGGGTTGATGAAATTGGCGAGCTGGATGAGCCCCACTTGCGAGGGCGTGCTTTGCCCCTGGATCTGCACGCTGACCGTGCCGTCCATGCCGATGGTGATGCTTTGCGCGCCGCGCGGAATCGTCACCGGCGGCTGCAGCTGGTTGCCCAGCGCGGTAACGACCTGCCCCTGCGGGCTGATCTGGAAGCTGCCGTCGCGGGTGTAGGCGAGCTGGCCCGACGGCAGCAGGATCTGGAAGTACCCTTGCCCATTGATCGCTATGTCGAGCGCGTTGTTGGTCTGCTCGAGGCTTCCCTGGGTCACCACCGGCTCGGTTGCCACCACATTGGCGCCGGTGCCCTGCTGCAAGCCGGAGGGGTAGTTCGTCGCCTGCGAGGTGAAGCCGCCGGCCTGTGCCTGATTCTGATACAGCAGATCGTGAAAGATCGGCCGCATCTTCTTGAACCCGGTGGTGTTGATGTTCGCCAAATTGTTCGAGATGACGTCCATCTTGGTCTGTTCGCCTTCGAGCCCGGTGCGGACTACGGCGAGCGATTGCATCATGTTGCGGTCTCCGGGCCGGCTCCAGCGGCTTACGTCAGGCTCAGCGGGGTACCCTGGTTCCGGCTGATGTCGCTGACGGTGCGCACCAGCTCGGTCTGCATCTGAAACATCCGCGTGTTCTCGATCATCGTCATCATCAGTGCGATCGGGTTGGCGTTGCTGCCTTCGAGGGCGCCGATCTGCAATTGCACCTTGGCGTCGACGGGCGGCCGCGCATCGACGGGGTCCGCGAACAACCCGTCGGCGCGCCGCTGCAATGTCTTGAGCGACGGGTTGGTGAGGGCGATGCGGCCGAGCGTGCTGATCTGGTCGGCGGACTGACCGACGAGGCTGCCGGAGATCGTGCCGTCTTGGCCGATCGTCATGGTCTGCAACGGCGGCAAGGTGATCGGCGCATAATTCGAGCCGAGCACCGGGTGGCCGTCGCTGGTTTGCAGCACCCCGGTCGCGGCGACCGACAGCGAGCCGTTGCGGGTGAGGGCGATGCTGCCGTCGGGGGCTTGCACGGCGATCCACCCCTGCCCCTTGACCGCGACATCGAGCGGACGCCCGGTCTGTTCGATCGGCCCCGATTTGAAGTCGGCGGTGTCTTCCCCGACCGAGACGTTGACCCGGTTGGCCAGGCCTTGGCCATAAAGCGGCTGAGCCGTAAGCACCGGCCTCTGCGCCTTGAAGGCCGTGGTGCTGGCATTGGCCAGGTTGTTGGCGGCCGCGGTCATGCGGTCCATGGTGGCGCTCAACCCGGTCATCGCCAGGTAGAACATCTGCTGGCTCATGCCCGCCTACTCCGCTTTCCCGGCCTTCGCCTTGCCGCTACTGCAGCTGCAGCAGGCGCTGGACGTCCTGCTGATCGACATTGATGCCCTGGACGTTGGCCTGGTAGGCCTGCTGAGCGACGATCAGGTTGACGAGCTGGGTCGACAGATCGACGTTCGAGCCTTCGACCACGCCCGATTCGAGCTGGCCGAGCCCGGCACTCCCCGGCGCGTTGACGAGCGCCGCGCCCGATTCCTGTGAGGCGAGCCAGATGTTGTTGGAGGTCGGGACGAGCCCTTGCGGATTGGCAAAATTCGCCAAGCCGACGACACCCACGGTCTTGGTCGTGCCGTTGGAATACTGGGCGATGACGGAGCCGTTCGAGCCGATCTCCAGCCCGGAATACTGCCCCGCGCCATTGCCGTTGTTGGTCAAGCCGTTAACCCCGAACGAGAGGTCCGACAGGACCGATCCGGTGAAGCTTTGCGCGATCGACAGCGGCGCGGCGCCATTCGGCAGGCTGGGGACGCTGATGGTGCCCGTACCGCCGGTCAATTGACCGGAACTGTTGAAGCTCAGCGTTGCACCGGCCCCGGAAGCGACCATCGTACCGTCGGAATTGTTCAGCTCCCAATGGGTCGCCCAGTTCGGCGGCGGTCCCGAGCCGGCGACCTGGGTGAAAAAGGTCGTCAAGGTACGGTTGACGCCGAGGCTGTCATAGACTGCGGTCGTCGTGCTCTCGTTGTAGCTGCTGGGATTGTTGATGCTGAACGGCGTCGTGGTGGTGTTG
>DASQGR010000235.1:0-9980 GCA_035632515.1 Allostellaceae bacterium | reverse complement strand
ACCCCGCCGGCGGCCACGAGGCTCGTGCCCTGCGGGTAATGCCGGCGGAACCAGCGCAGCGCCTGGGCGGTGCGGTCGACCAGCGAATCGCAGATCGCGAGCTCGATCGCCGCGGCGAGATCGGCGACCGTGCCGGCATCGGCGGGATCGGCGGCGGCGATGCGCTCGCGGATCGCCGTCTTGAGCCCGGAAAACGAGAAATCGCAGCCGTCGCGGCCCTTGAGTGGGCGCGGCAGCGGAAAGCGGCGCGGGTTGCCGCCGCGCGCCGCCCGCTCGATCGCCGGTCCGCCGGGCTGCGGCAGGCCGAGCAGCTTGGCGCTCTTGTCGAAGGCTTCACCCGCCGCGTCGTCGCGGGTGGTGCCGAGCTGGTGGTATCTGCCGACCCCGGCGCAGACCAGCAGCTGCGAATGTCCGCCCGAAACCAGCAGCAACAGGTACGGAAACCTCACCTGATCGGACAAGCGCGCGGTCAGGGCATGGGCTTCGAGGTGGTTGACCGCGAGGAACGGCTTGCGCGACGCCCAGGCGAGGCCCTTGGCCGCCATCGTGCCGACGATCAGCCCGCCGATCAGCCCCGGCCCCGAAGCGGCGGCGATGCCGTCGAGCGCGTCGAGGCCGATTGCGGCTTCATCGAGCGCCCCGCGGATCAGCCGGCCAAGATGGTCGAGATGGGCGCGCGCGGCGATTTCCGGCACCACCCCGCCATAAGGCGCGTGCTCGGCCAGCTGGGACCGCACGAGGCTGGCGCGAATGACCGGCGGCGCGCCACCCGTCACCACCGCGACCGCGGTCTCGTCGCAGCTGGTCTCGATGCCGAGGACGGTCAGTTGTTCAGGCATTTGCGGGAGATGGCACGGCTTCGCGTTGCTCGCAAGCGCTGCACCGCACCCCAATCGCTGGCGAAAGCGTGGCCCGGGCAGATGCCTGCCGTCCGGCTAGCGCGTCTCGCCGGCTTCGTAGGTTTTGAGCACCTTGTCGGTCGCCGCCTCGATTTCGAGCAGCTTCACCGCATAGCCCCAGAGCAGCGCCGTATGGCGCAGCACGGCGCGACAGCTCTTTTCCTCGAGCAGCACCCCGTCATGGACGTAATGCGCCAGCACCAGGCAGCGGTCGCCGGTCAGGTCGACATCGACCACCTGGATGTCGGGCTCGCGCCGCGACAGATCGTATTGCCGCGACAGCCCGCTGCGGATGCGGCGATAGCCGAGCTCGTCGTGGATCGCATCGACCCGCAGCGACGGCTTGCTGGCATCGTCGCTGATCTGGAACAGCCGGAAGCGCCGGATCATCTCCGGGCTCATGTATTGCAGGATAAAGCTCTCGTCGCGGTAATTGGCCCAGGCGTGGCGCAGCACGCCGAAGGGGTCCTGGTTGCCGGCGATATCGGCAAACCACTCGCGGTCTTCCTCCTTCGGCTCGGTGCAGATGCGCTTGATGTCGTCCATCATCGAGAAGCCGAGCGCATAGGGATTGAGCCCGCCATAGCGCGGGTCGTCGAACCCCGGCTGAAACACCACGCTCGAATGCGAATGGAGGAATTCGAGCATCGAGCCTTCCGTGATCAGCCCGCGGTCGTGCAGCCGGTTCATGATCTCGTAATGGACAAAGGTGGCGCAGCCTTCGTTCATCACCTGGGTCTGGCGCTGCGGGTAAAAATATTGCGAAACGTGGCGGACGATGCGGATCAGCTCGCGCTGCCAGTCCTCGAGCCGCGGCGCGCGCTTTTCGATGAAATAGAGCAGATTTTCCTCGGGCAAGCCGAGCTGGCGCTTTATGTCCTGACGCTTATGGTCGGCTTCCTGCTCGTCCTCGTCCTTTTCCGGGGTCGGCACCGTGCGCCACAGATCGTTGAAGGTCGCCTCGGCATGGGCGATGCGCTCGCTCATGCGGCGGCGTTCTTCGCCAAGGTTCGGCCGCGAGCGGCGGGCATAGCGGTTGACCCCGTGATCCTTGAGCGCATGGGCGGCGTCAAGGATGCGCTCGACCGCTTCGTAGCCGTATTTCTCCTCGCACTTGGCGACGTAATCGCGGGAGAAGCTGAGGTAATCCATGATGCCGTCGGCATCGGTCCACTGCCGGTAGAAATAATTGTTCTTGAAGAAATGGTTGTGGCCGAACCCGGCATGGGCGATGACCAGCGTCTGCATGGTCATGGAGTTCTCCTCCATGATGTAGCAGATCACCGGGTTGGAATTGATGACGATCTCGTAGGCGAGCCCGGCGAGACCCTTGCGATAGAGCGTCTCGTGATAGGCAAAGCGCTTGCCGAAGCTCCAATGCCCGTACATCAGCGGCAAGCCGATCGAGGCATAGGCGTCGAGCATCTGCTCGGAGGTGATGACCTCGATCTGCAGCGGATAGGTGTCGAGCCCAAGCTCGTCGAACGCGATCCGCTCGATCGCGTCGTGCACCTTGCGCAACCCGCCGAAATCCCAGTTGGGGCCGGTGAACAGCGGCGTTGCCGCCTCGCCGGACGATTTGCGCTTGGACCTGGTCGCGGCCGCGGTGTCAGGCACGGACGCCCCCTTTGGCAAAGAGTTCGTGGAACACCGAGAAGATCTGCGCCGGATCGCCGACCCGCCGCATGGCGAAATTTTGGTGACCCGGCGCCACTTCGCTATACGCGCGCCACAGGTCGCTGTCACGCGACAGGCCGGTGAGGCTGCCGCTGGTGCCGTCGCCGACCTCGACGTAGGAGAAATACTGGCACAGCGGCAGCACCTCGCCGCCGAGCAGCGAGACGCAGCGGTTGCTGTCGGCGCCGTAATTGTCGCCGTCCGAGGCCTGCGCGCCGTAGATGTTCCAGCGGTCGGTCGAATAGCGGGCGCGGGCGATCTCCAGCATCTTTTCGAGCGCGGTGGAGACCACGGTGCCGCCGGTCTCACGGCTATAGAAAAAGGTCTCCTCGTCGACCTCCTCGGCGGTCGAGGTGTGGCGGATGAACACCACGTCGACATGCCGGTAGCGGCGGATGAGAAAGACGTGCAGCAGCATAAAGAACCGCTTGGCCAGGTCCTTCATCGCCTCGGTCATCGAGCCCGACACGTCCATCAGGCAGAACATCACCGCTTCGGTGTTAGGCCTCGGCACCCGCTCAAACCGGCGATAGCGCACGTCGAGCGGATCGATATAGGGGATGATCTTGCTGCGCCGCTCGTTGCGTTCGAGGAGCAGCATCAGCCGCTCGACCTCGTCGTCGGCGCCGCGAGCCTTGGCCTTTTCGATCTCGTCGCGCAGCGCCTCGAGCTCGCCGAGCTTGGGCCGCTTCAGGGAGATGCGCCGGGCCATGCTTTGGCGCATGGTGCGCGGCACGCTGAGGTTGGAGGGCGAGCCGGTGACGGTATAGCCGGCGCGCTGGAGGTCGACCGCGGTTGTGTCCTTCAGGGTTTTCTTGACGAGGTCGGGCAATTCGAGGTCCTCGAAGAACATGTCGAGGAACTCTTCCTTGGTCAGCGTGAATTCGAACGAGTCCTCGCCGCTGCCGTCGGGGCTGCCCTCCGAGCCGCCGCCCCCGCCGCCGCCCTGCGGCCGCGGAATCTCGTCCCCGCGGACGTATTCCTTGTTGCCGGGCACGACATGATCGGTGCGGCCGGTGCGCCGGCTGTGGTGAAAGGCGGGCTCGGTGATGCCGCGCGTCGGGATGGCGATCTTTTCGCCATGCCCGACATCGGCCACCTTGCGCTTGCGCAGCGCATCCTGTACCGCCCCTTTGACCTCGGCCCGGGCGCGCTCCAGAAACCGCTGCCGGTTGCTGAGGCTCTTGCCCTTCGGGTTCTGGCGGCGATCGACGACGTTCATCAACGCATCCTTATACCGCCGAAAGGCGCTAGCCCGCCTTGTTGACGCGCATGTACCACTCGACCAGGCGGCGCACCTGCCGCTCAGTGTAACCGCGCGACACCATGCGTTCCAGGAAGTCGGCGTGCTTCTTCTCGGTCTCGGTGTCCTTCTTGCTGCCGAAGCTGATCACCGGCAACAGGTCCTCGACCTGGCTGAACATGCGCCGCTCGATGACCTCGCGCAGCTTTTCATAGGACTGCCACGACGGGTTGCGGCCGCCGTTGTTGGCGCGGGCGCGCAACGCAAACTTCACGACCTCGTTGCGGAAATCCTTGGGATTGGCGATTCCGGCCGGCTTTTCGATCTTGGACAGCTCCTGGTTCAACAGCTCGCGGTTCATCAGCTGGCCGGTGTCGGGATCCTTGTAGTCCTGATCCTCGATCCAGGCATCGGCGTAGGAGACGTAGCGGTCGAACAGGTTCTGGCCGTAATCGGAATACGATTCGAGGTAAGCCTTCTGAATTTCGTTGCCGATGTATTCGGCGTAGCGCGGCGCCAGCTCGGCCTTGATGAAGTTCAGGTATTTCTTCTCGACCGCGTCGGGGAACTGCTCGCGCCAGATCGCCTGTTCGAGCACGTACATCAGGTGCACCGGATCGGCGGCAACCTCCTGGGTGTCGAAGTTGAACGTGCCCGACAGCACCTTGAAGGCGAACCGGGTCGAGATCCCGTCCATACCCTCGTCAACCCCGGCGGCGTCGCGATATTCCTGCACCGATTTGGCGCGCGGGTCGGTGTCCTTGAGGCTTTCGCCATCGTAGACCCGCATCTTCGAGTGCAGGTTCGAATTCTCGTGCGGCTTCAGCCGCGACAGCACGCAGAAACGCGACAGGATGTCGAGCGTCGACGGGGCGCACGCCGAGTTCGACAGCTCGCTGCTCTGCAGCAGCTTTTCATAGATGCGGCGTTCTTCGGTCGAGCGCAGGCAGTACGGCACCTTGATGACCGAGATGCGGTCGATGAAGGCCTCGTTGTTCTTGTTGTTCTTAAAGCTCTGCCATTCGGCCTCGTTCGAGTGGGCGAGGATGATCCCCTGATAGGGAATGCCGCCGATATTCTCGGTGCCGGCGTAGTTGCCTTCCTGCGTCGCGGTCAAGAGCGGGTGCAGCATCTTGATCGGCGCCTTGAACATCTCGACGAATTCCATCAGCCCCTGGGTCGTGCGGTTGAGCCCGCCCGAGAAGGAATAGGCGTCGGGATCGTTCTGGCTGTACATCTCGAGCTTGCGGATATCGACCTTGCCGACCAGGCTCGAGACGTCCTGGTTGTTTTCATCGCCCGGCTCGGTCTTCGCGACGCAGATCTGCTTCAGCCGCGACGGCTGCAAGCGGATTACCGAGAACTTGGTGATGTCGCCGCCGAACTCATCGAGCCGCTTGACCGCCCAGGGGGAGATCGTGCCCGTCAGGCGCCGTTTCGGAATACCGTAGCGCGCCTCGATTTCGGAACCGAGCGTGTTCGGGTCGAACAGGCCGAGCGGGCTTTCGAAGATCGGGCTGACCTCGTCGCCGGCCTTCAGCACATAGATCGGCTCTTTCTCCATCAGCAGCTTGAGCCGTTCGGCAAGCGAGGATTTGCCGCCGCCGACCGGGCCGAGCAGGTAGAGCACCTGCTTGCGCTCTTCGAGCCCCTGCGCGGCATGGCGGAAGAAGCCGACGATCCGCTCGATCGTCTCCTCCATCCCGTAGAAATCCTCGAAGGCCGGATAGATCTTCATCGTCCGGTTCATGAAGATCCGGCCGAGCCGCGGGTCCTGGCTGGTGTCAACCATCACCGGCTCGCCGATCGCGGTCAGCAGCCGTTCCGCCGCCCCGGCGTAGAACGAGGCATTGTCGGAGCAGGCGCGTAGGTAGTCCTCCAGAGAATATTCCACCTCTCGGCGATTTTCGTACAGGCGCGAGTAGAGGCCGAAAATCCCGTCTTCCGATCGCAGTTCTGACTGCATTGCTCACCTCAATCGACTAACGCCGATCCCAATGGTTACCGTTCCCGCTTTAGACATGATGAACGGGCAGCCTCGACGAATATTCGCGCCGCCCATCCAAACGGTTCCAGAGCCCCACGCCGCCCATGGCCGCGTTCGCCGCCTCTGTGCCGATCCATCCTGATCTTGGTAACGCAAGCCATATGCCAAGGCTTTGTGGCAACACTGGGGTCACCTAACCGTCTCGCCACCCTGTGCGGCAATCCGCCTAGCATCAGGGGCGATCGCCGCTGACATATGGTGGTCGAGCAGGACATCAACAACATCTTGTGGTGCCCCATCGGAAGTCCCCAGCATATATGAAGCCGTCCCGAAACCAAAACTGATTCTACCGGAACGTTCGTGGCGGGTTACGGTTCCCCCGCCCGATCAATTAGTTAGGGTGTATCGCGTCGTTTCGCCGCATGTCGGGCGATTTTTTTCGCCCTGCCCCGCCCCTTACCCAGGAATCGGCCGGTGCCGACAGAGCGGAAAGACCGCGGGCGCTAATCGCGCGGAAATTCCATGGGCAGCAGGAGCGGCAGCCAGGCGATGGCGTCGCTGGCGCCGCGCGAGCGGCGGGCGATTTTTTCACCCGCCTGCCAGTTTGCCTCCAGCGCCGCCGCCAGCTCGAGCGCCAGGCAAGTATAGCCCGCATCGGTCATGTGCAGCCCGTCGCCGCCGATCATGGCCGGCGCCCCGGTCGGATGAGCGCGCTGCCAATAGCGCATCAGGGCAAAGCGCCGGAACAGGCCGACATGGGCGTGGTCCGCGGTCTCGGCGATCATGTCCTGCATCACCGCGTAGGACGGCCGGTCGAGGACCCGTGGGGCGTACTGCATGTCCATCAGCACGACATCGATGCCGTTCTTCTTCAGCAGCTCGACGCCTTCGCGCATCCACTCGGCATCGGCGGCCAGGTCGTCACGGCGCAGCACGGCGTTGGTGCCGATCTGCCAGATCACCAGATCGGGATGGAGGGCGACGACGTCGGCGGCGAGACGGGCAAGCTCCTCGGGTGCATCCTCGCCGCCCTTGCCGCGGTTGATGACGTGGATGTCGAGCGCCGGGAAGCGTTCGCGCAACGCTGCTTCGAGGCGGCTCGGATAGCTCATCGACGGGTCGGTCGCGCCGACCCCCGCGGTCGAGGACGAGCCGACCGCAACGAGCTTGAGCGCGCCGAGGTTGATCCCCGCGGCCAGATGGTCGAGCGGCGGAATGATTGCCGCCCAGCCCGGCGGCGCCGTGCAAAACTCGGGCTCGGCGGCAGGCGCCGCGCATGGCCACAACGCCGCGGCCAGCGCCACCGCGCGCAAGGCGAGGCGGACTGTCACCGAACCGCGCGCCGGATCACTTCGGCCAGTTTCTGGCCGAGGCACTCATAAACCCGCGCCGCCAGCTTGGCCCGATCCTCCGCGGCGACATCGTCGAAATTGAACACGTTCTGCTCGCTCCAATAGCGCATCATCGCAAAGCGCGGAAACACGTAAACGTCGCCAAGCTCGCCGACGCGGTGCAGCGCTTTCATATATTTGTCGAAATCGATGACCGTCGTCGAGCTTCGCGAGAATTGCATGTCGATCAGGATAACGTCGATCGCCCGGTTCTTGAGCTCGTCGACCCCGGTTTGCAGCGCCTGGGCGAAATCGTCGATATCGGTGCCGCGCACCGCATCGTTGACGCCGGTTTCCCAGATCACCATGACAGGGTCTTCGGCGAGCACGTCGGTCGGGAAGCGCTCGAGCATCTGCTTGGCCGACTGGCGGGCGACGCCCTTGTTGACGACGGTGATCGGCTCGCCGGGAAAATCGTGGATCAAGATCCGTTCGAGCCGGTGCGGGTAGGCAAGGTCGGTAGAGCCGGCCGCCCGGCCGTAGGTCGAGGCGCCGCCGATCGCGACGATCGTCACCGGCTGATGCGCCTTGAGGCGCTCGGCGAGGCGCGGCAATTTGGCCTCGGCCTCCAACATCTCGCTCGGGATCGCGCATTCCTCGGACTCGGCGAATGCCGGTGCCGCCACCGCCGTCAGGCCGAGAAGAAAACCCGCCAGCACCGCGATGAGCGGGCCGGCGTGATACCGCCCCGGCGTCATCAATTCCCCCCGTCGCTTCGTTCGGCTTTTGCCATGGTTGGCGTTATTGCCGGCATTTGCTGCATCATCCTATACCAGTCGAAGACCCACGCCGTCAGACACATCGCCGCGATCCCGACCGCATTGACCGCCACCTGGATGGCGACCCCGGTGGCGAACTCGGCCAACACAAAATGACCAAGCGCCGACAATAAAATGCTAAGGCAAAAAATCTCCAGCGAATGGGCGCCGCACAGCACGATCGGCCGCGCCGCGGCGCTGTGCAGAAACCGCGCTTGCGGCGATATCCAGCGGGCCACCAGCACGAACAGCGCAAAGAACGAGATCAGCCGGATCGGCGACAGGTTGGATTTGTTGATCGGCCAGAGCTGACGCAGGAACAGCGCCGGCAATCCCTCGAAGATGCCGTGGAACGCCCAGGTAAGCCGGATCACCAGGACAATTGCGGCGATCGCCACGGCCGGCCACAGGGCCAGCCGCAGCAGCCGTTCCGAGCTGCGCTGCGACCGCCCGGCATGGCCCAGCGCGGCGCCGAGGATGAACAGGAATTGCCAGGCGAGCGGGTTGAAGGTCCAGGTGTGCCCCTCGGGATAGGCCGGCACGTCGATGTTGAAGATCTGCACCTCGATGTAGACCAGCGCCGACGGCACCAGCACGGCGAGCGGCCAGCGCCGCAGACCGAGCAGCACCGCGGGAAAGATCAGCAGCAGCACGATGTAGAGCGGCAGGATGTCGAGATAGGTCGGCTGGAACTGCAGGAGCATCGCCCGCACGACCGCGATGTGCGGATGGTCGAGAAAATCGCCGACCCCCATCTCCTCGTTGTACATCGGGTTGTTGAACGTCATCACCGTGTACGACACTTCGGCGATGAAGATCACAAACAGGAAGATGTGCGCGACATAGAGCTGCCAGGCGCGGCGCATCACCTGAACCGTGGCGAACAGCACCCCCTTCTGCGCCATCGCCCGGCCATAGACCAGGGCAGCGGTAAAGCCCGAGATGAAGATGAATACCTCCGCCGCGTCGGAAAAGCCGATCGCCGACAGGGTGAAATAGTTGAGATAGTTTTCCGGGATGTGGTCGATAAAGATGCAGATCAGCGCCACGCCGCGGAAGAAATCGAGCCGCAGGTCGCGCGACGATGTAGCAGCGGATGATGATCCAGGGGCTCGCATGACGTTGACGTGGAAACGGCCGGGGAAATCTAGTGCAATTTCCGGTGGCGGGATATCGCTTCCGGCCGCAGAGGAGAGACGCCCGTGACGCAACCGGCAGTCAACCGGGTCGCAGTGATCGGCGCCGGCACGATCGGCGCCAGCTGGGCGGCCGTGTTCCTGGCGCGCGGCCTGACGGTCCGGGCGAGCGATCCGGCGCCCGGCGCCGAGGAGTTCCTGCACGGCTTCATCGCCGCCGCTTGGCCGAGCCTGGCGCGGCTTGGCGAATTGCCGGCCGAGCCGCCGTGGGCCGCGCTATCGTTCCACCCGGACCCCGAGTCGGCGCTCGCCGGCGCCGAGTTCGTGCAGGAAAGCGCGCCCGAACGCGAAGACCTGAAGCGTGCCCTGCTCGCCCGCCTCGACGCGGCGCTCGACCCGGCGATCGTCATCGCCTCCAGCTCGTCGGGCCTGTTGATGAGCCGCATCCAGCTCGATTGCCGGCACCCGGAGCGCTGCGTCATCGGCCACCCGTTCAACCCGCCGCACCTGGTGCCTCTGGTCGAGGTGGTCGGCGGCGGCAAGACCGGGCGCGAGGCGATCCGGACGGCGCTCGCCTTTTATGCCGCGATCGGCAAGCAGCCGATCCACATCCGCCGCGAGGTCGCCGGCCACGTCCCCAACCGGCTGCAGGCGGCGTTGAGGCGCGAGGCGGTGCACCTGGTCGCTGAAGGGGTCGCCAGCGTGGCCGATGTCGACACCGCGATTAGCGCCGGGCCGGGGCTGCGCTGGGCCTTGATGGGGCCGCACCTGACCTTTCACCTTGCCGGCGGAGTCGGGGGCATCGCCCATTTCCTCGACCAGTTCTCCGGGCCGATGACCGACTGGTGGGAGACCTTGGGCAACCCGGCGTTGACTCCTCAACTGAAGG
>DASQGR010000234.1:0-2135 GCA_035632515.1 Allostellaceae bacterium | reverse complement strand
CTTCGATTGCTCGGGGCCGGAGTCGCGCGGGGTGCATCAGCTCTGGTTCGCCGATGGCGAAACCATCCACATGAGCGCCGGCGCGCCCGATTTTCGCCCGTCGAACCCGAAGGACGACCAGTTCTATCGCTCGATCGACGTGCGCAACCCGTCAAAGCCGGTCGAGATCGGCCGCTGGTGGCTGCCGGGCCAGCAGATCGGCGACAACGAGGCGCCGCCGAAGCGCCATCCGGGCGGCACCGACAGCGGTTTCCGCCCGCACAACACCAACGTCTATCCGGAGCGGCCGGACCGCGTATACATGGGCTATCTCGACGGCGGCATGATCGTCCTCGACATCGCCGACAAGGCGCACCCGAAGATGGTGTCGCGCTGGGACTACCACCCGCCGAATGACGGCTTTACCCATACCGTGGTGCCGTTCTTCGACCGCAACCTGCTTGTCGTCAGCGACGAGTGCGTGCGCAACGATGGGGCCGATTGGCCCAAGCTGGTGTGGATCGTCGACAACCGGGCCGAGGAAAACCCGACCCCGATCGCGACCTGCCCGATGCCGCCGGTCGAGACCTTCGGCCGCCGCGGCGGGCGGTTCGGCGCGCATAACCTCTGGGAGAACCTGCCGAAGGAAGGTTGCTACAAGTCCGACAAGGTGGTGTTCGGCACCTTCTTCAACGGCGGCCTGCGCGCGTTCGACCTGGAAAACCCGTACCAGCCCAAAGAGGTGGCCTATTTCGTGCCGGAGGTGCCGGGCGCGCCGTTCGGCTCGTGCCAGCTCAACGACGTGTTCATCGACGACCGCGGCATCGTCTTTACTGTCGACCGTTTTGTCGGCGGGCTCTATTGCCTCGAGATAGATTTCTGAGGAAGGACCGGGGGTTCGCCTTCGCTTATCGTCATGGCCGGGCTTGACCCGGCCATCCACGTGGATCCCCGGGACAAGCCCGGGATGACGAATAAACGGTGAGCGGCATGAGCGATATGAGGGCGCCGGTCAGCGAGCTGTTCGCCGGCAGCGATGCCAGCCGGTTCGGCCGGGCGCAGCGGCGGCCGCGCGGGGCGCGCATTCCGGTGTCGATCGTCACCGGCTTTCTCGGCGCCGGCAAGACCACCCTGATCCGCGCGTTGCGGGACAGCCCGGAAGGGGCCGGTACCGCGATCGTCGTCAACGAATACGGCGAGATCGGCATCGACAATGCCCTGCTGCGCGCGTCGAGCGACGCGACGGTGCTGCTCGGCAATGGCTGCCTGTGCTGCACCGTGCGCAGCGATCTGCAGGAGAGCCTGCACATGCTCGTCGCCGACCGCGCGCGCGGCGCGGTGCCGAGCTTTCGCCGCGTCGTCATCGAGACCAGCGGGCTCGCCGATCCCGGCCCGCTGCTGCAGACCTTTGCCAGCGACCGCGCGCTCGGCCAGGAGTTTCATCTGCAGGCGCTGGTGACGGTGATCGACGCGCCGAACGGAGCCCGCAACCTGGCGCGCGCCCCCGAGGCGCGCGAGCAGGTCGCGCTCGCCGACCGGATTGTGCTGACCAAGACCGATCTCGCCGAGCCGTCCGTGACCGCCGGGTTGATCGCGCAGATCGCGGCGTTGACCGCGGCGCCGGTCGAGCGCGCGGTCAGCGGCGCGATCGACCCGGCCTACCTGCTCGACGAGCGGCTCGACCTCGCTGTCCGCATTCCCGAGCACGATCACGCGCATGCCCACAGCCATGGCATCGACAGCTTTGCGGTGAGCTTCGCGCGGCCGCTGGCCTGGCCCGCCTTCGAGCAGGCGATGGCGGTGCTGACCGCGCTGCGCGGCCCCGACCTGTTGCGGGTCAAGGGCATTGTCGCGGTCGAGGGGGTCAAGGGCCCGGTGGTGATCCATGCGGTGCAGCACACCGCGCACCGCCCGATCGAGCTCGAAACCTGGCCGGACGGCGACAAGATTTCGCGGCTTGTCTTCATCACCCGGGGGATCGGCCGACCCGCGGTCGAAAACCTCTTCGCCGCGGTGGCGGCCGTCGCCCAAGAGTCCCCACCACCGTAAACGGGATTAGGGCATCGGCGCTAAAGCGCTTCCCACAACCGCCTGATCTGCTCGCGCTGTTTCGCGTCGGGGAGGCGGCCGAAGCCGGCCTTCAGGTTGTCTTCCAT
>DASQGR010000233.1:0-10259 GCA_035632515.1 Allostellaceae bacterium | reverse complement strand
CGAATCGCCCGAGGTGCAGGCCACCCCGGCGTGGAAAAACGCCGCCGACAGCGAATGGACCCGCAAGCTGCGGCCGCATTTTCGCGACCATCTTCGACTCGTCTGCCGGAAATACGTGCGCGGGAAGTAGCCGCGGCGGTCATTGCCAGCGCCGCGGGAAATCGCCTGCCGCTTTCTGCGGCGAGAGAGCGCCGCGCCGCCCTGCGGGCTTCCGGCAACGACGGCGAATTAGATGTCCGACCCGATTTCCTTCGGGTTCCTGGCGCCGCCGACCGTGCTGATCCTGGTGAGCGCGCTGGCGGCGTGGCTGGCCTTGTGGCAGGCGCGGCTTGGTATTGCGGCTGCAATCGCCGCCACCAGTCTCCTGTACCTGGCCGCGCTGCCGGTCGTCGCCGCGCGCCTGCTGCAGGAGGTTGAGGTGACGGTGCCGCCCAATCCCGATTTCTCGGCGGCGCAGGCAATCGTCGTCCTCGGCGGCGGGGTGCGTCGGGGCGACGGCGACAGGATTGCGGACACGCTGGGACCCTGGTCGCTCGAGCGGACGATCTTCGCCGCCCGCGCCTATCGCCGGCTTCACCTCAAGGTCGCGGTGAGCGGCGGCCGGACCGGCGGCGCCCGCATGGCCGAAGCAACCCTGATGAAATCGCTGCTCGAAGGCGAGCTCGGCGTGCCGGTCGGCTGGGTCGAAGACCAGTCGCGCTCGACCTGGGAGAACGCGGCGCTCACGGCCAGGCTGCTCAGGCCCGAGGGTGTGACCACGGTGGTGCTCGTCACCCATGCCTGGCACATGAAGCGGGCGCTATGGTCGTTCGCGCGCGCCGGGCTGCACCCGCTGCCCTGGCCGGCGCCGAAAACCTATGACGAAGCGGGCCGGCTCGACGACTATCTTCCCAGCACCACCGCCCTGCAGGACAGCTTTCATGCGCTGCACGAAGCGATCGGCATGATCTATTACCGTTTCCGCTACGGCGGTTCGTAGAGGGTCCACCGCCGCCGCGGTTCGTGGTATTTGTCTCGCCGATAGGTGAGGCTAACGGGAGATCGGCAAATGCGCCGGCAGGACCAGATCGCCGAAGCGCGCAAGCTCCTCGGCCATCTCAGCAACCGCACCACGGCGCTTGCCGAGAGCGTCTATCGCAACCCGGTCACCGACTATACCTGTCCGAAGCAGGCCGAGCGCGAGCGCGAGCTGTTCTTCCGCAAGGGCGCATTCAATGTCGGCCTGTCGGCGCTGCTGCCCAAACCCGGCGACTGGATGACGCACGATTATTCCGGCGTGCCGATTCTCTTGTCACGCGACCGCGAGGGCAAGCTCGGCGCCTTTCTTAATGTCTGCCGCCACCGCGGCGCCCGTGTGGCCGAAGGCAGCGGCAGCGGCCAAAAGGATTTCAGCTGTCCCTATCACGGCTGGTGCTACGGGCTCGACGGCACGCTGACGGCGCGGCCGGACGAACCGTCCTTTGCCGCCGCGAGCCGCGCGACACATGGTCTGCGCCCGCTGCCGGTGGTCGAAAAATACGGGATGATCTGGGTGTCGCCGGATCCAGAGGGGCAATTCGACGTCGACGACCTGCTCGGCGGAATGGGCGAAGACCTCGCCGCCTACGGGCTCGACACCTATCATCATTACGAAACCCGGGTGCTGCGGCGGAAAATGAACTGGAAACTCGCCGTCGATACCTTTGGCGAGACCTATCACCTGCAGCATCTGCATCCCGACACGGTGAGCCCGCTGTTCCACAGCAACCGCTGCACCTTCGACGCGTTCGGCCCCAACCATCGCATGGTCGCGGCGCGGCGCACGCTCGACGATCTTCGCAAGATGCCCGAGCACGAATGGGACGTGTTCGACAACACCGTCGTCATCTGCGTCCTGTTCCCGAACACGGTCTTCACCTTCCAGCGCGACCATGTCGAAACCTGGCACATGTTTCCCGGCGACAAGGTCGACGAGGTGGTGATGTACGTCTCGCTCTACATCCCCGTGCCGGTCGACAATCCCCGGTCGAAGGAGCATTGGGACCGCAATTTCGACCTGCTGATGGCGACGGTGGAGAAGGAAGACTTCCCGACCTGCGAGGGGATGCAGCTCGGCTTTGGCTCGGGTGCGCAGGACGCGATCACCTTCGGCCGCAACGAACCGGCTTTGCAGCACTTTCACAAAAGCATCACGGCGGCGTTGGCGGCAATGTGATCCGGGCGTCATCGCGGGCGCGGCGAACCAATCCAGGGCCGAGCACACGCGCGGATCGGGGTCGTTTCGTCGCCGCATTCCTCGCGATGAGGCGACGTGTTAGGTGATGACGAAGTTGCGTCCCCCGAGCCGGTTCCTGGCGAGACGGTGCTTGGCGCCTCCTCGGGATGAGGATTTTTTCTTGATGCCGTCACAGGTCCACCTCGCCCCGAGCTGTCTTGCGCATCGTCGCCGCGAAGACGGCAGCGCCCTCCTGTCGTACCGAACCGTGCCGTCACGGCGGCTCTGACCCGATGGACCTGTCGATCGTCATCCCGGTCAGGAACGAGGCCGGCAATATCGCGCCGCTGGTCGCCGAGATCACGGCCGCGCTCGACGGCAAGGCCGATTATGAAATCGTCTATGTCGATGACGGCAGCACCGACGCCACCGCCGCCGAGATCGCCCGGCTGCAGGCGGCCGACCCCCGGCTGCGCCTCGTGCGCCATACCGCGAGCTGCGGCCAGAGCGCGGCGATCCGCAGCGGGGTCCAGGCGGCGCGCGCGCCCTGGATCGCCACCCTCGACGGCGACGGCCAGAACGACCCCGCCGACATTCCGACGCTATGGCAGATTGCGCGGGCGGCCCCTTCGACCCCTCCGCTCTTGATCGCCGGCCATCGCGCCCGCCGCCAGGACAGCTGGACCAAGCGCCGCTCGTCGAAAATCGCCAACGCAGTGCGCCGCGCGATGCTGCACGACGACACTCCGGATAGCGGCTGCGGGCTCAAGCTGTTTCCGCGGGCGCTGTTTCTCGACCTGCCGTTCTTCGATCATCTGCACCGTTTTCTCCCGGCCCTGGTGCTGCGCGAGGGGGGCATCGTCCGCTCGCTGCCGGTCAATCACCGACCGCGCGAGCGCGGCGCCTCGAAATACGGAACGTGGGACCGACTTTGGGTTGGCATTGCCGATCTGTTCGGGGTGATGTGGCTGCGGCGACGGCGGGCGGTGCCGGTGCTGGTCGTCGACCCGCCTGTCGTGGAGCGATCCGCGTCGCGGTCGAGCACGGCGGCGCCCGCGGACCCGGTGGCATGACCGAGCCGGGTGCATGAGCGAAGCCGAAGCCAAGCATCACGCGATGCCGGCGCTTGGCGGGTTGCGTCGCGCCGGGCAGCTCCTCCTGCTCGTGGCCGTCGCCGCCGGGACCGCGGCCGCATGGCGCTGGCGCGGCCAGTTCGACCCGCTCGCCCTCACCGCCACGATCGGGAGGTCGCCGGCAGCGCCGCTGGCCTTTCTGGCGCTGCACCTCGTGGCCAGCCTGGTGTTCGTGCCGCGCTCGCTGCTCGGGGTGGCGGCGGGGCTTGTCTTCGGCGTGTGGTGGGGGTTGTTGTGGGCGGTGATCGGCAGCGTCGTCGGCGCGCTCGCCGGGTTCCTGCTGGCGCGCTATGTTCATGCCAGCCTGTTCGACCGCAGACAGTGGGCGCGCGTCACGACGATCCTCGAACGTGTCGAGCGCGGCGGCTGGCGCATGGTGACGATGTTCCGGCTGGTGCCGGTCATCCCGCACAGCCTGAGCAATTATGCGCTGGGGTTGACCCGGCTGCGGCTCGGCGATTACGCGCTGGGGTCGCTCCTGGGGCAATTGCCGTTGACAATCGCCGCGGTCGATCTCGGTGCCGCCGGGGAGCGAGCGATGCGCGGCGCTGCCGATTGGCTGCCGCCGACCGCGATCGGCCTCGCCGCGCTGGCCCTGACCGTCATCGTCCCGGCGGTCGTCCGGCGCCGGCGAGGGCGCGCGGCATAGGCCCGCCGGTCGCCCAATCGAGCAGCTCGACCGTGTGCACCACCGGCAGCCCGGCGCCGCCGGCAAGCTGGGTGATGCAGCCGATATTGCCGGCGGCGACCACCGCCGCGTCGGTCAGCGCGATGTTGGCGAGCTTGCGCTCGCGCAGCGCATTCGCCAATTCCGGCTGCAACAGATTGTAGGTGCCGGCCGAGCCGCAGCACAAATGCGCCTCGGGCACATCCACCGCGTCGAAACCGGCGGCGGCGAGCAACGCTTTCGGCTCCCGATGCAGCTTTTGGCCGTGCTGCAGCGAGCAGGCCGAATGATAGGCGACGCGCAGGCCCCGCCCCGCGCCGGTGAGCTGCAGATCGAGCTTTGCGGCGAGCTGCGACACGTCGCAGGCGATGTCGCTGATCCGCGCCGCCGCCTCGGCATAGTCCGGGTCCTCGCGCAGCATGAAGCCATAATCCTTCACCGTCGTGCCGCAGCCGGAGGCGTTGACGACCACCGCGTCGAGCCCGGCGCTGCCGAGCTCGCGTCCCCACGCGTCGATATTGGCCTTGGCGAAGGCCAGTGCCGGCCCCTCCTGGCCGAGGTGGTGGGTCAGCGCACCGCAGCAGCCGCTGCCGCCGGCGACGACGACGTCGCAGCCGTGGCGGGTCAGCAGGCGGATCGTCGCCTCGTTGATCTCGGGCGCCAGTACCTGCTGGGCGCAGCCCGGCAGCAGCGCCACCCGCAGCCGTCGCTCCCCCGCGGCCGGAAAAATCTGTGGCCGGTCCATCGGCGACGGCTTGGGAATCCGGCGGGGCACCAGGCTCAACATCGCGCGCAGCCGCGCCGGCATCTGTCCGGCAAGCGGCCGCGCCAGGCGCGCCGCCGTCAGCGCGGAGCGAAACCGGTCGGGCCGGCTCAATACCGCGCCGAGCACCCGGCGCAACACCCGCTCGAACAGCGGCCGGCGGTAATGTTCCTCGATATGCCGCCTGCCGTGGTCGACGAGGTGCATGTAATTGACCCCCGACGGGCAGGTCGTCATGCAGGCAAGACAGGAGAGGCAACGGTCGATATGGGTGACGGTCTCCGCCGGCACCGCGCCGCCGCTTTCGAGCATGTTCTTGATCAGGTAGATGCGCCCGCGCGGCCCGTCGAGCTCGTCGCCGAGCAGCACATAGGTCGGACACGTCGCCGTACAGAACCCGCAATGCACGCAGGCACGCAGGATCTTCTCCGACTGCGCAGTATCGGGATCGAGGAGCTGCGCCGGAGTGAAATCGGTCTGCATGCCCTCACACCGCCATCGCCACGGGCCGAAAGCGACAAGGCCGTCCCGACGGAAATACCCACGCGGCGCGAAAGCGGCGCTCCGCGCGCAATGCCGTCGCTGTCATCAGACCCCCTCGACCATGCGGCCGGGGTTGAGGATGTGGCGTGGATCGAAGCCCTCCTTGACCCGCCGGGACAAGGCCGCCAGCGGCGCCGGCTGCGGCTCGAACACCGGAACCGCGGCGCGCAGGCCGGGCGAGCCGCGTACCAGGGTCGCGTGCCCGGAACCGCCGAGCGCGCCGCGGACCGTGGCCGCGCCGGCATCGCCCGGCTCGATCGCGGCGACCCACAACAAGCCGCCGCCCCAGTCGAGAAACCATACCGCATCGATGGCGCGGGCAATTGCCTGGGCGATTTCGACGCCGCGCGCCGGCGCCACCGAGAGGCGCCATACCGCGCGGTCGGCGATCCCGGCCAGCGGTGCCACATTGCCGATGTCGCGCCACAGCGAAGCGGTGTCGATCTCGCCCAATTCCGCCGGCTCGCCGACGCCGGCATGCTCGCGCCGCAGCGCCGCGCGGCGATAGGCCACCGAAGGCTCCGGCCCTTCGACCCTGAGCGCGACGACGCCGCCTGCCGCGGGCAGCGACGCCAGGCGCGGCAACTCCGGTGGCAGATAGGCCGCGCCGGAAACCTCATGCGGCGAGCCGAGCGCCGCCGCCATCAAACCCACCGCCGCCTCCGCCGCGACGCCGCAGAACAGGACGGTCGCAGCGGTTTCCGGCCGCGGCAGGACCTTGACCGTGACCTCTTCGAGCGCCGCCAAGGTGCCGTAGGAGCCCGCCATCAGCTTTGGCAGATCATAGCCGGTGACGTTCTTGACTACCTTGCCGCCGGCCTTGAAAACCTCGGCCCGGCCGCTGACCCCGCGAAAGCCGAGGAAATGGTCGCGCGCCGCCCCCGCCTTGATCCGCCGCGGCCCCGAGAGATTGCAGGCGAGCACTCCGCCCAGGGTCTGCGAGCCGTGAGCCTGGCCGTGCAGGCCGCGCCAGTCGGGCGGCTCGAAGGCCAGCATCTGCCCCGCCGCGGTCAGCGCCCGGTCGATCGCGGTCAGCGGCGTCGCCGCGCCGGCGGTCAGCACCAGCTCGTTCGGCGCGTAGTCGCGGATGCCGGAGAGCCGGGTCAGGTCGATCAGGTGCGGGGTCTGCAGCGGCCGGCCGAGCCCGCGCTTGGTGCCGCCGGCAACCAGCTCGACCGGCTCCTCCGCCGCCAGCACGGCATCGACCGCCTCGCGCAACTCGTCGATATTCGTCGGGACAAACCGGGTCATGGCGGTCGCACGATGTCATTGCGGGCGGAGCGAAGCAATCTCGCGCCGGCCAGAGGAGTCGGCGCGGTCGAGATTGCCGCAGCGCCTTTTACGGCGCCGTGCATGGGCGATGCTTCAGAAGCGCGGCAGGTCGGGGTGCGGCAATGCGCCGGCATGGACGTGCAGGCGGCCCAGCTCGGCACAGCGGTGCAGTACGGGAAAGACCTTGCCAGGGTTCAGCAGCCCGTCCGGATCGAAGGCGCATTTGAGCCGCTGCTGCTGGGCCAGGTCGGTCTCGTCGAACATGGTCCCCATCAGGTCGCGTTTTTCGACCCCGACCCCGTGCTCGCCGGTCAGCACGCCGCCAACCGCGACGCACAGTCTGAGGATATCGGCGCCGAATTCCTCGGCCTTTTCGACCTCGCCGGGCGTGTTGGCGTCGTAAAGGATCAGCGGGTGCAGATTGCCGTCGCCGGCATGAAACACGTTGGCGACACGCAGCCCGTGGCGCCGCGACAGCGCCGAGATCTCGCGCAGCACCTCGGCAAGTCGGCCGCGCGGGATGGTGCCGTCCATGCAGTAGTAATCAGGCGAAATCCGCCCGACCGCGGGGAACGCCGCCTTGCGCCCGGCCCAGAAATTGAGCCGCTCGGCCTCGTTTTGGCTGATGCGCAGCGAGACGGCGCGGTTTTCGCGCGCAAGCCGCTCGACGATGCCGAGCAGATGGTCGACCTCCGCCGCCGGGCCGTCGAGCTCGACGATCAGCAGCGCCTCGACATCGAGTGGATATCCGGCATGGACAAAAGCCTCGGCGGCATGGATCGCCGGCCGGTCCATCATCTCCATGCCGCCCGGGATGATCCCGGCGCCGATCACCGCGGCGACGCAATTGCCGGCATCCTCGGTGCTGGCAAAGCCGACCAGAACGGCCCGCGCCGTGCTCGGCTTTTTGAGGATGCGCACGGTGACCTCGGTGACGACCCCGAGCAGCCCCTCGGAGCCGGTCATCACGCCGAGCAGATCATAACCTTCCGAATCAAGGTGCTTGCCGCCAAGGCGGATCACCTCGCCATCGATGGTGACGATCTCGATGCCGAGCAGATTATTGGTGGTCAGCCCGTATTTGAGGCAATGCACCCCGCCCGAGTTCTCGGCGACATTGCCGCCGATGGTGCAGGCGATCTGGCTCGACGGGTCGGGCGCGTAGTAGAAGCCGGCGGCCTCGACCGCCTGGCTGATGCCGAGATTGGTCACCCCCGGCTGCACCACGGCGCAGCGATTCGCATAATCGATCTCGACGATCCTGTTGAACTTCGCCATGCCCAGCAGCACGCCATCGGCCAACGGCAAGGCGCCGCCCGACAGCGAAGTTCCGGCGCCCCGCGGCACCACCTTGATCCCCTGAGCCTTGCAGTAGCGCAGCACCGCGGCAACCTGCGCGACGGTCGAGGGCAGCACCGCCACCAGCGGCGGCTGACGGTATGCTGTGAGCCCATCGCTTTCGTAAGCGCGCCGCTCCGGCTCGGATTCGATCACCGCATCGGCCGGCACGATCTGCCGAAGCGCCGCGGCGATGTCGCGGCGGCGGGCGATCACCCGCAGATCGGGAAGCGGCATTTCCATGAGCGGATCCTGTCATTGCGAGCGCAGCGAAGCAATCTCGCGCCGACGTGCCCTGTTTGGCCGAGATAACCCCATTTCGATCGAGATTGCCGCGACGCTTTTCCGCGCCTCGCAATGACGGCTGACGCTCAGCCCTGGCGCGCCTTGAAGCGCGGGTTGACCTTGTTGATCACAAACACCCGACCGCGCCGCCGCACCACACGGCAGTTCTTGTCGCGCTTTTTCAATGTCTTCAACGAATTGACGATTTTCATGACAACCTTCCTCGCGCGGCCGGGAAGATAGGCAGAGGCAGGCGCGAAGTCAAATGCGTGCAAGCCTATTTCGCCGCCTGCATGCGCTGGGCGCGGCGGAAATCGGCGGTATCGTTGCGGCCGGCGAGAAACGCCTTGATGTTGCGCGTCGCCTGGCGCAGCCGCTGGCGGTTTTCAACGAGCGCGATGCGGACGAACCCCTCGCCGTATTCGCCGAAGCCGACCCCCGGCGACACCGCGACGTTGGCACGCTCGAGCAGAAGCTTGGAAAAGGCGAGGCTGCCCAGCGCCTTGTATTCCTCCGGCACCGGCGCCCAGGCGAACATCGTCGCATCCGGCGCCGGGATGTCCCAGCCGGCCTGCCTTAGCCCGTCGACCAGCACGTCGCGCCGCGCCTTGTAGCGCTCGCGGATTTCGGCGATGCAGTCCTGCGGGCCGTTGAGCGCCGCCGTCGCCGCCACCTGGATCGGGGTGAACGCGCCATAATCGAGATAGGATTTCACCCGCGTCAGGGCCGCGATCAGCCGCTGATTGCCGACGGCAAAGCCCATGCGCCATCCGGCCATCGAATAGGTCTTGCTGAGCGAGGTGAACTCGACGGCGATGTCCTTCGCCCCCGGCACCTCGAAGATCGACGGCGGCGGCTTGCCGTCGAAATAGATCTCGGCATAGGCAAGGTCGGACAGCACCCAGATGCCGTGATGCCGACAGAAATCGACGATCTCGCCGTAGAAATCGAGGTCGACCGTCATCGCCGTCGGGTTGGCCGGGAAGTTGAGCACGATCGCCAGCGGCGCCGGGATCGAATGCTTCACCGCCTTTTTCAGCTCGTCGAGGAAGTCGACCCCCGGCCCGATCGGCACGTTGCGCACCGCAGCGCCGGCCATGATGAAGCCGAAGGAATGGATCGGATAGCTCGGGTTCGGCACCAGGATGGTGTCGCCCGGCGCGGTGATCGCCTGGGCGAGGTTGGCGAACCCCTCCTTCGAGCCGAGGGTGACGATGATTTCGCGCTCGGGGTCGAGCTCGACATTGAAGCGGCGGGCGTAATACGCGGCATAGGCGCGCCGCAGCCCGGGAATGCCGCGCGACGACGAATAGCCGTGCGCCTTGGGGTTCTGCACCGCCTCTATCAGCTTGGCGACGATATGCGGCGGGGTCGGCCCGTCCGGGTTGCCCATGCCGAGATCGATGACATCGAGCCCCGCGGCTCGCCCGGTAGCCTTCAGCGCGTTGACCTCGGCGAAGACGTAGGGCGGCAGGCGCTTGATGCGGTAGAATTCTTCGGGCATGGCAAGATGAAATCCAGAGAGATCGAGGCCACGATTGTACGGGCAGGAGCCGCGATTTGCGAGAGCGATGCTTTACAGCACGCCGGCCGCGCCTGATGCTGCGGCGAAATTTCCGGGAGACGTGACCGATGAGCGAGATCAAGGCGCTGGTCCATGACGTGTTCGGCACCGTCGTCGATTGGCGGTCGGCGGTAACCGCCGACGGCGAGGAATTGGGTCGGCGCCGGGGCATCACCGGTGTGGACTGGCAGCAATTCGCCGACGAATGGCGCGGCGCCTACGCCCCGTCGATGAACCGGGTACGGACCGGCGAGCTGCCGTGGACAAACCTCGACGCGCTGCATCGCATGGGGCTCGACGCGCTGCTCGAGAAGTTCGACATCACCGGTTTGAGGGAGAACGACAAGGTCTGGTTCAATTTGACCTGGCATCGCCTCAAGCCGTGGCCCGATTCGGTGCCGGGCCTGACCCGGATCAAAACGAAATACATCATCGCCACCTTGTCGAACGGCACCGTGCGGCTCTTGACGGACATGGCCAAGCATTGCGGCCTGCCGTGG
>DASQGR010000232.1:0-9856 GCA_035632515.1 Allostellaceae bacterium | reverse complement strand
GACATGGCGGCGGCGCCCATGCGCCAGCACCCCCGAAACCGCGGCGCCGCCCAGCTGGTTGGCCGAAGAAGCCACTGCGACCGCGGGGGGCACGCCGATCAGGATCAATAGCGGGGTCAGGAGAAACCCGCCGCCAACCCCGAACACGCCGGACAAAAACCCGACAGCGGCGCCGAGCCCGAGCAAGACGAACACGTCCAGCGAAACCTCGGCGATCGGCAGATAAATATCCATAGGGAAGCAGCCGAATCATCTGCGTCGTCGCCCTGCGGCAGGGCGACGTGACGTAAAAAATCCTACAGCCCGAAGTATCCCAGGAAAAGCAATAAGCCGCCGCGCCTACGGCCGCAACAGCCCGGTAATGTCTTGCACCTCGCGCAGGATCGGCATGGCGATCGCCGCCGCCCGCTTGGCGCCTTGATGCAGGACCGCATCGATATGGCCCGGATCGGCCATCAGACGGCGCATTTCGCCGCCGATCATGCCGAGCGTGGCAACCGATACTTCGGTCAGCGCCTCTTTGAAGATCGAAAAATTTCTCCCGGCAAACCGGGCCAGCGCGGCCTCGCGCGATTCATCGGTCAGCGCGGCGTAGATGCCGACAAGGTTGTCGGCCTCGGGGCGCGCCTCCAGCGCCTCGATCGACTCGGGCAGCGGCTCCGGATCGGTTTTCGCGCGGCGGATTTTCAGCGCGATCGTGTCGCTGGAATCGGTCATGTTGATCCGCGAATAGTCCGAGGTATCGGATTTCGACATTTTCTTGGTGCCGTCGCGCAGGCTCATCACCCGCGTCGCCTCGCCGAAAATCTGCGGCTCGGGCAGCGGGAAGAAGTCGCGCTCGTAGCGCCGGTTGAACGCGCCGGCAATGTCGCGCGCGAGTTCGAGGTGCTGCTTCTGGTCTTCGCCGACCGGGACGTGCGTCGCCTTGTAGCCGAGGATGTCTGCCGCCATCAGCACCGGGTAGGCGTAGAGCCCGAGCCCTGCATTGTCGCGGTTCTTGCCGGCCTTTTCCTTGAACTGGGTCATGCGGTTGAGCCAGCCGAGCGGGGTCAGGCACGACAGCAGCCAGCCGAGCTCGGCATGGGCGCTGACCATGCTCTGGTTGAAGATGATGCAGCGCCCTGCGTCGATGCCCGCGGCGATATAGGCGGCGGTGACTTCGCGGGTCGAGGCGCGCAGCTCGTCGGGGTCCTGCGGCTGGGTCAGCGCGTGCAGGTCGACGATGCAGAAGATGCACTCGTAATCGTGCTGCAGGGCCACCCAATTGCGGATCGCGCCGAGGTAATTGCCGAGATGCAGGTTGCCGGTCGGCTGGATGCCGGAAAAAATTCTGTTCATGCCTGGCTGTTATCGTCGGGGAAGGCTGCGGGTCAAGCGGGTTGACGGCGGAACTGCGCCCGCAGCTCGCGCCAGCCGGTGACCCGCAACGCGAGGATCGCGGCGGCGAAGGCGATGAGCCCCGCGGCGACGAGAGCCGCCAGTGCGCCTAGCTTCACGAGCATGGTGTCCCCGGCGGCGGGCTCCAGCCAGACCCGCAGGGCCAGCAGCGATGCGCCCATGACCACCGTCGCCGCAACGATGCGCGGCAGGTTGCTGCGCGTCCGCGCGTCGAGCTGGAAATGCCCGCGGCGCACCAGGAGGCCGAGCAAGGTCAGCGCCTGCAGCCAGCCGGAAGCCGACACGGCGATGGCGACGCCGATATGGGCGAGAAATTGCATCAGCGCCACGGTCAGCGCCAGATTGGTGATCATCGCCACGATCGCGATTTTGACCGGGGTCTTGGTGTCGTGGCGGGCGAAGAACGCCGGCGCCAGCACCTTGACCAGGACGAAGCTCGGCAGCCCAATGGCGTAGGCAACCAGCGCCGATGCGGTGGCGGCAGCTTCGGCGGGACCGAACGCACCGCGCTCGAACAGGGTGCTGAAGATCGGCAATGCCAGCAGCGCCAGGGCGGTCGCCGCGGGCAGGGTCAACAGCAGCGCCAGTTCGAGGCCGCGGTTCTGCGTCGCCACGGCGCCGGCCATGTCGCCGCCGCGGACCTGACGCGACAGCGGCGGCAGGATCGCCGTGGCGACGGCGATGCCGACCACACCGAGCGGTAGCTGGTTGAGCCGGTCGGCGTAATAGAGATACGACACCGAGCCGCTCGGCAGCAGCGAGGCGAGCGCGGTCGAAATCAACAGGTTGATCTGCGTCACTCCGGCACCGAGCACGCTCGGCCCCATGATTCCCAAAACCTGGCGGACCTGCGGGGTCAGGCGCGGCCAGTGCAACCGCAGCATCACGCCGGCGCGGGCGCAGGAGGCTGTCAGCCAGCAGAACTGCGCGATCCCGGCGGCGGTCAGCGCATAGGCGAGGATGCGGCCATCGGCCCAATGGAAACCGGCCATCAGCAACAAGGCCGCGATCAACATCAGATTCAGCAGCACCGGGGTCGCTGCCGCGGCGGCGAAGCGATCGAGCGTGTTGAGAAGACCGCCTTGGAGCGCCACCAGCGAGATGAACAGCAGATAGGGAAAGGTGGTCCGGGTCAGCGCGACGACCAGCGCAAACTTGCCCGCTTCGGCCTCGAAGCCGGGGGCGATGACCCGCATCACCCAGGGCATGAAGATTTCGCCGAGGATGACGAACACGAGAAGGGCGGCGAACAGGACGGAAAACGCCTGCTCGGCAAAATCCTTCAGCGCCGGCTTGCCGCCCTCGACGAGCGCACGATTGGCGAGCGGCACGAAGGCGGTGCTGAAGGCGCCCTCGGCAAACAGGCTGCGGAACAGGTTCGGCAGGCGTTGCGCGACAAAGAACGCATCCGCCACCGGTCCGGCGCCGAGAATTGCCGCAGTCAGGATATCGCGGGCGAAACCGAACACGCGGCTCACCATCGTCAATGAGCCGACCGTGGCGATCGAACGGAACAAGGCCATGCGGCGAACGGTGTAGAGCAAAATCCACGCGGCGCAAACGGGCGACCCCGCGTCAGCCGCCACAAGGGCAACGCGGCTAAGCATTCCCCGGGCGGAAGGGGATTGCGTCGCTGCGCCGGCAATGACATTCCGTATCTGGGGCCATATCTCGGGCCGTATCTCGGGCAATCGTGGAGGCGGGGCATGACCGATATCAGGATGGGGGTCATCGGATGCGGCGGCCGCATGGGCCGGATGCTGATCGCCGAAATCGCCGCCGCCGAAGGCTGCGAGCTGGCCGGCGGCACCACCAAGCCGGGCAGCGCTCACGTCGGCGAGGATCTTGGCGAGTTGGCGGGGATCGGCCGCCTCGGTCTTGCCGCCGGCGATGCGCCTGGCAAGCTGATCGACGATAGCGATGTCGTCATCGACTTCAGCCTTGGCGCCGCCACCGCGGCGCATGCCGCGCTCGCCGCCGAGCACGGCACTCCCATAGTGATCGGCACGACCGGGCTGTCGGCGGCGGAGACCGACGCGGTGCGCGCCGCGGCACAGCGCATCCCGATCGTCTGGGCAGCGAATACCAGCCTCGGCATCAACCTGCTGCTCGGGCTCGTTGAACAGGTCGCCGCGCGGCTCGGCCCCGACTGGGATATCGAGATCGTCGAGATGCATCACCGCGGCAAGGCCGATGCTCCCTCCGGCACCGCGCTGGCCTTGGGGCGTGCCGCGGCGACGGCGCGCGGCACCACGCTCGACGTGGTCGCGCAACGCGGGCGCGACGGCATCACCGGCCCGCGGCAACGCGGCGATATCGGTTTTGCCGCGCTGCGCGGCGGCGATGCGGTCGGGGACCATCACGTGATCTTCGCCGGCGCCGGCGAACGGCTCGAACTCGTCCACCGCGCCACCAACCGCGCGATCTATGCGACCGGCGCGGTGCGGGCGGCGCGCTGGGTGTTCGGCAAGCCGGCAGGTCTCTACGGCATGAAGGAAGTGCTCGGTCTGTGAACCACCAAGGGATTTTCGATCGTTCGGGCGCAGTAACCGGACCCGGCTGGCGCGACTTGGTCGGAGAGGGCCGCGCGTTGCTGCGCGAGATACGGAAGCGCCCGCGCGGCGTTCCGGTCGGACCGGTGCCGGGCGGCGATGGGCACCCGGTCATGGTCTTGCCGGCATTTCTGACGTCGGACGCGATGAATGGCGGCTTTCGCGCCTGGCTCGAAGCGCTCGGCTATTCGGTGGAGGGTTGGAACGGCGGGTTCAATCTCGGTCCCAGCGCCGCCGCCGTCGCGGCGGCGGCCGAAACGCTGCGCCGCTGTACCGAGGACAGCGGTCGTCAGGCGAGTCTCGTCGGCCACAGCCTGGGCGGCGTATTGGCTCGAGCCTTGGCCAATGCCTATCCCGACCGGGTGCGCCGCGTCATAACCGTGTGCAGCCCGTTTCGGCTGCCGACGGCAAGCCCGCTCGAACCGGTGTACCGGGCGCTGCCGCCGCTGCACAGCGCCCAAGGCCGGATGCTGGCTCATCTGACGGCCCCGCCGCCGGTGCCGACGACGGCAATCTATAGCCCCAGCGACGGCGTCGTTGCCTGGCGAAGCTGCATCGACGCCCCCGGCCCAAGCCGCGAGAACATTGCGGTAGAGGGTGCCCACACGACGATGCTGGCCAATTTCCGGGCGCTTCGGATCGTCGCAGAGCGGCTGTCGTGGCCTTAGCCAAGCCTTGCCACCGGCAGGGAAACCCCCAGCCGGTGACGCAATCTCGATCAGCAGAGCGCGCTTACGCGCCCTACGGATGCTTTTCGGTCGGGTTGAGCGCCGCGCGCCAGCGGGCGAGCGCCTCGCGCAAGGTGCCGGCCAGCTCGCGTCGCACCGGCGGCGGCAGGAAGGTGCCGATAGGCAGGCTCTGCCCGTGCGAGGCAACGGCGAGCCGGTTGGTCTCGTCCGGCAATTCGTCGAAAATCACCCGCACCCAGAACGCCTGGAAGCGCCAAAACCGGCGGTCGCCGCGAATGCCGATACGCTCGACGGTGAGGTGGTCGTCGGCAAGCCGCAGCGTCTCGCGCTGGCGGGCGCTGCGGTAACTCAGGCGGAAGGCGACGTAGACGAGGCCGACATCGAGCCCGAAAAAACCGCAGACCGGCCACGCGCCGAGCGAGACGAACAGGGTCCCAACGGCAATGCTGACCAGGCCGAGCGCCAGCATCAGGATATTGAAGCCGCGCGGCGGCAGGCTGCGGTAGGGTAGCAGCACGCGCTCGAAGAGGACGTTGGCGGGCGGGGCGGCGAGGTCGGTCATCGTTTGCGCAGGATAGCGCAGGCTCGCGTTGCTAACGTAAAAAATGCGCTAGACTTCCCCGCGATGCGCAAATTCACCAAAGCCGAGGTCGCGGAGTTCTACCGGCTGCTGGCCGAGAGCCGGCCGATCCCGCGGACCGAGCTCGAATACATCAACCCCTTCACCTTGCTCGTCGCCGTGGTGCTGTCGGCTCAGGCCACCGATGTCGGCGTCAACAAGGCGACGCCGGCTCTGTTTGCCCTTGCCGATACGCCGGCCAAGATGGCGGCGCTCGGGGAGGAGCGGGTGGCGGCGCTGATTCGCACGATCGGGCTCTACCGCACCAAGGCAAAGAACGTCGTCGCGCTAAGCCGCATCCTGCTGGAAAAGCATGGCGGCGAGGTGCCGCGCGACCGCGAGACGTTGCAGACCTTGCCCGGGGTTGGGCGCAAGACCGCCAATGTCGTGATGAACGTCGCCTTCGAGGAACCGACCATCGCGGTCGATACCCACATCTTTCGGGTCGGAAACCGCACCGGCCTCGCGCCCGGCAAGAACCCGCATGAGGTCGAGCTCAAGCTCGAAGCCGTCACCCCGGCACAATACAAGCTGAACGCCCATCATTGGCTGATCCTGCACGGCCGTCACGTTTGCAAGGCGCGCAAGCCCGACTGCCCGAATTGTGTCGTGGCCGGTCTCTGCCGCTATTCGGCGAAGACGGTGCCGGATGCGTTGATCGCGGCGCGCGCCGAGGTGAACAGTAAACGGCAACCGGCCGGAAAGACGGCGAAGCCGCGCCCGCCGGCTCCTGCCTCGGCGGCGGCTGCTAGGACGCCGCCCGGGCGTTCGGCAACTCGGCGATGACGTCGCCCTCGGCGTTCGCCTGGACGTCGCCGCAAATCCGGCCGCCCGCCTCGATCTCGAGCTGGCCGTAGCGGATCGTACCGGATACCCGGCCGCCGGCCCGGATCAACAGGCGCTTGCGGACGATCAGCTCACCCTCGAACGAGCCGCGCACATCGGCATTGTCGATCTCGGCGGTGCCCTTGAACAGGCCGCTTTCGGCGATGTCGACATCGCGACAATTCTGCAGATCGGCCTCGACGCTGCCTTCGACGATCAGCGTATCGCAGGAGGTGATCTGGCCGGCCAGCGAGATTTCGCGCCCGACGGTCAACCGGCGCACCTCCGAATCGCTGCGGCGTGCCACCGATGCAACCGGCGGAGGCGGCGGCCCGACCGGAGCCGGCGGCGGGGTGACCGGCATGCCGATCGGCTCGGTTACCGCGCGGCGCGCCGGCGGCGGCTCGGGCACTCTCGCCGGCTCGGGCAAGGTTCGCGGCATCTCGGCAACGCGCGGCGGCACTGCCGCCGGCGTTCTGCCGACCGGGGTCACGGAGGTGGCCGATCCGATCGGCCGGGCAGGTTTCATCGGGATGCCCAGATCGTCGGGCGAATGAGCCATCTTTTTGTCCTCCGTATCGAGTCTCTTCCGGCCAAACATGGATGCCGCACCCCATCGATAAGCTTTCAGGACAAGGCGTTCGAAAACCGGCTCAGGACGCGAGGCTCGACGGCGCGAGGCGCGGCAAACCTTCAAACACATGCACCATAAAAGCGGTGGCGATCACCGGGGCGGCCAGATTGAGGATTGGCATGGCGAACAGTCCGGCGATCATCACACCGCCGAGGAAGATCCGCCCGCCAAAGCGATGGCGCATCGTCCTTACCGCATCGCTGTCGAGCCGTCTCAACGCGACCACCTCGAAATACTCTCGGCCCAAAAGATATCCGTTGAGACCGAGGAAAACAAAAAGATTTATCCCCGGCACCAGTACGTAAACCGGCAATGCCAATAGGTTAAACGCCACTGTCATCAGCATCAACCGGAGGCTGACTATTACGGTTTCGCGAATCGCCGGATGGCGCGCGGGGCCACGGCCGGGATAGTCGCGGGCCTCGACTGCGGCGGCGACCCGCTCGATAAAGAAGCCCATGATCATCGTCACCACGGCGGGAAACAGCAGCCAGCTCACAAACATCACGCCGACGACGCCCAGCAGGCCGATCGCCCAGTCGAGCACCGCCCATCCGACCCGCGCGGTGTGATCGAGGACCAGCGCGACGACCAGCCACAGAACCGTAAAGGCGACGACGGCGATGGCCAGGCTGATTCCCACCACACGGCGCAGCGTGGGCGAAAACAATTCGGCAAAGGCGCGGATGAGGGCGGTCAGCATCGGTGCCGGTGTTCTACGCGAACCCGCCTGTCCAGCCAACTTCGAGCCCCGATGCGAACGCGATCGCAAGAGCTGCACGAGCCTCACCCGGCGCCGCGCTTGTGGCCGAGAGCCGGATTCCTATACTGCCCCCGCCTTTTTCTTCTCTGGCCCATGGAAGAGCTGATGGAAGCCGCCACGATCGATGTCGCGGGGATCGGCAACGCGATTGTCGATGTAATCTCGCATGCCGACGAATCGTTTCTCGCCGCGGAGGGGTTCGCCAAGGGGACGATGACCCTGGTCGACGCGGCGAGCGCCGATGCGCTCTATGCCCGGATGGGACCGGGGATCGAAAGCTCGGGCGGCTCTGCCGGCAACACGATGGCCGGGATCGCCGCGCTCGGCGGCAAGGGGGCCTATATCGGCAAGGTGCGCGACGATCTGCTGGGCGACGTCTTTCGCCACGACATCACCGCCATCGGCGTCGAGTTCGCGACGCCGCCGGCGACGAGCGGCCCGGGCACGGCGCGTTGCCTCATTCTGGTGACCGCGGACGGGCAACGCACGATGGGCACCTATCTCGGCGCCTGCGTCGACCTCGGGCCCGAAGATATCGATGCGGCCGTCGTCAGCGCCGCGCAGGTCACCTATCTCGAAGGCTACCTGTTCGATCCGCCGCGGGCGAAGGAGGCGTTTCGCAAGGCGGCCGCGCTGGCTCACGCGGCGGGGCGGCGGGTGGCGCTGAGCCTATCCGACCCGTTCTGCGTCGGCCGTCATCGCGCCGAGTTCCGCGAGCTCGTCGCCGGCGAGATCGACATCCTGTTCGCCAACGAGGCCGAGATCTGCTCGCTCTACGAGACGCAGGATTTCGCCGCGGCCGCCGCTGCGGTGCGTGGTCATGTCGAGATCGCCGCGCTGACCCGCAGCGCCGCCGGCAGCATCATCATCGCCGACAGCGCCGAGCACCGGATCGCCGCAGCGCCGGTCGCGCGCGTCGTCGACACCCCCGGCGCCGGCGACCTTTATGCCGCGGGCGTGCTGTTCGGCTTGACCCGGGGCCTGCCGCTTCCCACTTGTGGAGCGATCGGCAGCCTGTGCGCTGCCGAAATCATCAGCCATGTCGGCGCCCGGCCGGAAGCCGCGCTCGACCAACTCGTCGCCTCCGCCGGCCTGGTGTAGGTGCCACCGGAAGGGGTGCTTCGCGTTCCCGTGACAATGGATATCCGCAACATCGCGATTATCGCGCATGTCGACCACGGCAAGACGACCCTGGTCGATCAGCTGCTGCGCCAGAGCGGCATGTTCCGCGCCAACCAGCAGGTCGCCGAACGCGCGCTCGATTCGAACGACCTCGAGCGCGAGCGCGGCATCACGATCCTGGCGAAATGCACTTCGCTCGCCTGGGGCAATGTCAGGATCAACATCGTGGATACGCCGGGGCACGCCGATTTCGGCGGTGAGGTCGAGCGTATCCTCAGCATGGTCGACGGCGTCCTCGTTCTGGTCGACGCCGCCGAAGGGCCGTTGCCGCAGACCAAGTTCGTCGTCGGCAAGGCGCTGGCGCGCGGCCTGCGTCCGATCGTCGTCATCAACAAGGTCGACCGGCCGGATGCCCGCCCCGAAGCGGTGCACAACGAGATCTTCGATCTCTTCGCGCTATTGGAGGCGGACGAGGCGCAGCTCGATTTCCCGACCTTGTTCGCCTCGGGGCGCGACGGCTGGGCGGTCGCCGATCTGGCCGCGCCGCGCCGTGACCTGGCGCCGTTATTCGACCTCATCGTCGCTCATGTGCCGCCGCCGAAAGCGGACCCCGACGCGCCATTCGCGATGCTGGCGACGACGCTCGACTACGATCCTTATCTCGGCCGTGTGCTGACGGGCCTCATTCATTCCGGGATTGCCCGCATCAACATGCCGGTCAAGGCGCTGGCCCGCGACGGCCGGGTCATCGAACAGGCGCGGCTGACCAAGCTGCTGGCCTATCGCGGGCTCGAACGCCAGCCGATCGACGAGGCGCGAGCGGGAGACATCATTGCCGTTGCCGGCCTTGCGCTGACCACGGTGGCCGATACGCTGTGCGCGCCCGAGGTGACAACCGCGCTCGAAGCCGACCCGATCGACCCGCCGACCCTGGCGATGACCTTCTCGGTCAACGACAGCCCGCTCGCGGGGCGCGAAGGATCCAAGGTGACCTCGCGCATGATCGCCGAGCGCCTCTACCGCGAGGCCGAGGGCAATGTCGCGATCCGGGTGCAGGAAAATGCCGCCAAGGACGCGGTCGAGGTCTCCGGCCGGGGCGAATTGCAGCTCGGCGTGCTGATCGAGACGATGCGCCGCGAGGGCTTCGAGCTGTCGATCAGCCGGCCGCGTGTGCTGTTCAAGACCGACGAGGTGACGGGCCAGCGCCTGGAGCCGATCGAGGAGGCGGTGATCGACGTCGACGACGAGTTCACC
>DASQGR010000231.1:0-7711 GCA_035632515.1 Allostellaceae bacterium | reverse complement strand
ATCGACGCCCGGGCATTGATCGACGAGATCTTCAATCCGGAAATCGATACCGGTAGCTATTTCGAGGACCACTACGAGGGTCGGATCAAGACCATGCATCCGTCGAGCCGGTTCGGGGTGTTCCCTGTCGCGCCGCTTCTGGCCGATGATTATTACTTCCTACGTCACGGAATGGTGGAAGTCTACCATTGGCTCATTACCAAGCGGAGACTGGAGCCCACATGACTTCGTCAACGCTAGGCAGAGGTACCGTTCCTCTCCTAATGGGAAGGTGAGAACCTATCTCCGCGTCGCAAAAGCGGGTTGCCGAGGCTTCTGGTATACCATATACCATCGACCTCATGACCGAAGCCGGCCCGCGCCCCAGCTCCCCCCTCGACATGCCGCGGCTGGACACCGGCAGCACATTCCGCGACCTCGCCTATGCCGCGCTGAAGCGGGCGATCACCGCGATGGACATCTACGACCACGCGCACGAGATCCGGCTCGACGAGCGGCGGCTCTCGGAGGGGCTCGGGGTGAGCCGCACGCCGATCCGCGAGGCGATGACCCTGCTCGAGCAGGAAGGCTTTGTCCGCACCCTGCCGCGCCGCGGCATCTATATCGTGCGCAAGACCAAGCGCGAGATCGTCGAGATGATCACCGTCTGGGCGGCGCTTGAAAGCATGGCGGCACGGCTGGTCGCACTCAACGCGGCTGACGGCGACATCGCCGAGCTGCGCCGGCTGATGGACGCATTTCACGACGGCCCGGATGGGCAAACGGGCGGCGAGCGGCTCGAGGAATATTCCGACGCCAACATCGCCTTTCACCAGGCGATCATCCGGATGAGCGGGTGTACGCTGCTCGCCGAGCTGACCGAGAATTTGTTCATCCACATGCGGGCGATCCGCAAAATCACGATCCACCAGGACAATCGCGCCGCGCGCTCGATCGTCGATCACATGCGCATCATCGAGGCGCTGGAGCGGCGCGACCCCGAAGAGGCGGCGCGGCTGGCGCGCGAACACACGCTGGGGCTCGCCGCGCATGTCGAGCGGCACGGCGATTTTCTCCACACGGCACGCGACACAAACGCGCCGGTAACGATGACCCAGACAATGTAAAAATACCCCTGGTCGCCCCCGCGCAGGCGGGGGTCCGGGGCAACCGCGCCGCCGCTGGCCCTGGATTCCCACTTTCGCGGGAATGACGAATTGGAGTGAGAGAAGACATGAGCAAGGCACTCGAAGGCGTCCGCATCCTCGACATGACCCATGTTCAGGCGGGGCCGACAGGGACCCAGCTTCTGGCGTGGATGGGCGCCGACGTGATCAAGGTCGAACTGCCCGGCCGCGGCGACATCACCCGTGGCCAGCTCCAGGATGTCAAAGGGGCGGATAGCCTCTATTTCACGATGCTGAACTCGAACAAGCGCAGCATCACGATCAACATGAAGCAGCCCAAGGGCAAGGCGGTGATCGAGGCGCTGGTGCGGCGCAGCGACATCCTCGCCGAGAATTTCGGCCCCGGCGTGCTCGACCGCGCCGGCTTCACCTGGGAGCGGCTGCAGGAGCTCAATCCGCGCCTCATCTACGCCTCGGTCAAGGGGTTCGGCCCCGGCCCCTACGTCGATTGCAAGGCCTATGAGAACGTCGCCCAGTGCATGGGCGGGGCGGCCAGCACGACCGGCTGGGAAGACGGCCCGCCGACCGTCACCGGCGCCCAGATCGGCGACAGCGGCACCGGCGTGCACATGGTCACCGGCATCCTCGCCGCGCTCTATCAGCGCGAACGCACCGGCAAGGGCCAGCGCGTCGAGGTGGCGATGACCGACGCCGTCTTGAACCTGTGCCGGGTCAAGATGCGCGACCAGCAGCGGGTGATGAAGGGGCCGATGCCCGAATATCCCAACAAGGGATTCAGCGATTTCGTGCCGCGCGCCGGCAACGCCTCGGGCGGCGGCCAGCCGGGGGCGGCGCTGCGCTGCGCCCCAGGTGGCCCCAACGACTATGTCTACGTCATCATCCAGCCGCCATGCTGGGAGCCGCTGATGAAGCTTTGCGGCCGCGAGGAGCTGATCACCGACCCGGCCTGGGCGACCCCGGCGGCGCGGCTGCCGAAAATCCCCGAATGCTTCTCGATCATCGAGCAATGGACCAAGACCAAGACAAAGATGCAGGTCATGGAGGCGTTGAACGAGGTCGATGTGCCGTGCGGTCCGATCCTGTCGATGAAGGACATCTACGAGGATCAGTCGCTCTACGACCGCAACATGCTGGTCTGGCTCGATCACCCGACCCGCGGCCGCTATGTCCAGGTCGGCATGCCGATCAACCTGTCGGATTCCCCGGTCGAGCACAAACGCGCGCCGCTCCTCGGCGAGCACACCGAGGAGGTGTTGAAATGGCTTGGCTACGGCGACAACGACATCGCCTCGATGCACCAGGAAGGGGCGGTGTAGTGACCCGGCGCGCGATCGAGCCAAACTGCCCCCTCTGCGCCCTCGAGGGTGAGGCGCGGCCTTTGGCGGCAAGCTCATGGCTCTAGCCACAAAGCACGATCGGCGCATCCATCCCGGCTCCGGGCGGCGGCGCGGGCGCGACCAGCCGAAAGGCCGGCAGGTCGAGCCGGCAGCGCTGGCCGAGGTCCAGGCGTTGCTCGGCGACCGGGACCGCCGCCGCGATCTGCTGATCGAGCATCTGCATCTGCTGCAGGACCATTACGGCTGCCTGCATGCGCGCCATCTCGCCGCGCTCGCCGAAGAGATGCGCCTCGCCCTCGTCGAGGTTTACGAGGTGGCCTCGTTCTATGCCCATTTCGACATCGTCATGGAAGACGAGGCGCCGCCGCCCGAGCTGACGGTCCGGGTATGCGACAGCCTGACCTGCGAGCTGTTCGGGGCCAATGCGCTGCTGACCCAGCTGCAGGACCGGCTCGGCGATACGGTGCGGGTGGTGCGGGCGCCATGCATGGGCGGCTGCCACAACGCGCCGGTCTGCGCGATCGGCCATGCGCTGCACGAGCACGCCACCGCCGACAGCGTCGCCGATGCGGTTGCGCACCAGCACACCCACCCCGACATCCCGCCCTTTTTCGGGCTCGACCAATACCGCGCCGATGGCGGCTACACGCTGCTGGAAGCTTGCCTGTCCGGCGCGCTCAGCCGCGACGGGGTGATCGAGGCGCTGGAAAAATCCGAGATACGCGGCATGGGCGGCGCCGGGTTCCCGACCGGCCGCAAATGGCGGTTCGTGCTGGCCGAGCCGGCGCCGCGGCTGATGGCGGTCAATGGCGACGAAGGCGAGCCCGGCACCTTCAAGGACCGGTATTTCCTCGAAACCGACCCGCACCGCTTTCTCGAAGGCATGCTGGTCGCCGCCTGGGCGATCGAGGCCACCGAGATCTACGTCTACCTGCGCGACGAGTACCCGCAATGCCGCGCGATCCTCGACAGCGAAATTGCCGCGATCGAGGCCGCCGGTCTGGTCCGCGATACGCGCATCCATCTTCGCCGCGGCGCCGGCGCCTATATCTGCGGCGAAGAATCGGCGATGCTGGAAAGCATCGAAGGCAAGCGCGGCCTGCCGCGCCACAAGCCGCCCTTTCCCGCGCAGGTCGGCCTCTTCGGCCGGCCGACCCTGATCAACAACATCGAGACCCTGTTCTGGGTGCGCGACATCGTCCAGCAGGGCCCGCAATGGTTCACCGGCGAAGGCCGCAACGGCCGCAAGGGAAGACGCACCTTCTCGGTGTCGGGACGGGTCAAGAACCCCGGGGTCAAGCTCGCCCCGGCCGGGATCACCGTGCGCGAGCTGATCGACGAATATTGCGGCGGCATGGCCGACGGCCACGCCTTCAAGGGTTATCTGCCGGGGGGCGCCTCGGGCGGCATCCTGCCGGCGTCGAAGGCCGACATCCCGCTCGATTTCGGCACGTTGGAGAGCGAGGGCTGCTTTATCGGCTCGGCCGCGGTTGTCGTCCTTTCCGACCAAGACGACATGAAGGCGGTGGCGCTCAATCTGCTGCGCTTTTTCGAGGATGAAAGCTGCGGCCAGTGCACCCCGTGCCGGGTCGGCACCGAAAAGGCGGTTCGGCTGATGAGCGCGCCGAAATGGAACGAAGGCTTGATCCACGAGCTGTCGCGGGTGATGGGCGACGCCTCGATCTGCGGCCTGGGCCAGGCCGCGATGAACCCGGTGAAGATGGTGCTCAAGCACTTCCGCGAGGATCTGGCGTGACGGCCATCGACGTGATCCAGCTTCCCGCCGATGTTCCGTTGGCGGACGAACTTGCGTCCGACGACATGGTCGAGATGGCCAATCTGACGAGCGCTCAGACCGGGATTGCCGGCACCGTCTTCATCTCGACCGCGATGGGAGCACACGGCCCGCGGGTGACGTATTTTATCGAGCCGGGCCGGACCCAGCCGCGCTTTTCGGTGTCGATCGATGAGCCGCCGGCGGTCGTCACCAATTCTTTGCCGGCCCGCACCGTTCGCCGGATGTCGCCGCAGGTGATCGACTGGGTTTTGCTGAACAGGGATGCGCTGCCGGATTTCTGGCATCGCGGCGATACCTGGACGCAGCCCGAAGTCAACGATTTCATCCAGCGGCTTCGGCGCATTTGAGTGAGGATCTGAGATGAGCGATCCGATCCGCTTTACCCTCGACGGCGTTGAGGTCGAGGCGCAGCCGGGCGAGACGATCTGGCAGGTGGCGCAGCGCCTGGGCACCGAGATCCCGCATCTGTGCTGGCGGCCGAAGCCGGGCTACCGCGCCGACGGCAATTGCCGCGCCTGCATGGTCGAGATCGAGGGCGAGCGGGTATTGGCCGCCTCGTGCATCAGGAAGCCGACCGATGGCATGAAGGTGCAGTCGGCCAGCGAGCGCACCAAGTTCTCGCGCAAGATGGTGTTCGAGCTGCTGGTCGGCGATCAGCCGGACCGCGCGGTTGCGCCCGACCCGAACTCGTCGCTGTGGCAATGGGCCGATAAGCTCGAGGTCAGCGATAGCCGCTTTCCGCGGCGCGGCGTCCCGGCGCCCGACCGCAGCCATGTCGCGATGGCGGTGCAGCTCGACGCCTGCATCCAGTGCAATTTGTGCGTCCGCGCCTGCCGCGAGGTTCAGGTCAACGACGTGATTGGCATGGCGGCGCGCGGCCACCACGAAAAGATCGTATTCGATTTCGACGACCCGATGGGCAACTCGACCTGCGTCGCCTGCGGCGAGTGCGTCCAGGCCTGCCCGACCGGCGCGCTGATGCCGGCAACGCTGGTCGACGACAACGGCGCCTACGCCAACGCGCCCGACCGCCAGGTCGACAGCGTCTGCCCCTATTGCGGGGTTGGCTGCCAGCTCACCTACAAGATCAGGAACGACCGCATCGTCGCGGTCGAGGGCAAGGACGGCCCGTCGAATCGCAACCGGCTCTGCGTCAAGGGTCGCTTCGGCCTCGATTACGTCAATCACCCCGACCGGCTGACCGAACCGCTTATCCGCAAGGATGGAATCTCCAAGCACGACACCGATATCGACCCGGCCAACCCCTACACCCATTTTCGCAAGGCAAGCTGGGAGGAGGCGCTCGACCGCGCCGCACTCGGCCTGTTGAGGATTCGCGACCGCGACGGCAGGCGGGCGCTCGCCGGGTTCGGCTCGGCCAAAGGGGCGAACGAGGAGGCCTACCTGTTCCAGAAGCTGGTGCGCACTGGGTTCGGCAGCAACAACGTCGATCACTGCACGCGCCTCTGCCACGCCTCGTCGGTGGCCGCGCTGATGGAGGGGATCGGCTCGGGCGCGGTAACGGCGCCTTTCATGGCCGCCGAGGACGCCGACGTCATCATTGTCATCGGCGCACGGCCGACCGAGAACCACCCGGTCGCCGCGACCTTCTTCAAGCAGGCGGCCAAGCGCGGCGCCCAGGTCTTTGTCATGGACCCGCGCGGCCACAGCCTCGAGCGGCACGCGGCGCAGACGCTGAGGTTCAGCCCCGGCCGCGATGTCGCAATGCTCAATGCCCTGCTGCACACGATTATCGAGGAGGGTCTTACCGACCGGCAGTACATCCAGGCGCATACCGAGGATTACGAAAAGCTGCGCGCGCATATCCGCGACTACAGCCCCGAGAAGATGGCGCCGATTTGCGGCATCGACGCCGCCACCCTGCGCCACGTCGCCCGCGCCTACGCCCGCGCCGAGAAGGGCATCATCTTCTGGGGCATGGGCATATCGCAGCACACCCACGGCACCGACAATGCGCGCTGCCTGATCGCGCTGTCGATGGTGACCGGGCATGTCGGCCGGCCGGGCACCGGGCTGCACCCGCTGCGCGGGCAGAACAACGTGCAGGGCGCGTCGGATGCCGGCCTCATCCCGATGGTCTACCCGGATTACCAGCCGGTGGCGAACCCGGAGGTCCGCGCCAAGTTCGAAGCGCTGTGGCAGATCCCGCTCGACGACAAGCCGGGGCTCACCGTCGTCGAGATCATGGATGCGGTGCATCGCGACGAGATCAAGGGCATGTACATCATGGGCGAGAACCCGGCGATGTCCGACCCCGATGTCGAGCATGCGCGCGAGGCGCTGGCCCATCTCGAACACCTCGTCGTGCAGGACATCTTCCTGACCGAGACCGCGAAATACGCCGACGTGATCCTGCCGGCCTCGGCCTGGCCCGAAAAGGACGGCACCGTCTCCAACACCAATCGCCAGGTGCAGATGGGCCGCACCGCGCTGCCGCTGCCCGGCAACGCCCGGCTCGATCTGATGACGATCCAAGAGATCGCCCGGCGCATGGGGCTCGACTGGCGCTACGACGGGCCGGCCGATGTCTTCGCCGAGATGAAGCTGGCGATGCCCTCGCTCGACAACATCACCTGGGAACGGCTGCTGCGCGAGGGTTCGGTCACCTATCCGTGCGACGCCGAGGACAAGCCGGGCAACGAGATCGTCTTCGGCGACGGATTTCCGACCCCGAGCGGACGCGCCAGGCTGGTCCCCGCGGCGATCATCCCGCCGGCCGAGGAGCCGGATGCCGAATACCCGCTGGTGCTGACCACCGGCCGCCAGCTCGAGCATTGGCACACCGGGGCGATGACCCGCCGCGCCAGCGTGCTCGATGAGATCGAGCCCGAGGCGGTGGCGAGCTTTGCGCCGGCGGAATTGCGCCGGCTCGGCATCACCGCCGGCGACCCCGTCAAGGTGACGACGCGGCGCGGCCATATCGAGCTCAAGGCGCGCGCCGACAGCAATGTCGCGCCGGGCATGGTGTTCATCCCGTTCTGCTATGCCGAGGCGGCGGCCAACATCCTGACCAATCCGCAGCTCGATCCGTTCGGCAAAATCCCGGAATTCAAGTACTGCGCGGCAAAGGTCGAGCCGGCGAAGCAATAAACGGGCCGCGTCCCTCGACATACGCGCGGTGCGCGTTGTCGCGGGCACACCGCTGAAGCACCTTCACAGATACGTCTTTTCCAGCAGCGCGCCGATGCGCTCGTTTTGAATCTCGGTGGAGCCGTCGACGAAGCCGGCGATGCGGGCGCAGGCGATGTGCCGGCCGACGGGATGCTCCTCGCGCAGGCCCTCGGCGCCCATCGCTTGGAGGCACTCGCCCAGACGCTGCTGCGCCATGCGCGCGGCGAATTTCTTGGCAAAGGACGCCGCGAGGATCGCGTTCTCGCCGCGCTGGATGATCTCGGCGGCGCGATAAGTCAAAAGCCGCGCCGCCTCGA
>DASQGR010000230.1:0-17541 GCA_035632515.1 Allostellaceae bacterium | reverse complement strand
TTTCTGCGCCGAACCGGCACCCACTTCGGTGGAAAACGCTCGTTGGGGAGACAGACAATGCATGGATTGAAAGTGGCGGCCGTCGTGGCGGTGGCGGTGGGGCTGATGGCTCTGGCCGGCCCGGCCCTGGCCCTCGACCAGGTGAGCTTTGGCACGGATTGGAAGGCCGAGGCGGAGCACGGGGGCTACTATCAGGCGATCGCCACCGGCATCTACAAAAAGCACGGCCTCGACGTGACCCTGCGCCAGGGCGGGCCTCAGGTGAACCACGCGCAGCTCCTGGCTGCCGGAGTGCTCGACTTCAATGTCGCCTCGAACGGGTTCGGCCCGCTCAATTACGCGCAGCAGAACATCCCGATGGTCGCGGTCGCGGCGATATTCCAGAAGGACCCCGCGGTGCTGATCGCCCATCCCGGCCAGGGCAACGACAGCCTTGCCGCATTGAAGGGCAAGCCGATCATGATCAGCGGCGATACCCGCACCGGCTTCTGGCTCTTCCTGAAGCAGAAATTCGGCTACACCGACGATCAGATCCGACCCTACAATTTCAGCGTCGCGCCGTTTCTCGCCGATCCCAAGGCGATCCAGCAGGGCTATCTGTCGAGCGAGCCCTATACGATCGAGAGCCAAGGGGTGAACCCGGTAGTCATGCTGATCGCCGATTCCGGCTATGCCAGCTACGGCTCGGTGATCCAGGTTGCGGCGAAGACGGCGCAGGACAAGCCCGATCTGGTGCAGCGCTTTGTCGATGCCAGCATCGAGGGCTGGTACAGCTATCTCTACGGCGATCCCGGCCCCGGCAACGCGCTGATCAAGAAAGACAATCCGGAGATGACCGACGCGCTGATCGCTTACGGCATCGCCAAGATCAAACAGTACGGGATCGTCGACAGCGGCGACGCCAAAGCGAACGGCATCGGCGCGATGAGCGACGCCCGCTGGAAGGAATTTTACGACACGATGGCCAATGCCGGGCTTTATCCCGCCGGCATGGACTACCAAAAGGCGTACACGCTGCAATTCGTGAACAGGAAAGTTGGAATGAAGCCCTGAGGCATGATCGCGTCGGACGGTATCGGTCACCATATTGCGCTTCCCCCGAGCTTGACCCGGGGGCCCACGAAAAGCTTCGGAAAATTCGTGGATGGCCGGGCCAGACCCGGCCAAGGCGGTAAAAATCGAATCCATAGGGCATGAAGTCGAGTTTCCTGGGGACGCCGGATGGGGCAAATGCAATCGACACGGCGCCGCTGCCGATTGTCGAGCTGCGCGCGGTCGGCAAGCGTTTTGCCTCGGGCGTGGTGGCGCTGGCCGGGATCGACCTCACGGTCGGGCGCGGCGAGTTCCTCAGCATTCTCGGCCCTTCGGGCTGCGGCAAGAGCACCTTGCTGCGCATCGTCGCCGGTCTCGCCCCGCCCAGCACCGGTATGTGCCAGCTGACGATGGGCGGCATCACCGGTGGCCGGGTCGCGGCCGGCCGCATCGGCTTTGTCTTCCAGGACCCGACCCTGATGCCGTGGAGCACGGTCACCGGCAACGTGCTGCTGCCGTTTCGCATCGCCGGACGGGTGGGCCCACGAGAGCGCGAGCGCGCCGCCACTGCGATCCGCGCGGTCGGCCTCGACGGGTTCGCGACCGCCTATCCGCACCAGCTTTCCGGCGGCATGCGGATGCGGGTGTCGATCGCCCGCGCCCTCGTCACCGACCCCGATCTGCTGTTGCTCGACGAGCCGTTTGCCGCGCTCGACGAGATCACCCGCCTGGCGCTCAACGACGATCTGCTGCGGCTGTGGGAGCGGCACCGCCCGACGATCCTCTTCGTCACCCACAGCGTCTTCGAATCGGTCTATCTCTCGACCCGGATCGCGGTGATGACCGCGCGGCCGGGGCGGATTGTCGCCGATTTGCCGGTCGATCTGCCGCATCCGCGCACGCGCGAGACGCGCAGCTCGCCGGACTACGCGGCGATGTGCGACAGCGTCTCGGCGACGCTCGGCCGCGCCATGGGAGGCGCGCCATGAACGGGCTGTGGTTGCGCATCCTCGCGCCGCTGTTGGTCGGCGCGGTGTTTCTCGCGGTGTGGGAAGGCGTCTGCCGCGGCTTCGGGATCAAGACCTACATCCTGCCGCCGCCGAGCCTCATTGCGCTGAGCCTGTGGACCGACGGGCCCGGCCTGCTCGGCTCGCTGTGGGTGACGTTGCAGATCACCCTGGCGGCCCTGGCCGCGGCGGCGATCCTCGGCGGGCTGATATCGCTGGTGTTCTCGCTGTCGCGGGTGATCGAGATCAGCTTTTTCCCCTACGCGGTGATCCTGCAGGTGACGCCGATCGTGGCGATCGCGCCGCTGATCATCATCTGGGTGCACACGCCGTTCCTGGCGCTGTTGACCTGCGCCTGGATCGTCGCCTTTTTCCCGATCGTCTCCAACACGACGGTCGGGCTCAACAGCGCCGACCGCAACCTGTTGGCGCTGTTCCGGCTTTACGGCGCCTCGACGTTTCAGGTGCTGTGCCACCTGCGGGTGCCGACCGCGCTGCCGTATTTCTTCGCCGGGCTGAGGATCAGCGGCGGGCTGGCGCTGATCGGCGCGGTCGTCGCCGAATTCGTCGCCGGCACCGGCGGCGCGGAGACCGGCCTCGCCTACCGCATCCTCGAGGCCGGCTATCGCCTGGCGATCCCGCGCCTCTTCGCAGCGCTGTTCCTCTTATCGGTGACCGGGATCGCGATCTACCTGGTGCTCGACCTCATCTCACGCCGACTGCTGCGCCACTGGCACGAAAGCGTCGCGACAGAAGAGGAGGAATGATCGCGGCGAAGCTGCAATAGATTCAACCACGGAGACGATGAGGCACTGAGATATCGTTGCCTCGCAATCTCCCTGCCTCATCGTCTCCGTGGTGAACTTTTTTAGGCGCCGCGCGCCGAAAGTTCAGCCCCGTCCGACGAACGGCATCTTGGTGGCCATCACCGTCAGGAACTGGATGTTCGCCTCGGGCGTCACGGTGGCGCAGAGCACGACCGAGCGGGCGACGTTTTCGACGTTCATCGTCGGCTCGATCATGGTTTCGCCGTTGGCCTGCTGCACCCCGCGGGTCATGCGCTGGGTCATCTCGGTGAGCGCGTTGCCGACATCGATCTGGCTGCACGAGATGTCGTATTTGCGGCCGTCGAGCGAGATCGATTTGGTGAGGCCGGTGACGGCGTGCTTCGCGGTCGTATAGGCGATCGAATTGGGCCGCGGCACATGCGCCGAGATCGAGCCGTTGTTGATGATGCGGCCGCCCATCGGCTTCTGGTCCTTCATGATCCGAAAGGCCTGCTGGGTGCACAGGAAGGTGCCGTTGACGATAGAGCCGATGACGCCCATCCATTTGTCGAAGGGAAGCTCTTCGATGAGGGCGGCGGCGCCGAACCCGGCATTGTTGAACAGCACGTCGAGCCGGCCGAAATTCGCCTTGGTCTTGGCGAAGAGGGCCTCGACCGAGGCCGGGTCGCCGACATCGGTCGGCACGCCGAGCGCCTTCCCTTGCATCGCCTCGATCTCGCCGACGACGGCATTCAAGGGCTCCGGCCGCCGCCCGGCAACGACCACCGCGAATCCCTCGCGGGCCAGCGCCAGCGCCGACGCCTTGCCAATGCCGCTGCCGCCGCCGGTGACGAGAGCCACTTTCCCATTTGATGCCATGTCGGTTCCTCCACGATGGTCTGGCGCTTGGCGCGCACGATAGGCGAGCGCGGCGCGCCGGTGAAGCGGTAAGACGCGTTCAGCCGCGCCCGTATTTCTTGTGGAAATGGGGCAGGACCTCCCGCCCCATCAGTTCCAGCACCTTGAGGATCTTCCACACCTCCATGCCCGGCCAGCCGGCCCGGAAGATGAAGTAGTTGGCGTCGAGCCGGGCGATACGGTCTTCGAGCTGCGCGATCACGTCGGCGGGGCTGCCGAGGATGAAGCGATCGCGGGCGAGTTCGTCGAAGGCGACGCGAAAGCTCTCCTGGCCGGGCAAGACCTTGTCTTGGCCCCAGGCGGCATAGGCGGCGTATTTGCCTTCGAGATAGGGCTGTGCGGCCGCGAACGCCTCCTCGCGGGTCGGCGCGACATGGAGTTCGAGGATCATCGGCCGTGCTGCCGGCACCGAATGGCCGTTGGCCGCGAGCGCCGCCTTGTAAAGGCCCCATTGCCGCTCGGTGGTGGGCAGCGCGGCGTGCGGGTTGATGAACCAGGGATAGCCGAGCCGGCCGGTGCGCTCGACCGCCTTGTCGGCATTGGCGGCGATCCAGATCGGCGGATGCGGACGCTGCACCGGGCGGATCGTCGAGGTCGCCTCGCGCAGGTTGAAGAACCGGCCCTGGTGCGTGACGTTGTCCTCGCTCCACAGCCGCTTGATGAGGCGCAGCCCTTCCAGCATGCGCGGCACCCGGTCGGAAACCTGCAGCCCGAACGCCTGGAATTCTTCTTCGCGATAGCCGATGCCGACGCCGAAGACGACGCGGCCCTCCGACATCACGTCCAGGCTGGCGATCTCCTCGGCGGTCTGCACCGGGTTGAGCAGGGCCAGCAGGGTGACCGCCAGAACCAGGTCCATCTGCCCGGAATCGGCGGCGAGGCGGGCTAGCAGCGGCAGGTTCTGGATCGCGATGTAGGGCGGCGATACGTAATGATGGCCGGCGGCGATCGCGTCGAAGCCGACATCGCGGGCGACGATCACTTGCTGCACGCATTGCCGGAAGCGCAGCACCGGATCGTCGCCGCGCGGCTGCTGCGAATTGACGAACAGGCCGAATTTCATGGGGTTCTCCTTCGGGCGTCATTGCGCGCAGGGCGAAGCAATCTCGTGCTGATCGAACCTCGGCCGGTCGAGATTGCCACGTCCCGCTGCGCGCCCCTCGCAACGAGGTTTCACGTCAGTTTCTTGCTCATCACATAGCGGGGGACCCCGGGCGGGTCGCAATCGAGCTTGGCGGCGATTTGGTAGCCCTGCTTCTGGTAGAACCCGGGCGCCTGGATCTCGAGCGTGTTCAGCATCACCCGCGTACAGCCGCGCCGCCGGCCTTCCTCCTCGGCCATCGCCAGCACGCGGCTGCCGAGCCGATCGCGGCGCCGTCCCTCGGGCAGGAAAAACCGGTCCACGCGGAGCTGACCGAGATAGCTGCCGCCGTAGAGCCCGCCGACAACCTTGCCGGTTGCCGGGTCGGTGACGAACACCGCGAGCGGCAAATAATCGTCATAGCCGGTCTGGCTGGTGTTGTAGGCGCGCAGCCCGTCGGCGATGACCGCGGTGTCCGCTGCGTCGGGCGCGTCTGTGACGCGGATGGTCGGGTCGGAATTGTCGGACATCGGTGCAGGCCTCAAATCGGCGGGTGGCGTTCGGGCTCGGTGGTCTCGAAAGCGCGGGCGGCGCGCAGCACCCGGGCGTCGGCGTGCAGCGGCCCGACGATCTGCAGTCCGATCGGCAACCCGTCGCCGGTGAGCCCGCACGGAACCGAGGCCGCCGGCTGGCGCGTCATGTTGAACGGATAGCTGAACGGCGACCAATCGATCCAATGCGTTTCGGTCGCCGGGTCGTTGAGGTCCTCGCCGACCGGCAAGGCCGGCACCGGCATCATCGGCGTCAGCAGCAGATCATATTTCCGGTGAAACTCGCCCATCGTCTTGCCCAGCGCGACGCGGTCGAGATCGGCGCCGAGATAGGCGACCGCGTCGATCTTTCTGCCGGCCTCGGCGACGGCGAGAAGGCCGGGGTCGCACAGCGCATGTTTTTCGGCCGGGAAGCCGGCAAGCACCCGTGCCGCCCCGGCGCCCCACAGGGTCAGCAGCGCCTCCCGCGGTGAGTCGAAAATCCTGCCGACCTGCTCGACATGCGCGCCGAGCGCCTCGAATTTGCCCGCCGCGGCCGCGACTGCCGCCGCGATCTCGGGATCGACCTTGGCGTAGCCGAGATCGGGGCTGAAGGCGATCTTCCAGCCGCGTACCCCGTCCTCGATGCCGTCGAGAAAGCTGCCCTCAGGGGCGGGCAGCCAATAAGGGTCGCGCGGATCGGGCCGCCCGATCGCGTCCAGCATCAGCGCCGCATCGGCCACCCGGCCGGTAATCGGCCCGTGATGCGACAGAAGGCCCATCGGGGAGGGCGGGTAGGCCGGCACCCGGCCGAAGGTCGGCTTGATCCCGAACACGCCGGAAAAGCACGCCGGGATGCGGATCGAGCCGGCGCCGTCGCTGCCGAGATTGAGCACGCCGATCCCCGCCGCACAGGCCGCCGCGGCGCCGGCGCTGCTGCCGCCCGGGGTGCGCTCGAGGTTCCACGGGTTGCGGCTGATCCCGGTGAGCGGGCTGTCGCCGACCGCGATCCAGCCGAACTCCGGGGTCGTGGTCTTGCCGAGGATGACCGCCCCGGCTTCTTTCAGCCGCGCCACCGCCGGCGAATCCTCCGTGTCCGGCACCGGCTCGATCATCCGCGAGCCCCGCCGTGTCGGATGCCCGCGCATCAGCATCAGATCCTTGATCGTCGCCGGCACCCCGTCGATGGCGGAAAGCGGCTTGCCCTCGCGCCAGCGCTGCTCGGATTGCCGCGCACTCGCCAGCGCGCCGTCGCGGTCGACGAGGCAAAAGGCGTTGATCTTGGGCTGCAAGGCATCGAGACGGGCGAGCAGCGCCGCCGCCGCCTCGACCGGCGACAGCTTGCCGGCGGCGTAGAGGCCGGTCAGCTCCTGCGCCGATTTGTAGGCGATGTCGTCGCCGGCCATCTCCTTAGCGCCGGCGCCAGCGCAGCGGCCCGGTCACCGCGGCATAGACCAGCCGCCGCGTCAGGTAGCGATAGCGCAGCCGCTGCTCCGGGGCCTGCAGCATCAGCACGACGACCATCTGCTCCTGCGGGTCGATCCAGAAATAGGTGCCGGTGGCCCCGCCCCAGAAGAATTCGCCGACCGAGCCCGGCACCGGCGACAATCCCTGCGCCTTGCGCACCGCAAAACCGAGGCCGAAGCCGTAGCCCATCTCCGGCACCGGCGCGAGCGCGCCGAACCGGGCGCGGGCGGTTTCGCCGTAATTCACATTCGGCGGCAGATGGTCGGAGGCCATGTGCGCCACGGTCTTCGGCGCAACGATGCGGACGCCGTCGAGCTCGCCGCCGTTGAGCAGCATCTGGCAGAACCGCACATAGTCGGATGCGGTGCCGGCAAGGCCGCCGCCGCCCGAATGCCACCGCACCTCGCGGGTCAGGTTGCGCATCGGCGGCTTCTTGCCGGTCGCCTTGTCGACCTGCGGCTCGGCAACGCGCACCGCCTTGTCGCCGAGCGCCGAGAACCCGGTGTCGGTCATGCCGAGCGGTCCGGTGATGCGTTCGGCAAGGAATGCCGCCAGGCTCTTGCCCGATGCCACCTCGACGACGCGACCGAGTACATCGGTCGACATCGAGTATTCCCAGGTCGTGCCCGGCTCGGTCATCAGCGGCAGGCCGGCGAGCTTGCCCACCAGCTCCTCGTTGGTCTGGCCCTCGGCCTGCAGATCGGCGTCGCGCCACAGCATCTGCACCGGCGAATCGCCGAACGCCGCGTAGGTGAGGCCCGAGGTGTGGCGCAGCAAATCCTGCACCGTCATCGTGCGGGTGGCGGGCTTGCGCTCGACCCCGACGGTCATCTCCTTGAAGGCGGGAATGTAGTCGGCGACCGGCGCGCCGATGTCGAGCTTGCCTTCCTCGGCGAGCATCATCGCTCCGACGGAGACGAGTGGCTTGGTCATCGAGGCGATGCGGAAGATCGCGTCGAGCGGCATCTCGGCGTCGGCTTCCCGGTCGCGATAGCCGATCGCCTCGGCATAGCCGATCCGCCCGCCGCGCGCGATCGCCAGCACCACGCCCGGTATCGCCCCGGCTTCGACATCCTGCCGGATCGTCGCGGTGATGCGGCCGAGCCGCTCCGACGACAACCCCACCTGCTCCGGACACTCCGCCCGCGGCAAGCCCAATGCGGTCATGTCAACCTCCCATGCTCGATCGATACCCGGTGACTCGGCGGTTTTTCTGCACCATCCGGCAGCGTATCAAATTGCTCCGTCTGCCTTGAGCGCGGCAATCTCATCTCCGGAAAGGCCCAGCCAGCCGCCGTAAATCTCCGCGTTGTGCTGGCCCACGGTCGGGCTCGGGAGCATCGGCGCCTTGGGCAGGCCATGCAGGCGCAACGGGGTCGTCGGCACCGTGATCGCGCCGAGCTCGGGATGCTCGACATCCTCCAGCATGCCGCGCTCGTGCATATGCCGATCGGCCATCACCTCGGGCGCGGTGCGCACCGGCGCGGCCGGCACCCGGCCGGCCTTGCAGCGGGCGAAAATCTCCATCTTGCCCAGGGTCCGGGTCCATTCGGCCACCGCCGCGTCGATCTCGTCCATATGGGCGACGCGGTCGGCATTGGTGACAAAGCGCGGATCGCCCTGCAAATCCTCGCGGCCCATCGCCACGGTCAGGTTTTTCCAATGTCCCTCGGTGACGATGTGGATCGCCACATGACCGTCCGCGGTCGGATAGACGTTGTACGGCGCGGTCGACAGCCCGGCCTGGCGGTTGCCGGTGCGGGGCGGCGGCTGGCCGGTGCGATGATAGTATTCGAAGCTGGCGGCGAGGCTCGGATACACCGTCTCCTGCATCGCCACCTCCACGAGGCGGCCGTCGCCGCTGCGCTCGCGTTCGAACAGCGCCGTCAGGATGGCGCCGTAAAGGTGGATGCCGCCCATGAAATCGACCAGGGTCGGCCCTGCCTTCATCGGCGGGCCGTCAGGCGCGCCGGTGACGCTCATGATCCCGGAGGCGGCCTGGATCGTCAGGTCCATCGCCAGGTTGTCGCGGTCGGGGCCGCTGATGCCGAACCCGGTGCCGGTGGCATAGATCAGCCGCGGGTTGATCTCCTTCAGCACGTTCCAGCCCACGCCGAGACCGTCCATCGTACCGGGCGAAAAATTCTCCAGCAGCACGTCGGCGCGCCGCACCATTTCGAACAGCAATTCGCGGCCGCGCGCGTGCTTGAGGTTGAGCGTCACCGCGCGCTTGTTCTGGTTGAGCATCGCAAAGGGCAAGGTCGCACTCTTGCCCGGCGCAGCGCGGCGGCGCAACGGTTCGCCGTGTGGCGGCTCGATCTTGATGACGTTGGCGCCGGCCTTGGCGAGCAGCACGGTGGCGTAGGGGCCCTGAAAGATCTGGCCGAAATCGATGACGGTAATGCCGCTCAGCGGTAAGCCCTGGGGCAGACCCTGGGGCAGGTCCTGGGACCGGCGGGAGCTGGATTCTGCTGCTGCGGACATGCGCGCTCGGCCTTCCGTGATACGCGGGCGGCGGAATTTTGCGCAGGCGCCGCGTGCCGGCGCAAGACGCTCCAATTGGCGCCGGCGCAATTCGCGCCGAGGCGGCGATTGGCTCGCCAGCCTCAAGCGAACCTTATCGATTCCGCGCGGTCGACATGCGAAAGTCCCGCGCGCGTGGACCTTCTCGGCATGCCAACCGTGCGACACGGACTCCTCGTTGCCCTCGCTGCGTCGCTGATGATCTGCGCCGTGGCCCGGGTCGCCGTCGAGCCCGGCAGGATGGTCGACACCGCGCACATCACCCTGGCGCCGAGCAGCTACGGCCGGCTTGCCGGCTGGTCGGACGACGGGGTCGGCGCCGCGGTACCGGCTTTCGTCAAGTCCTGCGATCGGCTGGCCAAACAGCAGCCCGACAGCGCGCCGCTCGATCCCTCGGCCCGGCGCGCCGATTTCGGCCGGCTTGGCGACTGGCGCCCCCTATGCCGACTTGCCGCGACATTGCCGGCCAACGACGATGATGCGGCGCGGCAGTTCTTCGAAGACAATTTCGTGCCGCTGCTGGTCGGCAGCAAAGGCACCGACAAGGGGCTCTTTACCGGCTATTGGGAGGTCGAGCTCGAAGGCTCGCGGCAGCAGGAAGGGCCGTTCCGCACTCCGGTCTATCGCCGCCCATCCGACCTTGCCGGCGACAAGCCCTATCTCACCCGCGCCGAGATCGAAGACGGCGCCCTTGCCGGCAAAGGGCTCGAAATCGTCTGGCTGCAAAGCCCCGACGACCTGCTGGTGCTGCAGACCCAGGGTTCCGGCCGCATCCACCTGCCCGACGGCGGCGTCATGCGCCTGGTCTACGCCGCCAACAACAACCGCAAGCCGGTCGACCTCTACAGGCTGATGCTCGCGGAGGGGACGATCCCCAAAGCGCAGTTCTCCGAGAAGACCGTGCGCGCCTGGATGCGCGACAACCCGGAAAAGGCGGCGGTGCTGCGCCGCAAGAACCCGCTTTACGTGTTCTTCCAGGAATTACGGGGGGATGGGCCGGTCGGCTACCAGGGCGCGGTGCTGACCGCCGAGCGCAGCCTCGCGGTCGATCACAGCTATATCCCCTTGGGCGCGCCGCTGTGGCTCGAGGCAAAGGACAAGTACCGCCCGGTCGCGGTCAACCGCCTTGTCGTCGCCCAGGATATCGGCGACGGCATCACCGGCCCGCTGCGCGGCGATTTTTACTGGGGCAGCGGCCGCGAAGCCGCCACCCGCGGCAGCGATTTCTACGCCAACGGGCGCTATTGGGTGCTGCTGCCGCGCACTGTCGCGACGCGGATGGTGGCGACGCTGAACTAGGATCGATCGTCATTCCCGCGAAACGGGGCCACGGCAACCGTTCTCGCCCTGCCCCGCTGCCCGCCTGCGCGGAACGACTATAATTCTTTACCGCCCCTGAAAGTTCGGCAGACGGCGGTCGGCCATCGCCCTGACGCCTTCGGTGAAATCCTCGGTGCGGCGCAGCCAGTCCTGCTCGACCAATTCGCGCTCGGTCGCCGCATCGATCGCGTCGACAAGACCGCGCCGCATCGTCTCGCGGGTCGAGATGACCGCCAGCGGCGCCGATTGCGCGATTTCGAGCGCCAGCGCCTGGGCGGCGCTGCGCACTTCGGCTTGCGGCACCAGCACATCGGCGAGGCCGATCCGCACCGCCTCGTCGCCGGGGATGCGGCGGCCGGTGTAGAACAGCAGCGTCGCCTGTTGCGCGCCGACCAGTCGCGGCAGGGTTGCGGTCAGGCCGAACCCGGGGTGAAAGCCGAGCCGGTTGAAATTGGCGCTGAACCGCGCCCCGCTGCAGGTGACGCGGAAATCCGGCACCAGCGCCAGGCCGAGCCCGCCGCCCACCGCGGCGCCGTGGATCGCGCCGACGATCGGCTTGCGGGTGCGGAACAGGCGGCTTGCCTCTTTGTAGAGATGCTTGCCGGTGCGGCTGCGGGTGCCTTCGTTGGCCGTGCCGGTATCCATCCGCTTGGAGAAATCGGCGCCGGCGCAGAACGAGCGCCCGCTGGCGCACAGCACGATCGCGCGGCAGGCATCGCTGGCGTCCAGGCGCTCAAAGGCCTCGCCGATCTCGGCGATCAGGTCGCTGTCGAAGAAATTATGCGGCGGCCGGCGCATCTCCACCGTGGCGACATAACCGTCGAGGCTAACGCCGATATCGCGATAGGTACCTAGATCGCTCATGAGATGCTCCTTGAGGTGAACCATGGAGGCACGTGGCGATAGCCGTCATTGCGAGGCGCGCGTAGCGCGACGCGACAATCTCGATCCGAGCAGGCTCTGGGCGCGAGATTGGCTCTGGGCGCGAGATTGCTTCGCTTCGCTCGCAATGACGATGTGAATCTCGTGTTTTCCGTGCTCCGTGGCGAATTAGGTTTTGACGATCAGCGCGTCGACGACGCTCACCCCCTCGCCCTCCGGATGGACGATGACGGGGTTGAGGTCGATCTCGGCGATCTGGTCGGCATGGTCCGCGGCAAAGCGGGACAGCGCCGCCATCAGCTCGGCCAGCGCCGCCTTGTCGGCGGGCCTGGCGCCGCGCACGCCGTCGAGCAGCGCCGCGCCCTTCAACTCGCCGATCAGCGCCGCCGCGTCCTCGCTCGACAGCGGCACCGGCGCAAAGGCCACATCCTTCAGCACCTCGACATGAATGCCGCCCAGCCCGACCATCAGCATCGGCCCGAACACCGCATCGCGGGTGATGCCGAGAATCATCTCCTGGCCGCGCTGCGCCATCGCCTGAACCAGCACGCCGTCGATCCCGGCATTGGGAACCGCTGCCCTCGCGCTCGCGAGCACGGTGCGGTAGCCCTCCCGCACCGCCGCATCGCCACTGAGGTTCAGCAGCACCGCGCCGGCCTCGGTCTTGTGCAGGATGTCGGGCGACTGGACCTTGAGCGCGACCGCGCCGCCGATCTGCATTGCCGCGTCGCTCGCGTCGTCCTCGCTGGTGGCAAGAAATTCCGCCACGCGACCAACCCCATAGGCGGCAAGGAGCGCCTTCGACGCCACCTCGGTCAGCACCTGGCCCGATTCGCGCAGCGCCTTGCCGACCGTGTCGCGCACCGAGGCGGTGGTGGCGACAGGGACGGCGCGCGCGGCAATGCGCTCCCGGAACCGGCCGTAATCGGCCAGCGCCTTGATCGCCCGGGCGCAGCTCGGCATCGACGTGTAGCAGGGGATGCCGACCTCGGCGAAGGCGCCGATCGCCCCCGGAGTGGCGGTGGTGTATGTCGCCATCAGCACCGGCTGCTCGGTCTCGGCGACGATGCCGGCGAGTTCCTCGGCGCGCTTGCGGGCAGTGGTTTCGTTGGCCACCGAGGAGATCAGCAGGATCGTGTCGATCCGCTGCGATTGCCGCACCAATTCGACGATCGGCTTGTAGCCGACCTCCCCGATCGCCTGCGCGGTGGCGTCGATCGGGTTCAGCGCCGAGGCGTAGGACGGCAGCATCGCCATGATCTTGGCTTGAAGATCGAGTTCGAGCTCCGGCACCTCGAGCCCGTGCGCCGACAGGATGTCGGCCATCCACACCGCGCTGCCGCCCGAGCCGGTGATGATCGCGACCCGATTGCCCTTCGGCAGCTTGCAGAAGGCGAAGGCGGCGCTGACATCGAGCATGTGGTCGAGATCTTCGCCGCGGACGATGCCGTGATGGCGGAAGATCGCGTCGTCGATCGCGCCCGATTGCGCCAGCGAGCCGGTATGCGACGCGGCGGCGCGACGGCCGGCATCGGAGCGGCCGACCTTGGCGACGATCAGCGGCTTGCCGGCGGCGGCAGCCTTGTCGGCGACCTGGCGGAACCGCGCCGGCTGGCGAATGCCTTCGAGATAGACGAGAAAAATGTCCGCGGCGCCGCTGTCGATCGCCGCCTCTATATAGTCATGCGCTTCGAGCACCGTCTGGTTGCCCGAGCTGACCTGGGTGGTGAATTTGAGCTGGCGCGACTGGCCGCGGCTGAGGAATGAAAAGGTCAGCGCGCCCGATTGGCACGAGACCGCAATCGGCCTGGCCTTGCTGCCTTCCGGGAGCAGCGGCTTCGTATGGTCGTGGAACACCGGGCTGAACGTCGCGACCAGCGGCCGCAGCGGATTGACCAGTCCTTCCGAATTCGGCCCGCAGATCGCCATGTCGAGCCGCGCCGCCAGAGCGCGCAATTCAGCGTCGCGCCGGGCGGCCTCGTCACTCTTTTCCTCGCCGAAGCCGGAGCTGATGATGACCGCGGCCGGGATGCCGCGCGCGCCGCACTGCTCGATCGTCGAGATCACATGCGCCGCCGGCACCACGATCACCGCGAGGTCGACCGGCTCGGGCAGGTCGGCGACGCTGCGATAGGCCTTGTAGCCGAGCACTTCGTCCCGGCTCCGGGTGACCGGATAGATCGGGCCGTCAAAGCCGTGCTCGATCAACTGCTTGGTCAGGCGGCCGCGGATCGTGTCGTCTGCCGCCGCGCCGACGATGGCGAGGCTTTTGGGCGAGAGAAGGGGTCGAAGATCAGGCATCGGCGCCGTACTGCATTGCGACTCTGCGTCCACACTGCCGATCCAACATCATCGCAGCCCCAATCCCCGCGCGATAATGCCGCGCAGGATTTCCCGGGTGCCGCCCTGGATCGTCAGCTTGGGGGCGATCAGGGTGGTGTAGTTGAGCGCCTGCTCAAAGCGGTCGTCGTTGCTGTCGGGGGCGGAATCGCCGCGCACCGGCGCCATCAGCCGCACCTTGTTGGGCAGCGCCTGCTCGAAATTGGTGCCGAGATCCTTGACCACCGAGGCCTCGGCCGCCGGGGAATGACCGGCCTGCAACATGCCGGCGACCGACAGCGACATGCGCCGCAGGGTTGCCAGATGCGCCACCTCGCGGCCGATGCCTTCGGCCTGGCGCTCACTCGGCTCCGGCCCGACGACGCGGACCAGCTCGACCAGGCTCTGGAAGGTTTCGAGCCAGCGGTCGGGGCCGCTACGCTCATAGGCCAATTCGGCGCTGGCCTGCTTCCAGGCCATGTCGACCTCGCCGATCATGTGCAGATCGGGGACGAACACATCGTCGAACACGACCTCGTTGAAATCGTGCAACCCGGTCAAATTGATGATCGGCCGGATGGTGATGCCCGGCGACTTCATCGCGATCAGGAACTGGGTCAGACCGTGACGCCGGTTCTCCGGCGTCGGGTTCGAGGTGCGCAACAGCCCGATCATGTAGTCGGCGTTGTGCGCGTTCGAGGTCCAGATCTTGCGGCCGTTGACCAGCCAGCCGCCGTCGGTTTTGGTCGCCCGGGTCGAGGCGGCGAAGACGTCGGATCCCGAATTCGGCTCGCTGAGGCCGATGCAGAAGCACAATTCACCCGAGCAGATGCGCGGCAGGATGTTTTTCTTCACCTCCTCCTGGCCGTAACGCAGCAGCACCGGGCCCGACTGCCGGTCGGCGGTCGAGTAGTGCCGGGTCGGCGCACGATGCGCCAGCATCTCCTCGGTGACGACGTAGCGCTCGAGCTGGCTGCGCCCCTGGCCGCCATATTGTTTCGGCCAGGTCATGCCGATCCAGCCCTTGGCGCCGACCTTGCGGGCAAAGAGGGCGGCGTTCTCGTTGCGTCCCCCGCCGGGGCTGAAGGTGCCGGCGTCGATTTCCTGCTTGAGAAAGGCGCGGACCTCCTTGCGCAATTCCTTGCACTCGGGCGGCAGCTCCACAGGATCGAATTGGAAGGTGTTGGCCATCGGTTTCCTCACGATCCCCTGTCTTATGAACCTTGGGTGACGAAGGGCCAGAGCGCGTCGGCGCCGCGCGCCGCAACCATGCGGCCAAGCCGCTCCGCCCACAATGTTTCGTTGCCAAATTCTTCGCGCCAGCCCCACAGCCGCCGGGTCGAGTGGTGCAAGGTGTGCTCGTAGGTGAAGCCCATCGCACCGTGCACCTGGTGGGCGATCGCCGCGCCGTTGCCGGCCGCGTCGCCGACCCGCAGCTTGGCAATGGCGACCTCCGCCGCGGTGATGTCGCTGGCGACGCCGTGGGCCGCGATCGCCTCGGCCGCGCCGTCCGCCGCGGCTCCGGCGGCAGCGACCTCGCCGGCGAGGTTCGCCAGGTTCTGCTGCACCGCCTGGAACTTGGCGATCGGCCGGCCGAACTGGACGCGGTCGAGCGAAAATTGCACCGACTGGTCGAGGATCCGTTCGAGCGCGCCGGCCATCTGCTGCGCGCGAGCGGCGGCGGCGATCAGGGTGAGCCGCGCCGGGTCGAGGCCGGGCGCCACGCCGACCGCCTTGGCGGTAGCGCCGTCGAAGGTGACGACGTCGCGCGGCTCGCCGGAAAGCCCGACCCCGGGACTGATCGCGAGGCCCTTGGCTTCGACCAGGGCGACGACGTGCTCGCCGCGCTGGGTGGCGACGACAGCGATGTGGGCCGCGTTGCGGGCGAACGGCACGTTGCGCGCGCGGCCGCTGAGCTTGTTGTCGCCGCCGATGGTGATGTTGCCGTCTTCGTGGACCGGGGCGATTGTCATCGGTCCCCGCGGCGACTCGATCCTGGCCTGGGCCAGCAGCCAGCCGGCGAGCAGGGTCTCGGCGATCGGCACCGGCGCGGCAAAGCGGCCGGCGACGCGCAGCACCGCAAACCCGTCGGCGATCTCCGCGCCGGCGCCGCCGAGATCGTCGGGCACCCAGGTCAGCGGCAGGAACGACTCTTCGAGCGCGTCCCACAGCGCCGAGGGCCACTCGCCCTTCTCGGCCTTGTTGACCGTGTCGGCTTCGCAAAGATCCTGGAAAATCTTGGTGGCGGTATCGACAATGATGGAATCGGGCATGGCCTCCCCCGGCCGAAAACGGCAACGGCGATCGAACCAGAAGCCCGCCGGCTTGACAAGCGTAGGCCGAGCCGACCAGCCCCGCGAGGACGTTTGCCGGGGCAGGTGTTGTCGCGAGGAACCTGTCGATGCTGAAGCTTTTACGCTTTCTCGGCCTGTTGCTGGTCGCCCTGACGCTCGGGCTGACCTGGTGCCATGTGCTGGAAATCCCCGGTAAGCTGCGGCTCGGCGGGGCGGAATGGCTGACCGTGCAGCACAATCTCTATATCGCCTTCGGTCCGCCGGTCGGCGCGCCGGTCGAGGTCGCGGCGATCCTGCTGGCGTGGTGGGTGTTCGTGCTGGTGCGGCGCCGCTGGCCGGCGGCGGGGTGGACGCTGGCGGGGGCGATCTGCACCACGCTCGGGCTGGTCGTCTGGTTCTGGCTGGTGGCGCCGATGAATGCGATCATCGCCGGGTGGACGCCGCAGAGCCTGCTGCCGGACTGGACCGCCGTGCGCAATCAATGGGAAATCGGGCAGGCCGCGCACGCCGCGTTGTTCGGCCTCGGCTTTGGTGCGCTTGTCGCGGCGCTGCTGGCCGAGACGCCGCGATAGTTTCCGCCGTAGTTTCGAGGGAGCCGCCATGATCGTCGATGCGCAGGTGCATGTCTGGGGCGCCGATACGCCGGAGCGGCCGTGGCCGCCGGGTCACGCGCATCGCGCCCATCGCCCGCGACCCTTCTCGAAGGACGACCTGCTGGCCGAAATGGCGGCCGCCGGGGTCGACCGCGCGGTGATCGTGCCGCCCTCCTGGGAGGGCGACCGCAACGACCTCGCCCTTGCCGCGGCCGCGGCGCATCCCGACAAGTTCGCGGTGATGGGGCGCCCGCCGCTCGCTCAGCCCGACCCGCAGGCGCTCGACCGCTGGCGCGAACAGCCGGGGATGCTCGGCATCCGGGTCACCACCGCCGGGGCCGGGGCGCGGAGCCTGTTTACCGAGCCGGCGGGCGATTGGCTATGGCAGGCGGCCGAGCGCGCGGGATTGCCCGCGATGGTCTCGATCCCCGGCCTGCTGCCGGAGGTCGGCCGCCTCGCCGAGCGCCATCCGGGCATGCGGTTTGTCATCGACCACCTCGCTCTGGTGCGTGACGGCAAGGACGAGGCGGCGTTCGGCGATCTGGCGAACCTGTTGGCGCTGGCGAAATTGCCCAATGTCGCGGCCAAGGCTTCGGCGCTGCCGCGCTATTCGAGCGAGCCTTACCCCCATCCCCGTCTGCACCCGTACCTCAGGCAGGTGTTCGACGCGTTCGGCCCGCGCCGGTTCTTCTGGGGCACCGACATGACCGGCATCCCCTGCACCTATCGCCAGGCGGTGACCTTGTTCACCGAGGAACTGCCGTGGCTGCGCGGCGACGACCTCGACTGGGTCATGGGCCGCGCGCTG
>DASQGR010000229.1:0-1901 GCA_035632515.1 Allostellaceae bacterium | reverse complement strand
CAAGTCCCGCAGCAGCCGGATCGAAGCCTCATCGAGCCGGCGCGGCCGGGTATCGATCAGACACAGGGTGCCGACGCACGCACCATCGTTCAGCACCAGCGGGCATCCCGCATAGAACCGCACTCGGGGGTCGTTGACGACAACGGGATTGTCGGCAAACCGAGGGTCGAGAAGGGCGTCCGGGATGACCATCACAGTTCTTTGGAGAATGGCGTGCGCGCAGAATGACGTTTCGCGCGGGCTTTCGCTGAGGCCGGCGCCGCAGGCGGATTTGAACCATTGGCGGTTCTCGTCCACCAGGCTCACCAGGGCGATGGGCACGTCGAACATCGCGCTGGCCATGCGCGTTAGCCTGTCGAACCGCTCCTCCCGCTCGGTATCGAGGATGGCGAGGCGATGGAGCGCGGCCAACCGCTGCTGTTCATCCGCCGGCAATGGCGCGCGCTCCCAGCGGCAAGCCATTCGCATCAGCCAGGCACGCATCCGCGTCCGCGCGTAGATGCCGGAAAAGGGCTTTACCAGCCAGTCGGTGACGCCGACCTCGATACCGGCGACGACGTCCTCCTGCGTTGCCGCGATAATGATCGGGACTGCCGCGGAGGCGCTGTCCGGCATCTTGCGGATCGCCCGGCAGGTTTCGAGGCCATCGCCCGGCAGATAGCGCTCGAGGATGACGAGCGACGGCTGCGCGGTTTCGGCCAGTTGCAGGACCGCTGTGGCGCTCGCAGCGTGCAGCACGGCGATCCCGTCGGCGCGCAATGCCTGCCACAGCTCGTCGTGGAGGCCGGGATCGGCAATGCCGAGCAGCACGATCTGATCTGTCAACACCGGTGCGGTCCGCACCTCGGCTTCAGCGCCGCCGACAGCGTTCGGCGCGATCGGCTGGCCGGGATGGGGCGCCAGTTCGACGACCTGGCCCTCCGCCGCGGCGGAAACGGCGATCGGCGCGCTTTCGGCTTGCAGCCTCGCTCGGACCGCCGCGATCTCCTTGTCGAGGGTATCGTCGTCGCGCGCCGGGTCGTGATGAGTGAAAACGAGGCTTTTCGCTCCGGCAATCCGGGCCACCGTCACCGCGTATTCGAGGGTGCTGTGGCCCCAGCCGATCTTTCCCTCGTATTCGGCGGCGCGGTATTGCGCGTCATGGATCAGGAGATCGGCGCCGCGGGCAAACTCGATGTGGCCGCGATCCTGATCGCCGATCTCGCCCGAGCCGTAGGCGAGCGGCCGCGAATGCGGCTCGTGATCGCAGCAATAAACGACCGTGACCCCATCCGCCTCGAGCCGGTAGCCCAGGGTCAGCGCCGGGTGATTGAGGTATTGGGTCCGGACCGTGATGTCGCCGACGGTGATGACGCCTTCGGTGAGGTCGTGGTAGCGGATCGTGGCGCCGAGCTGCCCCAGGTCGACCGGGAAATAGGTGTGCTGCATCTGTCCGGCGAGGGTTTCGCGCACCGATTGCGCAAAGCCGTGCGGGGCATAGACATCCCACTCGTTACCCGGAACAAAGAGCGGGGCAAAAAAAGGCAGCCCCTGGATATGGTCCCAATGGGTATGGCTGATCAGCAAATGCCCGCGCAGCGGCTTCTCGCCGCTCTGCATCAGGTGGGCGCCGAGGGAAAGCGCGCCGGTGCCGCAATCAAGCACAACCGTCGTCCCGGCGGCGGAGCGCAGCTCGACACACGAGGTGTTTCCCCCGTACCGGACGGTACTCTGCCCCGGCTTGGGAATCGAACCGCGGGTACCCCAGAAACAAACGCGCATCGCACAGCCTTTTGTGAAACGTGATTATCGACAGTACGGCGATGGGAACCCCAGGGTTGCGCAACCACGATGGCCGCATCGCCGCATAGGGGTGGAAAAGCGAGGCCCGGCAATCAAGGCGCCGGGCAAGGCGGCGGGCA
>DASQGR010000228.1:0-5251 GCA_035632515.1 Allostellaceae bacterium | reverse complement strand
GTGGGCGATCCTCGGCTTTGGCGACCTCAGCAGCGACGGCGTCATTCTCGCCGCGCTCAAAATGATAGACTTGGTCCTGGTCGCCAACCTCGTGCTGATCATGATTTTTGCGGGGGTGAGCACGCTGGGAACGAGCTTGATCGGTCCCGAGCGCCGCGACCTCACGCAATTCATGGGCAAATCCGACTTCAGCGGGCTGAAGCTCAAGGTCGTGGCCTCGCTGATCGCCATCGCCGCGGTCGATTTGCTGGAAATCTATGTCGAGATCGGCAGCGTCAACAAAACCGACGTGCTATGGCAGATCGCGATCCTGATGACCTTTGTCGTCGCGGGGGTGCTGCTCGCCTGGATGGATCGGCTGGCAGCCGAGCCGCAGGAATAGGAGAGAGCGATGGCCATGGCACGAATGACGGCCGCACGAATGACGGGTGGCGGCGCGCTGGTCGAGATGCTGACCCGCAATGGCATCGATACGCTGTTCGCCCTCCCCGGGGTGCAGAACGACGCGCTGTTCGTCGCACTGTACGATGCCGGCGAGGCCATCCGGGTGATCAATACGCGGCACGAGCAGGCTGCCGCCTATATGGCGCTCGGCTATGCCCGCGCCACCGGCAGGCCCGGCGCCTTTGCCGTGGTGCCGGGGCCGGGGCTGCTCAACACCACCGCCGCGCTCGCCACCGCCTACGCGACCAACGCGCCGGTGCTGTGCATCAGCGGCCAGATCCCCTCGGACCTAATCGGGCGCGGCTTCGGCCTGCTGCATGAAATCCCCGACCAGCTCGCGATCCTCAAGGGGCTGACCAAATGGGCGGCGCGCATCGGGCATCCGAGCGAGGCCGGCAAGCTGGTCAACGAAGCCTTCCGCCAGCTCGCCGACGGCCGGCCGCGTCCGGTGGCGCTGGAGATGCCGCTCGACATCATGGCGATGAACGCCGCAGTCGACCTGCCGGCGGTCGGCGAGGCGCCGGTGCCGCCCGCGCCCGATCCGGAAGCGATCGACAAGGCGGCGGCACTGCTGTCGGAGGCCAAGGCGCCGCTGATCTATGTCGGCAGCGGCGCGATGGCGGCAGGCGCTGAAGTTTTGGCGCTGGCCGAGCGGCTGCAGGCGCCGGTCGTCACCTATACCGGCGGCAAGGGGGTGGTCAGCGATCGCCACTACCTGGCGCAGAACCTGCTGGCCGGACACGAATTATGGAAGACCGCCGATGTCGTGCTCGCGATCGGCACCCGGCTCAACCAGCCGCAAACGCGCTGGGGCACCGATGCGAACCTCAAGCTGATCCGCGTCGATCTCGACCCGGTCGAGATCACCCGCATCGTCAAGCCGGCGGTTGCCATCGTCGCCGACGCCAAGGACGCGGCCGCGGCGCTGCTCGCTGCGGTCAAGGGCGGCCCGGCGCGGCCCTCGCGCCAGGGTGAGCTCGACGGGCTGAAAACGAAAACCGCGGCGACCTTGGCCGAGCGCCTGGGCCCGCAATGCGAATACCTCGCCGCGCTGCGTGCCGAGCTGCCGGATGACGGCATTTATGTCGAGGACTTGACCCAGGTCGGTTATGTCGGCCGCCTTGCCTTCCCGGTCTACTGGCCGCGCACCTATATCCACAGCGGCTATCAGGGGACGCTCGGCTATTCCTACGCGACCGCGCTCGGCGCCAAGGTGGCGAAGCCCGACGTGCCGGTGGTCTCGGTCTCGGGCGATGGCGGGTTCATGTACAACGTGCAGGAGCTGTCGACCGCGGCGCTGCACGGCATCGACGCCGTCGCGGTGGTGTTCGCCGACGGCGCCTACGGCAATGTCCGCCGCATGCAGAAGGTCGATTACGGCAATCGGCTGATCGCCACCGAGCTGCAAAACCCGAATTTCCCGAAAATGGCCGAGAGCTACGGCATCGCCGGGGTCAAGACGACGAGCCCCGACGGATTGCGGCGCGAGCTCAACGCCGCGTTCAGGCGCCGCGGCCCGAGCCTGATCGAGGTCGCGGTCGGCGAGATGCCCGACCCGTGGCCGACCTTGATGATGGGCCGGGTGCGCGGCACGCGGTAGCGACGAGGGAGGAAAAGCGAATGGCGGCAGCGATGGAAGTGTCACGGCACCGCAATGGCTGGCTCGGCGCGGCGTTCGACAGCGCGGCGCTCTATTGGGACTTCACCCCGGCGCATCTGGCGGCAATCGACGAGGTGATGGAAAAGCTCGCCGGCGACAAGCGGCCGTTTCACGAAATCCGCAAGCGCGACTTTTCCCACCCCGCGCTTGACGACGACCTTGCTGCGGTGCTGGCCGAGATCAAGAACGGTCCGGGCATCCTCGTCATCCGCGGCTTTCCGGTCGACAAGTACACCGCCGACGAAATGCAGACCGTCTATTGGGGGATCGGCACGCATTTCGGTTTCGGCTGCTCGCAGAGCGCGGACGGCGACTATCTCGGCCACGTCACCAATGTGGCGAAGGCGTCGCGCGGCTACACCACGGATCGCGAATTGAGCCTTCACACCGACTCGGCGGAGATCGTCGGCCTCTTGTGCGTGCGCGACGCCAAGGAAGGCGGCATGAGCATCTATGCCAGCTCGCTCAAGGTGCACGAGATCGTCTCGCGCGAGCATCCCGAATACCTCGCCGTGCTGGAGCGCGGGTTCCGCTGCGACCGCCGCGGCGAGGAAGCGCCCGAGGACGACCCGGTGACGCCGTACCGGGTGCCAGTGTTTTCCGAGGCGGGCGGGCTGCTCAGCACCCGCTATGTCCGCGGCGTGATCGACCGCGGCGCCGAAACCCTGGGCCAGCCGCTATCCGAGCTGGAGAGGGAGGCGCTGGCGTTTTTCGAGGCGGTGGCGCAGCGCGACGAGGTGCGCCTCGAGCTGACCCTGCGGCCGGGCGAAGCGTCGTTCATCAACAATTACGAGATGCTGCACGCGCGCACCGGCTTTATCGACCATGACGATCCGGCGAAAAAGCGGCTGCTTTACCGGCTGTGGCTCGAGGGCGAGCCGCCGCGGCCGATGCGGAAAGAGGTGCATCTCTACCAGAACCGGTCGGGCCATATGGGCGTCGACCCGCAGCCCGGCAGAGGACCGCGGTAGGACCGCGGTAGGTTGCCGCGCCATGCCGGAGAGAACCGGCCCCCGCGCAACAACCTCCTTCGTCGGGGATGACGCGCGGGCAGGCGGCAGGGATGCGGTTCGGGCGGCCCCCTATTCCGCCGCCTGCTTCAACGGCCGCGGATAAAAGCTGTCGTAAAGCTCGGGACGCTGCCATTGCTCGGAAAGCACGCCCTGCTTGGCGCCGGCGCTTTGTGACGAATCGCCGCCGTCGCGTCCGTTGCGCAATTCGCGCACCCGGTCGAGGCTGATCTCGACCACGCCCATGCCGGCGACGGTGCTTTCGTAGAGCACGGATTCCGGCGCGGCGACGATGGCGAGCCCGCGGTTCTCATGGGTGACCAGGTTCTGGGTCGAGACCACCAGCGCCAGGTTCTCGATCGCCCGCGCCCACAGCAGCGTGCGCCAGGTGTCCCACAGCCGCCGCTTGTCCATCCCCGCCGGCATGAAGATCAGCTCGGCGCCGCGCAGGGCCAGCGCGCGGGCGACCTCGGGCATGTAGACCTCGCTGCACATCGCGAGTCCGACCTTGCCGTGCCGCGTGTCGAACACCGGGTAGTCGTTGCCGGCGACATACTGAAATTCCCAATACTTGCCGCCGGTGTAGATCCACGGGCCGTTGGGATGGCTGCGGCGATACGCGGCCGGTTGGCGACCGTCGGGGAAGGCCATGCAGGTGAGGTTGTAGGCGGTCGCCTTGGCCGGATCGATCGGCTCGATCGTGCCATAGACCGCGTGGATGTTGTGTTTGGCGGCCGCCTCGGCAATTGCCGGAGTCGGGTCGAAGGTCGCCGGCATCCGCCACGGTCCGGGGTAGCTCTCGGGGAAGCAGACGAAATCCGCGCCCTCGCGCGCCGCGCGTTCGATCCAGGCCACGGCGGCGGCGACATTCTTCTCGTCGTCGGGCGGCGGTGCGGTGATCGGCTGGACAAGGGCGATACGAAAGCTGCTCATCGCGAGCCTTTCCGGAGGAGTTGCGGCGATCGCGGATTTTGTCCTTCCGGCCGGCCCGCGTCAAAGCCGTTGAGCCGGCCGAGGCGGGCCCCGGGCGGGTTGATCCGCCCGGGGGATTTTCGCAGGCCGGTCAGGGCGTTCCGATGCGGACCGCTTCCCAATGGGGCCGATAGATCTGGTGCTGGTCGTAGCTGTAGACGTAGCGATATTCAAAGCCCGGAGGCGCGGCCCCCGGAGGAACCATGCCGGGCGGCGGGGTGGCGGGAAGCGGGCCGTAGACCGGCGCGGTGGCCGCCGTCGGGGTGTAACCGGCCTGCTGCGCGAAAGCGCTGGTGCTGGCTGCCAGGCCGATCACGACCGCCAGAGATGCCGTCGCTGTAAGTAATCGTTTCATCGAGTGCTCCTGTACTAAATGCGGCGTGCTCCCTGGAGCAAAATCCTACCTCCTGGCGCGAATTACCCGCCGACCCCGTTCTCATGATTTTTGTGGAAGTTCGACGCAATATAGGTCGCTGACGCTCCGACCATCCCCGCGTCTTTGCCTGGCGGGTATGCCTAAACGCCGCGCGTGGCGAAATCGATGCGCGGGTCGATGAGCATGTAGGTCAGGTCGCTGACCAGCTTCAGCACCAGCCCGATCAGGGTGAACACGTAAAGCGTGCCGAACATGATCGGGTAGTCGCGGTTGATCGCCGCCTCGTAGCCGAGCAGGCCGAGCCCGTCCAATGAAAAGATGATCTCGATCAGCAGCGCCCCGGTGAACAGGATCGAGACGAACGCGGCCGGAAAGCTCGCCACGACCAGCAGCATCGCGTTGCGGAAAACGTGGCCGTAAAGCACGCGGCGTTCGCTCAGCCCCTTGGCGCGGGCGGTCAGCACGTATTGCTTGTTGATCTCGTCGAGAAAGCAGTTCTTGGTCAGCATCGTCAGGGTCGCGAACCCGCCGACGACCAGCGCCGCGATCGGCAGCGCGATATGCCAGAAATAGTCGGCGATCTTCATCGGCCAGGCGAGGCTCGCCCAATTGTCGCTGACCAGGCCGCGCAGCGGAAAGATCGACAGGTAGCTGCCGCCGGCGAACACGACGATCAGCAGCACCGCGAACAGAAAGCTCGGCACCGCATAGCCGACGATGATGACCGTGCTGGTCCACACGTCGAAGCCGCTGCCGTCGCGCACCGCCTTTCTGATGCCGAGCGGGATC
>DASQGR010000227.1:0-8667 GCA_035632515.1 Allostellaceae bacterium | reverse complement strand
AGCTACGTCAAAATCCTGAAGTGGCTAACGCTGTCGCTGTTTGCCTATGTCGCCACGGCTTTCGTGGTCCAGGTGCCTTGGGGCGAAGTCGCCCACGACACTTTCGTGCCGACCCTGTCGTGGGATAAGGACTATATCGTCCTGATCGTTGCGATCCTGGGGACGACGATCAGCCCCTATCTGTTTTTCTGGCAGGCTTCCGAGGAGGCCGACAACGAACGCATCGATCCGAAGGCGCATCCGCTCATTGAGGCCCCCAACGAGGCGCCCACGGAGTTCCGACGGATCGAGATCGACACCTATCTCGGCATGGGTTTTTCCAACATCGTCGCGCTGTTCATCATCATCACCACCGCGGCGACCCTGCATCTGCACGGGATCACCGACATTCAGACTTCCGAGCAGGCGGCCCAGGCGCTGCGCCCGATCGCCGGCGATTTTGCCTTTGCCGTCTTCGCCTTGGGAATTCTCGGCACCGGGTTGCTGGCGGTGCCGGTGCTCGCCGGCTCTGCCGCCTATGCCCTCGCAGAAATGATGCGATGGCGCGCAGGTCTCGACCGTCGCCCGCAGGAAGCCAGGCGCTTTTACGCGACGATCGTGGCCGGCACCCTGATCGGCGTCGGCATCAACTTCATCAACATCGATCCCATCAAGGCGCTGTTCTGGAGCGCGGTCATCAATGGCGTCGTCGCCGTACCGCTGATGGTCGTAATGATGGTGATGACGATGCAGCCCAAGGTCATGGGCCGCTTTACCCTGCCGCGCGCGCTCTGGGCCGTCGGCTGGCTGTCGACCGCCGCGATGGGAATCACCGTGGCAATAATGTTCGCCACCTGGTGAGCCGGACGAGGATCGAGCAATGACGCGGCTGAGGCGGGTTGATTTATTTGGTCATTCCTGCTGGCGCGGGAATGACGGAAAGGCCTAAGACCCCCGCTCGAAGTACGGACCGGTCACCCGGTCGCCGGACTTGATGCCGAGCCGAGCCGCAGTGCCGCCGTTCAGCTCGATGACGTAGCGCGCCGGGACTTTGGCGGCGATCGGGTCGAGCGACAGCGGCACGGCCCGCTCGTGGACATCGACCACCCGCAAGGATGCGTCGAGAAACACCATGTCGAGCGGGATCAGCGTGTTCTTCATCCACATCGTCACCGGTATCGGCGATTTGAAGTCGAACAGCATCCCGGCATCGGCGGCAAGGCTGTGGCGGAACATCAGCCCCTGTTCCATCTGTGGGTTCGAGAGGGCCAGCTCGACCTTGAACTTCTGCGGTCCGGCAGCGGTGACGATGGTCAGCTCCGAGGTCGTAAAACTCTCCAGCGCCCAGGCTGGAAACGCCACGAGCACCAGGGCGAATGCGAGGATATGGCGGCGCAGCGGCATGGCTGGTGCTCTAAGCCAGCCTCGCCGATGGGTCAATCCTCGATCCGCCCGGTGCGTTATGCTGGCGCGCCGCCCAGACAGGACCCGACGATGCGAACCAACCGTCAGCCGCCCCACCCCGCCACCATCGCCGCGCAAGGGCTCGGCTGGACCGATGCCGCGACCGGCGCGGTGGTGCTGCCGATCCAGCCGGCGACGACCTTTATCCGCGATCCCGACAACGAATACCGCCGCGGGCGCAATTACGGCCGCGCCGACAATCCCGGCTATGACCAGCCGCAAGCGGTGATCACCGCGCTCGAAGGCGGCGCAGCCTCGCTGGTGCTGTCATCGGGCATGGCGGCGGCGACTACGGTGTTCCGCAGCCTGCCGCTCGGCGCCCATGTGGTGGCGCCGCTGGTCATGTATCACAGCCTTCGGCGCTGGATCGCCGCATACGCCGCGGACGGGTACATCGCCGCCAATTTTGTCGACATGTCGTCGCTCGACGCGCTGCGGACGGCGGTCGTGCCGGGCCGCACCCGGCTGCTCTGGGCCGAAACCCCGGCCAACCCGCTATGGTCGATCACCGACATCGCCGGCGCGGCCGAGATCGCGCACCGGGCCGGCGCGCTGCTCGCCGTCGACAGCACCACCGCCAGCCCGGTGTTGACCCGGCCGATCGCATTCGGCGCTGACATCGTCATGCATTCGGCGACGAAATACCTCAACGGCCACAGCGACGTCATCGCCGGCACCCTGACCGGGGCCCGGGACGACGAGTTCTGGCAGCGCCTCGTCGCCATGCGCAGCAGCAGCGGCGCCATTCTCGGCAGCCTCGAAGCCTATCTGCTGCTGCGCGGAATGCGCACCTTGCACCTGCGGGTGGAGCGCGCCTGCCGTTCGGCGCAGCTGGTCGCCGAGGCGATGGCGGCGCATCCCCGGATCGAGGCGGTGCTGTATCCCGGCCTGCCGCGCCATCCCGGTCACGACATCGCCGCGCGGCAGATGCAGGGCGGGTTCGGCGGGATGTTGTCGATCCGGGTCAAAGGCGGCGAGGCGGCGGCGATCGCAACCGCCGCACGGGTCGAGATCTGGAAGCGGGCGACGTCACTGGGCGGGGTCGAAAGCCTGATGGAACACCGCGCTTCGATCGAAGGCCTCGGCACCCCGGTGCCAAGCGACCTGCTGCGCCTTTCGGTCGGCATCGAACACCCGCAGGATTTGATCGACGATCTGGACCAGGCGCTGACCGGATAATCGCGTCGTCCCGCCTTTTTTCACCAGGGGGCCGGAACAACGCCGGTCATGAGGCCGGCAAGAACGGAATTCCGCCGGACACGATTTCGCTCAGTCGGTGCAGGCTGCGCTCATGCCATAGCGGCGGCGGGGCGCCCTGCGGCATCGCCATGCCGATCCGGTCGTGCCAGAACACCGTGAGGCCGACCGCAGCGGCGCCGAACAGATCGTAGGCCGAGCCGGCGACAAACAGGCAATCCGCCGGATCGACGCCAAGCTCGGCGAGGCCAAGCCGATAGGTGTCGGGATGCGGCTTGTAGAAGCCGGCCCGCTCGGCGGTGACGATGCTGTCGAAAGCGATGCCGGTGCAACTGGCGGCGATGCGGCCGAGGGCTTCCGAGCAATTGGTGACGATGCCGAGCCTCACCCCACCCTGCAGCGGGCCGAGCACCGCGGCGACCTCCGGCCAGGGAGCGAGCTCGGCATAGCGCTCGGCCAGGCGCTCGCCGAGCCCGCGGGCCAACCCGACAGCCTCCGCCGCCTCCTGCACCAGGAGCTCGTACGGACGATAGCGGCCCTCGCCATAGGTGCGCTCCAGGTAGGCGCCGCGCCAGCGCCGGCCATCGGCCTCGCTGCCGGCGACGGTATTCCACAACGTCCACGAATCGATCAGCGCCGTCAGCAGGTCGAACAGTACCGCCCGGGGCCGATGGCTATCCATTCCTCGTCACCCCCGCGCATGCGGGGGTCCAGGGAATAAGGACTCGGCACGACGGATGATCACATCATCCCCAGCTCGAGCTTGGCTTCCTCGCTCATCTTTTCCATGGTCCAGGGCGGGGTCCACACCAGCTTGACCCGCACGTCCTCGACCCCCGGCACGCCGGCGACCGCTTTTTTGACCTCGTCCGGCATGCTTTGGGCGACCGGGCAGGCGGGCGTGGTCAAGGTCATCTCGACAAACACGGTGCCGCCCTTCTTGACCAGCAGCTCGTAGATCAGTCCGAGCTCGACGAGGTTCACCGGGATTTCCGGGTCCTGCACGGTCTTCAGCGCCGCGAGCACCGGCTCCAACAGCACGGGATCGTCCTCGCCTTCCGGACGCTCGACCGCCTCGCTCTCCTCCGGCGGGGCCGGCTGGTGATGCGTGAAGGCGAAATAGTCGCGATCGTCGGGTGCCGGCATCATCACCTACTCCGTCTTCACCGGCTCGGCGGCGCCGCCCTTGAGCGCCTGCTCGAAGGCATGCCAGGGCAGCGTCGCGCATTTGACCCGCGCCGGGTAGGACTTGACCCCGGTCAGCGGGTCGAGCCGCTCGCTGTCTTCCTCCAGCGCCTCGGGCAATTCGCCGACCTCACCGCCGGTGACCTTGGCGTGGAACTGCGTGAAGAGTGCCTGCGCCTCGGCCAAAGTCTTGCCTTTCAGCACCTCGGTCATCAGCGAGGCCGCCGCGGTCGAAATCGCGCAGCCACGCCCCTCGAAGCTGACATCGGCGATCCTGTCGCCGTCGAGCGACAGGTACACGATGACCCGGTCGCCGCAGAGCGGGTTGTGGCCCCGGGCGGTATGGGTCGGATGCTCGATCGCGCGGAAATTCCGCGGGTGGCGACCGTGGTCGAGAATGATGTCCTGGTAAAGCTCGCGCAGATCGATCATCGCGAAAACATCTCCCGGCAGGCTTCGACCGCGGCGGCGAGCCGGTCGATATCGTCCCTGTCGTTATAGACCCCGAGCGAGGCGCGCACCGTACCGGCGATGCCGAGCTTGTCCATCAGCGGCTGGGCACAGTGATGGCCGACCCTGACCGCGACGCCGTGCTGGTCCAGCACCGTGCCGACGTCGTGCGGGTGGACGCCGTCGAGATTGAACGACAGGACGCTGATGCGCTGCTGGCCGCCCGCGACCAGCCTCACCCCATCAATGCGCGACAGCCGGTCGATGGCATAGCCGGTCAGCATCTCCTCATGCTCGCGGATCGCCTCGCGGCCGAGCCCTTCGATGAAATCGAGGGCGAGGCCGAGTCCCATTACGCCCGCGATGTCCGGGGTGCCGGCCTCGAAGCGATGCGGCGGCTCCTGGAATTCGGTGCGTTCCGGCGTGACCAAGGTGATCATGCCGCCGCCCGTCTGCCAGGGCGGCATCTGCTCCAGCAGCGCGTAGCGGCCCCACAGCACGCCGATGCCGGAAGGGCCGTAGGCCTTGTGCCCCGAGAAGGCATAGAAATCGCAGCCCATCGCCCGCACGTCGACCGGCATGCGCGGGATCGCCTGGCAACCGTCGACCAGCACTCGTGAGCCCTTGGCGTGAGCGAGCTGGACGATGCGCTCGACCGGCAGGATTGCGCCGGTGACGTTCGAGACATGGGTGACCGCAACCATCTTCGTGCGGGAATTAAGCTGCGCCTCAAAGGCGGCAAGGTCGAACCCGCCGCTTGCATCGATCGGCGCGACGACCAGACGGGCGCCGACCCGCTCGCACAGCATCTGCCACGGTACGAAATTAGAATGATGCTCGAGATCGCTGACGATGATTTCGTCGCCGGCCTCGACAAAAGCCGGACCCCAGCTTTGCGCGACCAGGTTGATCGCCTCGGTCGCGCCGCGCACGAAGATGATCTCGTTGGCATCGGCGGCATTGAGGAAGGCGCGGGTCTTTTCGCGGGCTTCCTCGAAGGCGTCGGTCGAGCGCTGGCTGAGCTGATAGACGCCGCGATGCACATTGGCGTAATCGCGGCGGTAGAACTCGGCGATGCCGTCGATGACGCTCGCCGGCTTTTGCGCGCTGGCGCCGGAATCGAGGAACACCAGCCCGGGATTATGCTGATAGATCGGGAATTCGCGGCGCAGCGCCTGCGGGTCCAGCACCATGCGCGGCCGTGTGGCGACCAGGCTGCTCATCACTCGTCCTCCAGCCGGGCGAGCCGCGCGGTCAGCCGGCGCAACAAATGCTCGCGCAGGGCTACGTCGGCGATGCCCTCGACCGGCTCGCGCAGAAATCCCTCGACCAACAGCCGGCGCGCCTCGTCGGTCGGGATGCCGCGGGCGCGCAGATAGAACAGCGCCGCCTCGTCGAGGTCGCCGACGCTGGCGCCGTGCGCGCATTTGACATCGTCGGCGAGGATTTCCAGTTCGGGCTTGGTGTCGATCACCGCGCGGCGGCCGAGGATCAGGTTGCGGCTGGTCTGCCGCGCATCGGTCTGCTGCGCGCCCTCGCGGACGACGATCTTGCCTTGGAACGCGCCGTGCGCGCGGCCTGCCGCGACGCCCTTGATGAGCTCGCCGGTGGTGCCGCCGACCGCGGCGTGGTCGATCATGGTGACGATGTTGGCTTCCTCGCGGCCGGAGACGACAAAAACCCCGTCGTAGCGGCATTCGGCATTGTCGCCGGCGATCGCGATGTTGGCCTCGTGCCGCACCGTGCCGCCGCCGAGCAGCAGTGCGAGCCCATCGAGCTTTGCCCCGGCGCCGAGCGTCGCCGCGACCTCGCCGAGATGCACGGCGTCGGTGCCTTCCTCGATCAGCGCGACACGGGTCAGCGATGCGCCGTCGCCAAGCCGCCAGGCGGCAACATCATTGCGCCAGTATTTCCGAGAACCGGCATAGGTTTCGAGCATCGTCACGCGGCTGCCCGCGCTCAGATGAACCAGGCTGCGCGTGTGCAGCGACGCATCGCCCGCACCCGAGGCGAGATGGATGATCTCGATCGGCCTATCGACGACCGCATCCGGCGCGACATCGAGCACGAACCCATCGGCGAACAACGCGGCGTTGAGCGCGGCGAAGGGATGGTCGGCGCCGGCATCCCCGGCAATGGTGCGGACCAGTTCCGGCCGCTCGGCAATTGCCGTCTGCATCGAACCGAGCCAAACACCCTTTGACGACGCCAGCCGCGACGCTTCCGGCGCGAACCGGCCGTCGATCAGAACCAGCCGCGCCCCGGAGCTTTCGAGCGCCAATTCCGCCGGTACCCCCATTGGCTCGCCCATGACAGCCGGCAGCATCGGGTGCTTTTCGAGCGCCTGCAGGTCGAGGTAGCGCCAGTTCTCACTGCGCCGGCTGGGGAATCCAAGCTCGCCAAAACGGCTGAGGCCCTGTTGGCGGAACCGCGCCAGCCACTCGGGCTCACCCGCCGTACCCGCAAACACGTCGAGATAAGGCCGTGCTTCCGGCTTCATCGGGAAATCGACAATCGCGTTCATCGCAGCCTCATGTCGCATCCACCGCGCCGTAGCCGCGGCGCTCAAGCTCGCCGGCGAGGCTCTTGTCGCCCGATTCGACGATGCGGCCGCCTTGCAGCACATGCACCCGGTCGGGCTCGACGTAATCCAGGAGGCGCTGGTAGTGGGTGATCATCACGATCGCCCGGTCCGGCGCGCGCAGCCCGTTGACGCCCTTCGCGACGAGGCGCAGCGCATCGATGTCGAGCCCGCTATCGGTCTCGTCGAGGATCGCCAGGCGCGGCTCCAGCATCGCCATCTGGAAGATCTCGTTGCGCTTTTTCTCGCCGCCGGAGAACCCGACATTGACCGCGCGCTGCATCAAATCTTCGCTGATTTCCAGCAGCTTCAGCTTCGCCCGCACCGCGCGCAGAAACTGACCGGCATCGAGTTCCGGCTCGCCGCGATGGCGGCGGCCGGCGTTGAGCGCGGCGCGCAGGAAATACATGTTGTTCACGCCGGGGATCTCGACCGGGTACTGGAAGGCGAGGAACACCCCCTCGCGCGCCCGCTCGTCGGCCGGCATGTCGAGCAGGTCGCGGCTCTGGTAGGTCACGCTGCCCTGGGTGATCTCATAGCCGTCGCGCCCGGCCAGCACCGAGGCCTGCGTCGACTTGCCCGAGCCGTTCGGCCCCATGATCGCATGCACCTCGCCAGGCGCGACCGTGAGGTCGATGCCCTTGAGGATTTCGCGCCCGTCCTTGAGCCGCGCGTGGAGATTACGAATTTCGAGCATCGTCATTTTGCTGCAAAACCACCCTGCGTCCTTCGCGACGCGCCTTCGGCGCTCCTCAGGATGACGGGGTTTGTTGATGGCACCCAATAACGGCGGTCATCCTGAGAAGCCCGCAAAGTGCGCGTCGCGAAGGACGCACGATGCATATCCATCTCACCGACCGTCATCCGACGCTGCCCTCCAAGCTCACAGCCAACAGCTTTTGCGCCTCGACCGCGAATTCCATCGGCAGCTCCTTCAAAACCTCCTTGCAGAAGCCGTTGACGATCAGCGACAGCGCGTCCTCCTGGCTGAGGCCGCGCTGGCGGCAATAGAACATCTGGTCCTCGCTGATCTTCGAGGTGGTGGCCTCGTGCTCGATCCGCGCCGAGGGGTTGCGCACCTCGATATAGGGCACGGTGTGGGCGCCGCAGCGGTCGCCGATCAAGAGCGAGTCGCATTGCGTGTAGTTGCGCGCGCCTTCGGCCCGCGGCTGCACCCGCACCAGCCCGCGATAGGTGTTTTGCCCGCGCCCGGCCGAGATGCCCTTGGAGATGATCGTCGATGACGTGTTCTTGCCGATGTGGATCATCTTGGTGCCGGTATCGGCCTGCTGGCGATTGTTGGTGATCGCCACCGAATAGAATTCGCCGACCGAGTCGTCGCCTTCGAGGATGCAGCTCGGGTATTTCCAGGTGATCGCCGAGCCGGTCTCGACCTGGGTCCACGAGATTTTGGCCCGGTCGCCGCGGCAGGCGCCGCGCTTGGTGACGAAATTGTAGATGCCGCCCCTGCCCTCGGCATCGCCGGGGTACCAGTTCTGCACGGTCGAGTACTTGATCTGCGCGTCCTCGTGCGCGATCAGCTCGACCACCGCGGCATGGAGCTGGTTCTCGTCGCGCTGCGGCGCGGTGCAGCCTTCGAGATAGCTGACATAGGCGCCCTTATCGGCGATCAGCAGCGTCCGCTCGAACTGTCCGCTATTGCGCGCATTGATGCGGAAATAAGTCGACAGTTCCATCGGGCAACGCACGCCCGGCGGGATGTAGGCGAACGACCCGTCACTGAACCCGGCGCTGTTGAGCGCGGCGAAGAAATTGTCGTTCTGCGGCACAACGGTACCGAGATATTAGCG
>DASQGR010000226.1:0-4178 GCA_035632515.1 Allostellaceae bacterium | reverse complement strand
TTGGGCGATCGATCGTGTGCTTGGCACTCGCCCGTTCGCGATCATTGTGTTGTTCTTTCTCGGGGTTGCGGCCGGCATGCTAAGCGTCTATCGCGCGATTACCGGCCAGAGCGCCGCAGTTGGCTTCCGGCGATCGGAGAGGAAGGACTAGCGTGGCTCTGGAGCTGCACCCGCTCGAACAGTTTCAGATCGAGCCGCTGATCCCGCTGCATATCGGCGGGCTCGACGTGTCCTATACAAACTCGGCGCTGTTCATGACCGTGGCGGTGGTTTTGATCACCGCGCTGCTTGTGTTGGGGACCCGCCGCGGCGCGCTGGTGCCCGGACGCTGGCAGTCGATGGCGGAGATGAGCTACGAGTTCGTCGCCGACATGGTGGAGACCAACGCCGGACACGGTGCGGAGCCCTATTTCCCGTTTGTCTTCACCCTGTTCATGTTCGTGCTCTTCTCGAACTTGCTGGGGCTAATCCCTTACAGTTTCACGGTTACCAGCCACATCATCGTCACCTTTGCGCTGGCTGCCGTGGTCTTCATCGGCGTCACCATCATCGGCTTTGCCAAGCACGGCCTGCATTTCTTCCGGTTTTTCGTACCCGAAGGCGTGCCGCTGCTGCTCCTGGTGATCCTGGTGCCGATCGAGCTGCTGTCGTATTTCATCCGTCCGTTCACGCTGTCGATCCGGCTGTTCGCCAACATGCTTGCCGGGCATACGATGCTGGCGATCTTTGGCGGGTTTGCCGCGAGCATTGGCCTGGCCGCGTTTCTGCCGGTCGCCCTCGACGTCGCGATCCTCGCCCTGGAGGTATTGGTCGCCGCCCTGCAGGCCTATGTTTTCGCGATCCTGACCTGCCTCTACCTGCGCGACGCACTTCACATGCACTAAACTACTGAACCTTCTGTAAAACCTAGGGGACTATCAATGGATCTCGCTTCCGCAAAAATGATCGGCGCCGGTCTGGCGTGCATCGCCCTGGTCGGCGCCGGCGTCGGCATCGGCAACGTGTTCTCGTCGCTGATCAGTGCGGTTGCGCGCAACCCGGCGGCGCAAGCGCAGGTACAGCCGTTCGCCTTCCTCGGCTTCGCGCTGGCCGAGGCGACGGGCCTGTTCGGCTTGGCGATCGCCTTCCTGATCCTGTTCGTATTCTAGGACGGATGAGCCGGCCGCGATGCCGCAGCTCGACATTCCCACCTTCATCCCGCAGATCGTCTGGCTGGCGATCTCCTTTGTCGTCCTCTACATCCTGATGACGACGCTGGGCTTGCCAAAGGTGCGGGCCGCGATCGAAGGGCGGCGCCGGCGGCTCGACAGCGATCTCGGCCGCGCCGCCGCGCTGAAGGCCGAGGCCGAGGCGGCCCTCGTCGCCTATCAGAAAGCGCTGGCCGATGCCCGCGCCGCCGCGCAGGACACGCTTCGCCAGACCGGCGAGCGGCTGGCGGCCGAAGCGGCGGAGCGCCAGCGCCAGCTGGCGGCGACGCTGGCGGCACAGATCGAGGCCGCCGAGCAGCGCATTGCCGCCGGCAAGGAACAGGCGCTCGGCGAGATCCGCGGCATTGCCGCGGAGGTCGGCAGCGCCGTCGTCGAGAAGCTGACCGGCAGCGTCCCGAATGCGGCCGCGATGGACGGTGCCGTCGGCCGTGCCCTCAACGGACGCGCCGCATGATCCACCATCTTCTCGCCGATGCTGAATTCTGGGTGCTGGTCGCGGCGGTGGTCTTTGTCGTCGCGGTGTGGAAGCCGGCGAGCCGGATGATCACCGGCGGCCTCGACGCCAGGGCCGCGCGCATCCGCGCCGAGCTCGACGAGGCCCGTCGGCTGCGCGAGGAGGCCGAGGCGCTGGTCGCCGAGTACCGCGCCAAGGAGCGCGAGGCCCGGGCCGAGGCGGACGCCATCGTCGCCCATGCCCAGGCCGAGGCCGAGCGCATCGCCGCGCAGTCGGCGCGCGACCTCGAATTGGCCCTGGAGCGGCGCCAGCGCATGGCCGAGGACCGCATCGCCCAGGCCGAGGCCAAGGCACTCGACGAGGTCCGCGCCGCCGCGATCGACGTGGCCATCGCCGCCGCCCGCGACGTTATCGCCGGCGAAATCAACGAGCGCCGCGGGGCCGCCCTGCTCGACGCGGCGATCGTCGCCCTGCCGCAACGGCTGCGCTGATCCTCGCCGCCTGCCAGGGTTGAGCCGCCGGGAGATCCCCGGGGGCAAACCCCGGGAATGACGAAAGAGGCCGTCGCCTCGCGGGACTGGCAAAATCTGCCCTGGCGCGCGGCAAAACACTGCAGGTAGTGCCGGATTGCCGGTCTTTTCAACGTCCTGACAACCGGCTATGAATGCGCGGCTGCGGCCGTTGGCGCTGCCGCCCTCGTTCTCTCGCCGGTTGACGCGCCCGTGCCGCTGTTCCACCGCCTTCGCAGGCCGCTGCAGGCTGGCGTCGCCGCCGCCGCGTTGGGCATAGCGGGCAGCGCCGCCGCGACGACCGCGATCGTCCTCAATTCCGACGACGATTCGTTAAGCGTCATCGACAGCGGCACCTATCGCGAAACCGCGCGCGTGCATCTCGGCCGCTCGCCGCACCACCTGATCCTGACCCCCGACGGGCGCACGCTGATCATCGCGATGTCGGCCAGCAACGAGCTGGTGCTGATCGACCGCGTCACCGGCACGGAAAAGCGGCGCGTGGCGGCAAGCGACCCTTACCAGATCGGCTTCAGCCCGGACGGAAATGGTTTGTCGCCGCCTCGCTCAGGCTCGACCGCATCGACATCTACGATGCCCGGACCTACGAGGTCGTGCACCGCCTGCCGGCGGCGACGATGCCGAGCCACATCGCCTTTTCGCGCGACGGCAACACGGTTTTTGTCACCCTTCAGGGCACCAGCAGCCTGACCGCGATCGACCTGTCCTCGGGCAAGACGTTGTGGACCGTGCCGACCGGTCCGCAGCCGGCGGGGATCATCACGCGACCGGCGGGGACGCTGCTGGTCGGGGTGATGGGCGCCGACTACATCGCCGAATTCGACCCGCATGACGGCAGCCTGATCCGCCGCATCCACACCGGCAACGGTGCGCACAACTTCCTCGCCACCCCGGATGGCAAGACCCTCTATGTGTCCAACCGCGATGCCGGCACGGTCTCGGTGCTCGACGCCGAGACGCTGGCGATCACCGGCACGATCGCCGCTCCCGGCGGGCCCGACGACATGGCGCTGTCGCCCGACGGGCACGAGCTATGGGTCACCGGCCGCTGGCGGGCGTGGGTCAACGTGATTGAGGTTGCCGCGGGCATGGTGAAGACCACGGTCCCGGTCGGGCGCTCGCCACACGGGATTTTCGTTTACTGATGCTCGACCTGCTGCAGCGCCTGATCGACCAGATCCAAGGGGCTATTTTCGAAACCGCGATCCAGCCGGCACTGTTTCATCTCGGCCTGATGGACTGGTCCGAGGACGCCTTCGACGGGGTCGAGTTCGCGCTTTTCGGCGCCATCGAGATCGCGCTGGCCTATGCCCTGTTCCGGCCGCTCGAACTGTGGCGGCCGGTGGAGCAATGGGGCGGGCGCTGGAGCGAGCGCCGGGCCGTGCGCACCGATGTAATCTACACCCTGGTGCATCGGCTCGGCCTGGTGCCGGCGATCCTGTTCCTGGTCCTGACTCCGATCGGCGCGACGATCGACGGCTATCTGCGGTTCAAAGGCTATATCCCGCCCGAGATCGAGCAGATGGTGCGACCGCTCTTCAACCACCCGTTCGCGACCTTTCTGGTGTACATCGCCGTCCTCGATTTCGGCGAATACTGGCGGCACCGGCTGCAGCACCGGCTACCGTGGTGGTGGGCGTTGCACAGCCTGCATCACGACCAGCGCCAGATGACGCTGTGGAGCGACGATCGCAACCATATCCTCGATGACGTGCTGGCCGCGACCTGGAGCGGCACGATCGCGATGCTGATCGGCGTCCCGCCGACAGCCTATCCGCTGGTGATGATCGGCTTTCGCCTGATCGAAAGCCTCGCCCACACCAATCTGCGGCTCGGCTTCGGAACGGTCGGCAGCACTCTGGTCGTCGGTCCGCAATACCACCGACTGCACCACGCGATCGAGCACGCGCAAGTACCGTTCGACCGCTCGATGGGCTGCAATTTCGCGGTGATCCTGCCGGTCTGGGACGTGATCTTCGGCACCTG
>DASQGR010000225.1:0-8390 GCA_035632515.1 Allostellaceae bacterium | reverse complement strand
CTATTTTTTCGCCGCAATCGGCCTCGACATTGTCTACCTGGCGATCGGGATCGCCATCCTGTTTCTCGCCTTCCGCAACGCCCGCCACCGCGGCGCGCTGATGCAGATGGGGGAGTAGGCGCTAGGACACGATCTATTCAGCTCGAAGCCTCAAAGGAGTTCCCCTCCCGCGGGCTTGACCCGCGGGTCCACGTCTTTGTTTGCGAACGTCCAAGGACAAGACGTGGATGGCCGGGTCACGCCCGGCCAAGGCGGTACACAAAGCGGTTCGGCCTAAACGGATAAGGCCCTAGGCCGGCCCGCTGACCCCGGCGTCGGCGAAGGTGGCCATGCCGGTGTGGCAGGCGACGGCGGCTTTGAGAACCGCGATCGCCAGGGTCGCGCCTGATGCCTCGCCGAGACGCATGCCGAGATCGAAGAGGGCGCGCTTGCCGATCCTGTCGAGCAGGAGCCGGTGCCCCGGCTCGGCGGAGACATGGGCGACGATGCAGTGGTCGAGCGCGCGCGGGTCGACCGCGAACAGCACCGCAGCCGCCGCGGTCGCGGCGAAGCCGTCGAGCACCACCGGTACCCGGCCCATCCGCGCCGCCAGCACCGCGCCGGCGATCGCGGCCAGCTCGTAGCCGCCGAGGCGGCGCAGCATCTCGAACGGGTCGCCGGCGCCGCGATGCCGTCCGGCCGCCGCCGCAACGACCTCACGCTTGCGGTCGAGCGCCAGGCCGGCGACGCCGGTGCCGGGGCCCGTCCATTCCTCCGCCGTGCCGCCGAACAGCGCCAGACACAACGCGGCGGCCGAGGTGGTGTTGGCGATCCCCATCTCGCCCAGCGCCAGCACATCGATCCCCGGCTCGACCGCCATCATTCCGTAGGCGATCGCCATCGCACAGTCGGCTTCGCTCAGCGCCGGGCCCTCGACGATGTCGGCCGTCGGCGCGTCGAGGTTCATCTCGTAAACGCGCAAATCGGCGTCGACGACCTTGCACAGCTGGTTCACGGCGGCGCCGCCGGCGATGAAGTTCTGCACCATCTGCGCCGTCACCGCGGCCGGATAGGCCGAGACGCCCCGCGCCGCGACCCCGTGATTGCCGGCAAAGACGGTGGTCCGCGGATGATTGACCGCCGGCGGATGCCGTCCCTGCCAGGTCGCCAGCCAGTGCGACAATTCTTCGAGCCGGCCAAGCGCCCCGGCCGGCTTGGTCAATTGCCGCTCATGCATCGCCGCAGCGGTGCCGGCGGCGAAATCGGGGCCGGGCAGATGCGCGAACAGCGCGCGGATTTCGTCCAAATTCGCCGGGACTTCCGGCATCGTCGACCTCCAGTTTGCCCCTCGCCGCCGACGTCAGAAAGAAGATCCGCGCCGAAAGCGGGGTTTCGTCCGGATACATCTATCAGCAAAAGCCGTTATGGTCGCGGCGATGACGAGGCAATCCGGCATCTTCACCCAATTCCTCACCGCGACCGCGGTGCTGACCCGCCTGCCCGTCACTCCACCGATCGTCGACGACGGCACCCCCGCGGCGGGTGTCGTCGCCCGCTGCTGCTGGGCCTTTCCGGCGGTCGGCGCGGGGGTCGGCGGCATCGCTGCCGCGGTGCTGCTGCTGGCGATGCTGCTCGGCTTGCACAGCGCCCCGGCAGCACTGCTGGCGATCGTCGCAACCGGCTTCCTCACCGGCGCCTTGCACGAGGACGGTCTCGCCGACACTGCCGACGGATTGGGCGGCGGACGCGATCGCGACGAGAAGCTGGCGATCATGCGCGACAGTCGCCACGGCTCCTACGGCGTCATCGCGCTGATCCTGACCATCGGGCTGCGCGCCACCGCGCTGGCGGCCATCGGTGAGCCGTTCGGCGGCGCGCTGGCGCTGATCGCGGCGCATACCGCCTCGCGCGCCTTCCTGCCGCCGGCCATGCATTTGCTGCGTCCAGCACGTCCCGACGGGCTCGGCGCGGCGGCGGGCAGGCCGAGTGCGGCCAACGCCCTCGTCGCGCTGGCGATCGGTGTCGTCGTCGCCCTCGGTACGCTCGGCCCGGTGCTGGGGATGGCGGCGCTGGCGCTTTCCGGCATGGCTGTGGCGGCGACGGCGGCGCTTGCACAGCGCCAGATCGGCGGCTACACCGGCGATGTTCTCGGCGCCTTCCAACAGATCGGAGAGATCGTCATGCTGCTCGTGGCGGCGGCCAGATGAGCGAGACCGAAGCCGATACCCCGGCCGGCCCGCCCGGCAAGGTGTCGCCGTTCAACCCCGGCGCAGTCGGGGCAGGCGAGGCCGGCAAGAATGCGGTGACGACCCGGTTCTGGTGGGTGCGGCACGCGCCGGTCGACCATGACGGCCGCATCTATGGCCAGAAGGATATGCCGTGCGACTGCACCAATGCGGCGGTGTTCGCCGGGCTCGCCCGCCAGCTGCCGAAGAAAGCGGTGTGGGTGACGAGCAACCTGCGGCGCACCCACGAGACGGCGCGGGCGATCGTCCGCGCCGGGTTGCCCGGCCCCGCCCAGATCCCCGGTCCCGAGGCCGAGGCGATCGCCGACCTCGCGGAGCAGAATTTCGGCAGTTGGCAGGGCATGACATACGACGAGCTGCGCCACTCCCGCGGCGGCGCGTTCCACCGCTTCTGGCACGGGCCGGCGCATCAGCGCGTGCCTGGCGGCGAGAGCTTTGCCGACCTCATGGCGCGCGTGGCGTGGGCGATCATGCAGCTGCTCGAAGCCCATCGCGGCCACGACATCATCGCCGTCGCGCATGGCGGCACGATCCGTGCGGCATTGGGCTTGGCGCTCGGGCTCGACCCGGAAACCTGCCTCGCCTTTACGATGGAGAACTGCTCGCTGACCCGCATCGACCATATCGAAGGGCCGGGCATGGGTCACAACTGGCGGGTCATCACCGTCAACCGTCCTCCGAAATAGTACCGTCAGCCCTGCCGCTATTGGTTGGGCGGCGGTGGCATCTTTGGGAAGCGGTGCCGCTCGCCGCCGAGCGAGACCCAGGACTGCGCACTGTCACAATAGATCTCGGTCTGCGGCTTGACCCAGCTATTGTCGTCAAGCGTTCCGGCCAGGATCATGGCGATGCCGGGCATGAGGTCCGCCTCATCGAACAGCGACGAGCCGCAATCGGCGCAGAAGTGGCGATGCAGTATCTTGCCGCTGTCGCCGCGGTCATCGAACGTCTTCGGCGACCCAGTGACGGTCAGCAGCGGTTTGGGAACCGCTATTGCTATGGCAAACGCCGACCCCGAATGCTTCTGGCAATTCGTGCAGTGGCAGACGCCGACAAAGGCCGGCTCGGCATCGACCGAATAGCGGACCTTGCCGCAGAGGCAACCACCCGACATCCTCATGCCACCCTCCTGATCGCCGTCCGTCGAAAAACCCTATAGCAGATTTTTGCACCCAGGTGGCGCGCCCCGCCGGCGCGTGCTAGCGTGACGCCTGCGACGCGACAGGGAAGTCCGGTGCAAGACCGGCGCTGCCCCCGCAACTGTAAGCGGCGAGCTTGCGGCATTTGCCACTGGCCACGGTTCCACCGGGCCGGGAAGGCGCCGCGGGCGACGACCCCGAGCCAGGAGACCTCCGCGTCGCCGCAGGTCGGGACGATTCCTCGGGCGGAGGAGAAGCCTTTGTTCATATCCGGTGCGGGCGCGTTGCCTGCGGTTACGCTGGTCCTGGGCGGCGCGCGCTCCGGCAAGAGCCGCCATGCCGAAACGCTGATCACCGCGGCGGCGCGATCCGCCACCTACATCGCCACCGCCGAGGCCGGCGATGCCGAGATGGCGGCGCGCATCGCCGCGCACCGTGATCGCCGCGACGGGTTCTGGCGCACGGTAGAGGCGCCAATCGAGCTGCCGGCGGCGGTCGTCGCACATGCCGCGCCCGACCGGCCGATCCTGGTCGATTGCCTGACCTTGTGGCTGTCAAACCTGCTCGGCGCCGGCCGCGTCGTCGAGCATGACAGCGAAGCACTGTGCGGGGCTTTGCGCGACGCCGCCGGCCCCGTCGTGCTGGTCGCCAACGAGGTCGGCCTCGGCCTCGTGCCCGCAACTCCGCTCGGCCGGCAGTTCCGCGACGCGGCGGGGCGGCTCAACCAGACCATCGCCGCGCTCGCCGACCGGGTCGTCTTCGTCGCCGCCGGCCTGCCGCTGCTGCTGAAGGGAAATGCCTGATGCGCCGCATCCCCGCGACGATCATCACCGGGTTTCTCGGCGCCGGCAAAACCAGCCTGGTGCGCCACCTGATCGGCGCCGCCGCGGGATACCGGCTGGCGATCATCGTCAACGAGTTCGGCGAACTCGGCATCGACCGCGAACTGCTGCTCGGCTGCGGCGCCGACACCTGCAGCGACGATGACATCGTCGAGCTGGCGAATGGTTGCCTGTGCTGCACCGTGGCCGACAATTTCCTGCCGACCCTCGCCAAGCTGATCGAGCGCAAAACGCCGCCCGACCACATCCTGATCGAGACCTCCGGCCTGGCCCTGCCGAAGCCGCTGGTGCAGGCCTTTGCCTGGCCGGAGATCCGCACGGCGACGACGGTCGACGGGGTGCTGACGGTGATCGACGCCGCCGCGCTCGCCGCCGGCCGCTTTGCCGACGATCCCGCCGCGGTCGCGGCGCAGCGCGCCGCCGACCCCTCGGTCGATCACGACAATCCGCTCGAAGAAGTGTTCGGCGACCAGCTCGCTTGCGCCGACCTGGTGATCCTCAACAAGACCGACCTTGTCACGCCCGATCTGCTGGCGCGGCTGCGGGGCGGGATCGAGGCGCGGCTGCGCCCGGGCGTGCGGATCGTCACCGCGCGCGACGGCAAGGTCGCGCCCGGCATCGCGCTCGGGCTCGACGCCGCCGCCGAGGACGACCTTGCCGCCCGCCCCTCGGTGCACGAGCTCGAAGGCGAGCACGACCACGACGATTTCGCCAGCTTTGTCCTCACCGGCGGCCCGGTGGCTGACGATGCGACGTTCCGAGCCCGGCTTGCCGCGGCAATTCGCACGCACGACATCCTGCGGGTGAAGGGCTTTATCGACATCCCCGGCCGCGACCGCCGGCAGACCGTCCAGGCGGTCGGCGACCGCATCGAGCATTATTTCGACCGGCCCTGGGAAGCCGGAGAGACGCGCGCGACCCGTCTCGTCGTCATCGGCAAAAAGGGTCTCGACCGCGGCGCCGTCGCGGCGGCGCTGGGAGGCGCGGAATGAGGCATTTTCCGTTCGGCATTCCTGCGAAAGCGCGGATCCGGGGCAGCGGTTCCATCGCCCGCCCCTGGGCTTCCGCTTACGCGGGGGCGACGGGAGAGGATTAGATGCACCTCCTCGCCAGCGAGCCCGGCGCCATCGCCGACGGATCGGCGGCGATCGATCTTGCGCACTCGCCGGGCGACATCGTCGTGCTTGCCAGCGCCGACACCGAGATCGCACTGCTGGCGGCTGCCCAAGCCGGGCGGCGGGCCGCCGATCCGTCGGCGCCGACCCTGCGCCTCGCGCCGGTGATGCGGCTCGGCCACAATTTGTCGATCGATCTCTACATGGAGACGATCGCCAAGGCCCGGCTGGTGGTCGCCCGGCTCCTCGGCGGCAGTGCCTATTGGCCCTATGGGGTCGAGCGCCTCGTCGAGACCTGCCGCACCCACGGCGTCCCGCTGGCCCTCCTTCCCGGCGACGCCAAGCCCGACCCCGAGCTTGCCGAGCGGTCCACGTTGGCGCCCGCGGCCTGGCGGCGCCTGTGGCGTTACCTCGCCGAGGGCGGCCCGGCCAATGCCGACAACTTCCTGCGCTATGCCGCCGCGCTGGTCGGGCACGACACCCCCTGGGCCGAGCCGGCACCGCTGCTGCGCGCGGGTTTCTACTGGCCCGATCAGGCATTGCCGAGCCTCGGTGATATCGCCGCAAAGTGGAAAGGCGACGGCGGCCTTGTCCCGGTCGTGTTCTACCGGGCGCTGGTGCAATCGGGGAACACGGCGCCGATCGATGCCCTGGTGGCGGCGCTTGCCGCGCGCCGCTTGCGGCCGCTGCCGATCTTCGTCCACAGCCTCAAGGACGACGAGGCCGCCGCCCTGCTCGCCGAGGCCTTCGCCGCCGACCCTCCCGCGGTGATCCTCAACGCCACCGGCTTTTCAGTCACGGCCTCAGGCGCCGAAGACCCGCTGCACGCCGATTGCCCGATCCTGCAGGTGGTCTTTTCCGGTGGTGACGAAGAGGGCTGGCGGGCCGGCACCCGGGGGCTTGGTCCGCACGACCTGGCGATGAACGTGGCGCTGCCCGAAATCGACGGGCGGGTGCTGAGCCGCGCGGTGTCGTTCAAGGCGCCGCTTGGCCGCGACCCCGAGACTGAGGCCGACCTCGTCGGCTATCGCCCGGTCGCCGACCGCATCGCCTTTGTCGCCGACCTCGCCCGCAACTGGGCGCGGCTCAAGGCCAAGCCGCCGGGCGAGCGGCGAATCGCGATCGTCCTCGCCAACTACCCCAATCGCGACGGCCGCATCGGCAACGGCGTCGGGCTCGATACGCCGGCATCGGCGGCGGCGATCCTCGAGGCACTGGCCGCGGCGGGGTATCGGGTCATCGATCCACCGGCCGACGGCGCCGAGCTGATGGAGCGGCTGCTCGCCGGCCCGAGCAACCAGCGACCCCACGCACCCGCCGAGGAAACCTATTCCTTTGCCGATTACTCGGCCTTCTTCGCGAGCCTTCCGCGCGCGGTGCAGCAGCGGGTCAGCGCCCAATGGGGCGCGGCCGAGCGCGACCCGTTCTTCCGCCCCGGCCGGCTCGATTGCGGCCGCTTTGCGATCCCCGGATTTCGCGTGGGCAATGTCGCCGTGCTGATACAGCCGGCACGCGGCTACAATCTCGACGCGAAGGCCACCTACCACGACCCGGCTTTGGCGCCGCCGCACTCCTACCTCGCCGCCTATGCCTGGCTGGCCGACGAGTTTCGCGCCGATGCGGTCATCGACCTCGGCAAGCACGGCACCCTGGAGTGGCTGCCGGGCAAGGCGCTGGCGCTGTCGGCCGAGTGCTTTCCCGAGGCGGCGCTCGGGCCGCTGCCGCATCTCTATCCGTTCATCGTCAACGACCCCGGCGAAGGCACCCAGGCCAAGCGCCGCGCGCAAGCGGTCATCATCGATCATCTGACCCCGCCCTTGACCCGCGCCGGGAGCTACGGCCTGCCGGCGGAGCTGGAGCGGTTGATCGACGAATATTACGAGGCCGCCCGCGGCGACCCCCGCCGCATCGCGCCGCTCGCTGCCGATATCCTCGAACGCGCCCGGGCCGCCGGAATCGACCGCGATTGCGGTATCGAGCCCGGTGACGACCGGGTCGACGCGTTGAAGAAGCTCGATGGTTTTTTGTGCGAGCTGAAGGAGTTGCAGATTCGGGACGGGCTGCACGTCTTCGGCGCCAGTCCCAGCGGTGATCAACTCGACGCGCTGCTGCTCGCTATTGCCCGCGCCCGCCGCGGAGCCCGGCCGCAAGACGAGTCGCTGCTGCGCGCCCTCGCCGCCGATCTCGATCTGGATTGCGATCCGCTGACCGTCGACCTTGCCCAGCCTTGGACCGGGCCAAAACCCGCCGTCCTGAATTCGATCCTCATGGCCACCCACGTGGATCCCCGGGAGATACCCGGGGATAATGAAGGGAAAATATCGCCTGAACCCAAGTGGCGCACCGCCGGCGACACGGTCGAGCGGCTGGAGGCTTTGGCGCTGAGGCTCATCGCCGGCGAGGCGAAACCGGAGGCGATTTGGGGCCGGACAAGCGCCGTCCTCGCCTGGATCGCGCAGGATCTGCGCCCCGCCGTCACCGCCTGCGGCGAGGCGGAGATCGCCGGCATCCTCGCCGGGCTCGACGGCGGCTTTGTCCTGCCCGGCCCCTCCGGCGCGCCGAGCCGCGGCCGGCCCGAGGTGCTGCCGACCGGGCGCAATTTCTTTTCGCTCGACACCCGCACGGTGCCGACCCCGGCCGCGTGGCAGCTCGGCTGGCATTCGGCCGGGTTGCTGGTCGAGCGTCATGCGCAGGAGCACGGCAATTACCCGGCGCGGATCGCGCTGTCGGCGTGGGGTACCGCCAACATGCGCACCGGCGGCGACGACATCGCCCAGGCGCTGGCGCTGCTCGGGGTGCGCCCGGTGTGGGAGCCGGGAAACGGGCGGGTCACCGGCTTTGAAATCCTGCCGGCAGGCGTCCTCGACCGCCCTCGGGTCGATGTGACCCTGCGTATTTCCGGCTTCTTCCGCGATGCCTTTCCCGGCTTGATCGACCTCTTCGACAGCGCGGTGCGCGCCGTTGCCGCGCTCGACGAGCCGGCCGAGATCAACCCGCTCGCCGCGCGACATGCCGCCGATCGTGCGGCGCTCGAAGCGGCAGGCGCCACCCCGGAAGACGCCGCCAGGC
>DASQGR010000224.1:0-17169 GCA_035632515.1 Allostellaceae bacterium | reverse complement strand
CTCGCTGCCGAACTCGGCGTCCATGATCTGCTGGACGCCCCAGTGATTGTCCTGCGACATTTCGAAATGCAGCTTCAGTTTATCGCCGAGTCCGCGCGCGGCGATGATGTCGTCGAGCGCCGGGTTTTTCGCAGCGAGGTCGAGCGCCACCACTTTTTTTGCGTCGGTCGCCATCGCGTAGAACAGCGGGCTGCCGCCCTGCCAGATGCCGAGCTCGAACAGGTTGTTGATCTGGTGACCGGCAAAATAGTCGAGATATTGCTGGAGCAGCCGCGCATCCTTGAGGATCACAACGCGGTCCGGGGTCGTCCGCTCGGCGTATGATTTGAGGTCGCCGTAGAATTCGAGGCCGTCGACGACAAAACTGGTCTCGGAGATCCACTCGACTGGTGCAGTGAGTTGCATGGCGCCCCGATCAGGTTTTGCTGGCGATCAAACGCACGAGGTCGCCGACGGAATTGAGGCTGTCGAGCTCGCGGGTCCGGAATTTTATGCCGTAATGCTCCTGAACGGCGATGATGATTTCGATGTGCTTGAACGAATCCCAGTCGGCGACGTCCCTGGCGTTGAGCTCGGGGGTCAGCACCAGATCGTCGCGCAAAAACACATCGCGAAAGATCGTCGTCAGCGTCGCGTAGATCTCCGGCTCAGGCATCCGCGCCCTCCTCGCGCAGTTCGACAAAGGTGTCGCGCGGGACGAACCCGTCGAGGTCGAGGGCATAGCGGACCGCCTCGCCCCAATTGCTACCGCCGAGCGGTCCGAAGCCCAGTTTCGGGTAATGGTCTTTGACCATGCCGTTTTTCGCCGTCGGGATATATTCGCCGATCAGCCGCCGCGCCCCGAGCCCCTGCGCCATCGCGGCGACCAGGTTGAGGGTGGTCGGCTCGACCTGCCGCCCGAGCACGCGGCAGCTCATCAGCCAGGTGTCGATCAGCAGGTCGGCCCCGTCGAGCATCCGGCCGATAGCGATCGCGATGATGCCGTTGTCGCCGAACCGGTCGACGAGGCGAAGCTGCACGCCAAAGGCGCGGTCGTCCGCCATGACCCCGAGCACGTCCGCCTCGGTGTAGCGGCGCGTCGTCAGGTTGAACTGGTTGGTCTTGTTGATCAGCTGCACCGTGCGGTTGAGGCCGACGCGGTCGAACCGGCGCCATCGCAGCCGCATCTCGAGCCCACGCAGGTACGATTCGAGATCGGTCGCCGATGCCTTGAGCCGGTCGCGCTGGCGGTTGCTCTGGTATTGCCCCGAGCGGGCGCGGTCTTCGTCGGTCAGCGCCACCGCCTCGAAATACCCGGCATCGGCCAGGGTCTGGGCGTAGCTGGCCGGGTCGTCGGAGACTTCCGGCACCGCCACCATCGGCAGCTCGCGCCGCACCAGCTCGCGCTCGAACGGGTTGTCGTCGACAAACACCAGCGTATCGATGCCGATGTTCAGTTCCGCGGCGATGGCTCGCAGGTTTGCCGGCTTGTCGCGCCAATTGGCGACAAAGCTGGCGATGTCGCTCCGCTTCAGCACCATTTCCGGATGACGGTCGAACGGCTCGACGGCGTTGGCCTCGTCGTTCTTCGAGCATACCGCGAGGATCACCCCGCGCCGCGACAATTCCCGGGCATGGTGCTGGAAATGGGCGAACCCCTCGCCGAGCGCGCTGCCTTGGCCGAGGACGAGACCCTCCATCCCGTCATCGCCGACCACGCCGCCCCATACGGTATTGTCGAGATCGAGCACCAACGCCTTGTAGGACCGTCCCCGGGTCGCCGCGACGAGCCGCATCACCAGCTCGCCGTACATCGGCGCGGCGGCGGGGGACACCTCCTGCTTGGCGCGATGCCACAGTTCGGGATCGTGCCAGGCGAGGAGGCCGTCGCGCGCGGCCTGCGCGTCAAGCGCCAGCACCGCGACCCCGGCCTCGTCGGCCATCCGGCGCATTTCGGCATTGACCCGCTCGACAAAGGCGGCGCGCGATCCGGGAAGGCGATGCTCGTTGCCGCCGAGCAGGCGCGGGTGCACCGGCGGTGCAAGCTGGTGGATCACGGTACAGCGAAACGCGTCCCGCGCGAGCTGCCAGCAGGTCCGGATGCGATCGCAGGTTGCGGCGAGCGCGGCCTCGACCTCGGCGGCGCTCGAATCGGCGCCGATGCCGCCGGCGAGGTGGTGGGCGTCGAGGGCGAGCAGGACCGCATTCGGCTTGAAGCGGTGCAGCGCCGATCCGGTGTCGGCCAATTCCTGCCAATACTGGCCGTAATCGCTTTCGTAGGTATCGACCCACATCCGCCGGCGCAGCCCAGCCACGCGGATCGCCGGATGCAGATGCGCCATCGTGCACGATCCGAGCAGCGCCAGGCGCACCGGCTTGTCGGGCAGCGATTGCGGCGGCCCGGCAAAGACGCGGCGCGCCGTCGCGTCGAGCGCGTTGGTTTGCACGGCGTCGAGCGACGCCGCGGCGAGTGCGACCGCCTCGTCCCAATCGGCCTCACCGCTCCGGCCGAACTGGCGAAGCCGCTCGCGCCAGTGCTCGATCTTGGGCAGCCAATACAGCTCGATCATTCGATCACGGGATTTTATTCGCGAAGCGGTCGGTCGCTTTCGCCAAACGGTAGGTGCGTTCGCACATCCGGCGCCACAGCTCGAAGGGCGGCTGCTCGCCGGCGAGGAAATCGGCCAGCCTGGGGAAATAGCCGGCATAGAGCCCGTCTTCCAGCACCTCGACGGTTCCCTCCGGCCGGTTGCCGCTGGCCGGCCGCACATATAGCAGGGAGTTGGCGCCGTAGGCGCACAGTGCGCCAAACAGGCGGGCGACATCGGTGTCGGATGCCCGTTCCTCGGTCGCATAGACATAGATTTTTTGCGGGTCTTCGAGATCGGCGACCAGCTTGTCCCTGAGAAACACCAGACGCCGCCGCTGCTGCCGGCGAAATTCGTCGCGTTTCTTTTGCGTCGGAAGCTCTTTCTGGCTGACGAAGGTATGGAAGACGATCCCATACTTCTTCATGTAGAGGATGTTTTCGTCGTTATAGAGCTCGAACCCGGTGTCCTCGACGGTGCCGACGGCTTGAAACCGGTCATCGAGGGCCTCGATCAGCGGATCGAGCCGGCTGAAGGCGAATCGCAGCAAGCCCAGCGGCTCGACCCCGAACCTGCGCTGAACCGCGCCGAAATCGCATCGCTCGCCCAGACTTTCGAATGTCCGCATCAGATCCGGAGTGGAAATCTCGTCCGGCGCCGATGCGGCAACCGAAACCGACGGGAGGGCGGCTGCTTCGGCGGTCGATGCCGTGCGGAACCGCAGCTGATGCTCGACCCAGCCGAGGCTTTCCTCGAAACGCCCGGAACCTTGCAGCTTGTCGCGCGCCGCGGCGAGCCGCGCCGCCGCCGCCGACCAGTCATCGCGGCTCACGGCGACCCAGACGTGCTCGATCAGCAGATCGGCATGGTCCGGCAGGCGGGTAAGGGCCTCGGTCGCCAGCGTCTCGGCCTCGTCGACCCGCCCGACCATGCGCAGCGCCTGGATAACGCCGATCCTGGCGTCGAGGCGCTCGGGCTGCGGCTCGTGCACGCGCATCCAGCGGCCCAGCGCCTCTTCCCAATCGCGCCGCGCCGCCGCGACCCAGGCGCATTCCGCCAGCGCGTCGACATTGTCGGGAAATCGCTCGCGCGCCGCGACGGCCATCGCTTCGGCTTCATCGAGACGTCCCAACTGCCGCAGGGCGTGTGCCGCCCAGATGTAGCCGTCGGGACGCTCGGGCGCCCGCGTCCGGGCCGCCGCCCACCATTGCAGCGCCTCGCTCCAGTGCTGATGCAGCATGGCGATCCAGGCGAGCTGTACGAGCAGGTCGGGATGGTCGGGAAAGCGCGCCGCCGCTTCCGCCGCTGCGCGCTCGGCTTCCTCCAGCCGGCCGCCCTGCCATAAAACCTGGATCGGCCAGACGTGCCCATCGGGACGCTCGGGAAAGTGCTGACGCAGCCGAGCCCACAGGCGCAGCGCCTCGTCGGCGTCCTGCCGGGCCATCGCCGCCCAGGCTTCCGCCGCCATTTCATCGGAACTGGCCAACGGGTATTCGAGTATGCCGTCCACCGCTTCTTCCACGTCAAACCACCGGCGTCGTTGGGGGCTGGCACGGGGAAAATCTGCCACTTGACGCGCCTTGTTGCGCCACCCTATCGCCGAAGAATTAAACCGACATTTCCCTCGAGGGCGGCTCATCCCCGCGTCGCAGGGGGCAAGTTAGCCGAACCGGCTGTCCCGGAGAAGGGTCGGAGCGCCAGGCAGCCGTTGCCGGCCCCCGTGCCCATGGTGGATCGGCCCAAGACGATCCGGTCGCAATCACGCTAGACTAGAAAAATGGGTAGCGAGCGCATGTGAACCGACAATCTCGCTCACAGGAGCCGAGCCATGGCCAAGAGCTCAAACCGATCGGCTGTTGCACTGGCAGCATTGGTGGCCGGTGCATTGGCAGCAGTTTCCCCTATCGCGGTGGACCATAAGGCGATGTCCGCGACCGAACCGTCGCGGTCCGAGATGCTGACCGGGAATTTCCAGGCCGAGCACGAGATCGGCCGGCGCTTTCACTTCGACCCCGCCGAGCTGCCTGCCCCCAAGACCGGGACGATCGCCACCAATCGGTCGCTGACCCTCCCGTTCAAGGGGCAGACATTGCAGGTGCCGAAGGGCTTTGTCGCCACGCCCTTTGCCACCGGGCTGGCGAACCCGCGCCGGTTGCTGGTTCTGGCCAATGGCGATGTGCTGGTGGCCGAGCAAGGCCCCGGTTATCTGACGCTGCTGCGGGATGACGGCACCGGTCACGCCGCGTGGATCGACCGCCACGTCGAGGACCTCAACCGGCCCTATGGGCTCGCTTGGCAAGGTGATCATCTCCTCGTCGCCGATCAGGACGGCATCTGGAAGGTGCCGCACGTCACCGGCGCGCTGCGTGCCGGCCGTCCGGCGCCGGCGCAACCGGCCGCACAGCTCCCGCCGGATCAGCGCAAGCCGGTGCCGGGCGCCTATGGCGCCGAGTTGATCACCAAGAAAGGCGTCTTCGGCATCGTCCAGGGCCACCAGAACCGTCATCTCGCGATCGACCCGAAAAGCGGGGCGCTGTTTGTCGGTGTCGGCTCGTCGGGAAATATCGGGGTCGAGCCCGAGCCGAAGGCGACGATTCAGCGCTTCGATGCCGACGGCTCGAATCAGATGACCTATGCCTCGGGCACGCGCAACCCGACCGCGCTCGCCTTCAATCCCGAGACCGGCGATTTGTGGGCGACCGTACAGGAGCGCGACGGGCTCGGCGACGACCTTCCCTCCGACTACCTGATCCGGGTGCAGCAGGGCGGGTTCTACGGATGGCCTTATGCCTATATCGGCCCGCATCCGCAGCCGGGTTTCGCCCAGCTGTCGCCCGACAGGGTCAAGGCGTCGATCACCCCCGACCTGCTGTTCGAGGCGCATTCCTCGCTGCTCGACCTGGTATTCTACGAGGGCGAGCAGTTCCCGGCCGAATACAAAGGGAGCCTTTTCGTCGCGCTCAAGGGCTCGTGGAACCGCTCGATTCCGACCGGCTACAAGGTCGTGCGGGTGCCGTTCAAGGATGGCAGGCCCGAAGGCTACTACGAGAATTTCGCCACCGGGTTCTGGGAGTCGGGCGAGCGGCGCGCCGAGGTCTGGGGCCGCCCGGCGGCGCTGGCGGTGGCCAAGGATGGCGCACTATTGGTAGCCGACGACACCGGCGGCACGATCTGGCGGATCGCCTATACCGGCGCCAAGTAGCGGAACGCGGCGCTGGGCCGAGGCTCAGCCCGGGGCGAACCCCGGAGCGCCGATGCGGTCGCGCCGTGCCCTCGGTCCGCCGGCGACGATCTGCACCACCCCGGCGCCGAAGCCGATCAGCACGCCGATCTTCCAGGCGTAGTCGTAATTGCCGTAGGCGGTGAAGATCAGCCCGCCGCCCCAGGCGCCGAGCGACGATCCCGCCTGGTGCATGACGAACGAGATGCCGAGCAGGGTCGCCATATAGCGGGTGCCGAACATCTCGGCGACGAGGCCCGAGACCAGCGGCGCAACGCTAAGCCAGAGCATCCCCATCGCGGCGGCGAAGACCAGGGTGCTGGCCGGGGTCGGCGGCATGATGAAATAGGCGGTGAAGACACAGGCGCGCAGGATGTAGAGCAGGCCGAGCAGGACATGCTTCGGATACTTGGCGCCGAGCCAGCCCGAGGTGAGCGAGCCGAGGCAGTTCATCCCGCCGATCACCGCGATCGCCTCGGCGCTCAACAGCGGGTCCTGGCCGCAGATCGCCAGATAGGTCGGCAGGTGCGTGGTCAGGAAGACGAGGTTGAGGCCGCAGACGAAATAGGCGCCCGACATCACCAGAAACGGCCGATGCCGCGCCGCCTGGCCGAGCATCGCGCGCATCGTCGTCTTGGTTGCCGAGCGGCTGGGCATCCGGTCGGCGCCGCCGGCGAGAAACCCGGCCGGGAGCATCGTCGCCGCGAGGAGCACGAAGAACAGCGCGCCGAACTGCCAGGCATGGCTCGCCAGGATCGATTGCGTGGTGATCGGTATCATCAGCGTGCCGAGGGAACCGGCGGCGGAGACGAGCCCCAAAACCTTGCTGCGACGCTCTTCCGACACGGTGCGGGCGACGGCGGTCATCACCAGCGAGGAGGCGGTGCACGACAGCGCGATGCCGACCAGCCCGCCGGAGACGATCAGCGCCAACTCGCCGCCGGCGGTCGCCATGATCCCGAGCCCGACGATATAGATCGCCGCGCCGGCCATCATCGTCACGCGCAGACCGAAGCGGTCGGCAATCGCTCCGACCGGCGCCTGCGACAGGCCCCAGACGATGTTCTGCACCGCGATGGCGAGGGTGAAATCGGCTGCGGTCAGCGCCAGGTCGCGGGTCACCGGGGTGAGGAACAGGCCGAGGCTCTGGCGCAGGCCCATGCCAAGGCTGAGCAGCACCGCGGCGCCAACCAGGATCAGCCGCGTCGGGTTGCGGGTCGCGGCAGCGATAACGGACATGCTGGAAGGCAGCCTATGAATTCAATGTGCTGGCAACCACTGTGCCCGATGTGCCGCAGCGAGCCGAGCGGATTGTGCCCGACGATCGGGCATGGCTGCCCGGCGCAAGAAGGCGCCGGCGCTAGTCGGTCGGCTGCGGCATGAAGATCGTCGGCACCCACGGCGGCGGTGCGCCCTCGGCGCGCTCGCGCCGCCGCCGCTCGGCTTCGTCGATCGCCTCCTCGCCATCCTCGGGCGACGGCGCGCCGTTTTTCGGGGCATTCTCCTCGCGCTCGCGCCGCAATTGTTCGAGCCGCTCGCGGATCACCGCGAAATCGTCGGCGGCGCGTGGCCGGGTCACCGTTGCTCCTGGGGCATGGTTAAGCCTCGGTTGATAATTCGCCATTATGTAAGATGACCTGGCCGCGGTGCAAACCGGGACCGTGAAGGGGGGACGCAACCCATGGCAGAAGCGGCCCACCTGCGCTATCGTCTGGACGTAGAAACCGGAGGTAAAGACGAAGAATGAGCGATCGTCGCACGCTGGCCGTCGATATCGGCGGCACGGGGATCAAATTTGCTGCGCTCGACGATTCCGGGCGAATCGTCGGCCAGCCGGCACGCGTTCCGACTCCGCCGAAACCGGTGCAGCCGGAGCAGGTGGTCCGCATCGTCAACGAGACCGCAGCCACGCTCGGCAATTTCGATCGGGTGTCGGTCGGGTTTCCGGGCATGGTGCGCAACGGCAGGGTGCTGACCGCGCCCAATCTCGGAACCGAGCTGTGGGCCGGGTTCGACCTGCAGGACGTGCTGTCCAAGCAGCTCAAAAAGCCGGTGCGGGTGATGAATGACGCCGATGTCCAAGGTTTCGGCGCAATCTCCGGCAAGGGCGTCGAGATGGTGCTGACCCTCGGCACCGGCGCCGGCACCTCGCTGTTCGACAACGGCAGGGTCGTGCCGCATCTCGAGCTGGCCCATCACCCCCTGCACAACAACAAGACCTATGACGAGTATCTCGGCAATGCCGCCCTGACCCTCAAAGGCAAGAAGAAATGGAGCAAGCGGGTCGAGCGGGCGATCGGGGTGCTGCGCACCGTGGTCAATTTCGACCATCTTTACCTCGGCGGCGGCAACGCCAAGAAAATCAAGTTCGAGCTGCCCACGGATATCTCGGTCGTCCCCAATACCGACGGGTTGACCGGCGGCATCCGCCTGTGGCGCGACCAGGACGAGATGTCCGCCCAAACCGCTGACAAGCCGAAAAAGGCGAAGAAGGCCAAGGGCTCAAAAAAAAACGGCGCAGTTAGCCTGAAACCGGCCGCGGGGCTGCCGGCGGGCCGCACCGTCGTCCCGTCGCAGCCGCGGACCGCGGTCGGGTTCCGCGTCCCGCCCGGGGCCTGCGATTGTCACGTCCATGTTTTCGGCACGGCGGCGGAATTTCCGTTTGCCGCGGCGCGCGGCTATACGCCGCCGCCCGCCGACGCCGACAATTTGCTGCGGCTGCAGGAGGCGCTGTCGCTGTCGCGGGTCGTCATCGTCCAGCCGAGCGTTTACGGCACCGACAATTCCTGCACCCTCGACGGCATGCGCCGGCTCGGGCCGGAGCGGGCGCGCGGGGTCGCGGTAATCGACGCCGACACCACCGACGCCGAATTGGCGGCGATGCACGCGGCCGGCATCCGCGGCGTGCGCGTCAATCTCGAAACCGCTGGCCAAACCGACCCGGCGCTGTCGCGCCGTAACCTCGCAGCCGCGGTGGTGCGGGTGGCGCCGCTCGGCTGGCATGTCCAGGTCTACACCCGCCTCTCGGTGATCGAGGCGCTGCACGACGAGGTGATAAAGCTCGACGTGCCGATCGTCTTCGACCATTTCGGCGGGGCGCAGGCATCCGACGGCGTCGATCAGCCGGGCTTTGCCGCGCTGCTGGCGCTGGTCCGCGCCGGCAAGGCCTATGTCAAGGTATCAGGCCACTATCGCAGCTCGACCAAGGCGCCCGCTTATGACGACGTCGCGCCGCTGGCTCGCGCGCTGATCGCCGCCAACTCCGACCGCATCGTCTGGGGCACCGACTGGCCGCACCCGCACCACGCCGTGCCCGGCAAGGAATTGAACGAGCTTACCCCCGCTTTCGACATCGACGACGGGCTGGCGCTGGCGCAATTGCCGCGCTGGGCGCCCACCGCCGCGACCCGCCGCAAGATCCTCGTCGACAATCCCGCCCGGCTTTATGGTTTCTAGGCTAGGGCGGGTCTGGGCCGTGGCGCTGCTGGCGGCGCTGTCGGCCTGTGCCGGCGCGGCGCCGGTTACGACCCCCGGAGCGGCGCCCGACATCCACATTCCGCCCTTCGCCAAGCGGCCGTACCAGGCGTTCTCGCGCGATGCGGCGGTGCAGATCGCCTATCGCGAGTGGCGCGCTTTCGGGCAAAAACTCGTCACCTCGCCGACCTACGAGAGCCCCGACAGCCGCGAGCGCGACGAGGGGCTGTGGCAGCGGGTCGGCGAATATTGGTGGCTGGGGCTCGATTATGGTTCGCGCGAAAGCGCCTGGACCGGCATCCACGATGCCAGCGGCGCGCAATTCCCGCGCGCAGAGGACGGCAGTCATGCTTGGTCGGCGGCGTTTATCAGCTACGTGATGCGGATGGCCGGTGCCGGGCGGCGCTTTCCGTATGCGTCGAGCCACAGCGACTACATCAACGCCGCGCGCATCGAACCCGGCGTTGCGATCGGCGCGCAGCGGCTCGACCAATACGCGCCGGTGGTGGGCGATCTGATCTGTGCCTGGCGCGGTGCTCGCCCGGTTCGCTTCGAGGACCTGCCGGCCGGGCATTTCCCGGGCCATTGCGACATCGTCGTCGCGCGCAATGCCGGCTCGCTCGAGGTGATCGGCGGCAACGTCGACAATGCAGTGTCGATGAAGCGGGTGCCGGTCGGCGCCGACGGCCGCCTCGTCGGCCCGACAGGCGCCGTGATCGACCCCGATTATCCGTGGTTTGTCGTGCTCAGGGTCGATTACCAGCGCTAAGCTTTGTCGGGCTGCGGCGTCGTTCCGTTCCTACTCGCTTCCCCGCCAGGCCTTCATGCCGCCGCGCAGCACGGCGACAGCGCCGAAGCCGGCTTTGACGAATTGGGCGGCGGCGGCCGAGGAGCGCTTGTCGGTCAAGCAGACAAAGACGATCGGGCGCCCCGCCTCGGCAAGTTCGCCTTGGTGCGCGGCCAATTCCGACAAGGGGATGCAGCGCGCCCCCTCGATGTGGCCGAGCGGCCCGTCGAACTCATCCGGCCCGCGGACATCGACGACTAGCGGTCCTGCCGCATCGGCAAGCTGCTGCCGCAACCCGGCGACGTCGATCCAGCGCGGCTCGGCGGGCGCTTTGCGGAATCGGCGGAGAAATGCGGCAAGCATTATTCGATCATCGGCAGGTCGGCATTGGGCAGATCGGCATTGGGCAGGTCAGCATCGGCAGGTCACGCCGCCCGCGCCGGAACACTGGCCGGAACGGTGCCGACGCTGGCGCCGGCGGGACGCGGCTCGTGCGGGCCGGGGGCTTGGTTTCCGACCATGATCGCCTCGCTGATCTGACGCGACAGGTCGGCCGCGCCGCCCGGCGAGTGCGGCAGGAATACCGTGGTGGCGCGGCTTTGCGCGCCGATCGCCCGCAGCGTGTCGAAGTACTGGGTCAGGATCAGCGTGCGCATCGCCTCCTCGGGCGACACCCCGCCGTCCTTGACCGAGAGCAGTGCGGCGACCGAGTCGCGGATGCCCTCGGCGATGGCAATGCGCTCGGCGGCGATGCCTTCGCCCTGCAGCTTCTTGCTTTCCTTCTCCGCCTCGGCGGCCTTGACGGTCTTGATCTTGACCGCCTCGCCCTGCTGCTCGGCGGCTTCGCGCAGCCGGCTCGCGGCGTTGATCTCGTTCATCGCCTCGCGCACCTTGGCGTCAGGGGCGATGTCGGTGACCGGCGAGCCGTCGATGTCGTAGCCGAAATTATTGATCTTGTGCCGCAAGCCGGTGCTGACCGCCTCTTCGATGTCGCTCTTCTTCTCGAACACATGGTCGAGCGTCATCGTCGGCACCTGCGAGCGCACCGCGTCGAAGACATGCGCGGTGATCTGCTGCTCCGGGTTGGTCAGCTTGTAGAAGGCCTCGAACTCGTGGCCCTCGACGACGTGGTACTGGACCGAGACGACGATATCGACAAAGACATTGTCGCTGGTCTTGGTCTCGACCTTCACGTTGAGCTGCTGCACGCGCAGGCTGAGCCGGCCCGCCTTTTTCTCGATCATCGGGATTTTCATGTTGAGGCCGGCGCCGGCGGTGCGGGCGAATTTGCCGAAGCGCTCGATAATCGCCACCTGCGCCTGCTCCACCTTGAAGAACGATGCGCCCAGCAGGCTGAGGACGATAATCAACGCTATGACGAGTATCGGCAGCCACACGATCGTCGTCTGATCCATTTCGGCCCTCCCGGTCCGCGGGGATTGCGGCCCCTGCAATTGCCGCTCTGGTAGATCAGGCGGGCGGCCCCGCGATTCAAGCGGTCTCGGATGTCATTTGCGAGCACGACAATGCGAACGCTCGCCGACGGGGCTCCTGCCGGTGGCGATGGTCGGGTCCGCCGCGCACGCTCCCGGCAAGGAGGGCGTCAGCTCAGCTCAGCTCAGATCGATCGCGTATTTCTTGAGCGTGGCGAGCGGCACGATCTCCAGCGTCGCCTCATGGGTGGCGGCGAGGCGCAGGCGCGGCGCGCGGCCGGCGTCGAACGCCTCCTTCCAGCGCGCGGCGCACAGGCACCAGCAATCGCCGGGCTTCAGCCCGTCGAACCCGACTTGCGGCACCGGGGTCGAGAGGCCGTTGCCGGCGGCTTTCGAGAAAGCGAGAAAATCGGCGTCGACCCGGGCGCAGACCGTGTGCACGCCAAAATCATCCGGCCCCGTGTTGCAGCTGCCGTCGCGGTAGAACCCGGTCAGCGGTTTGGTGCAGCATTCGCTCAGGCGCTCGCCGAGCACATTCCTCGGCACCGGCCGGCGGCGGCAGGGATCGAAACCGGATGAATCGGGCATCTGATCCTCCCGTCTACTCTCGCTGCTCGCCTTTATTTGCGTACCAGGAATAGGGATTGTCCGAAAGGGCGTGCGACGGGTGCGCTTTACTCCAGGCCCTCGCTGCCCCTACGCGCTCGAGGACGTCCGGCGAATAGACCCTCTCCCGGATATGGGGATTGTCGGTTCTGGCGGATTTGGGATTTCTTTTGCTCCAACTCGCCTGGGCAGCGGCTCGCCTGGGTTCCTGGGGGCCGAAGAGCGCGATTTTTGTTGCATGGGCCTTGTTGCCACCTGCTTTCTTCGCGGCTTTTGTCCCCCTGGGCATAGCGGGTTCCTTCGCCTTGGCTACGCTGGCCTTCTCTCGGCGCGGTCGGCGACCTTGGCCTCGATCGCGTCCCAGATCTTGGCGGCGAGGTTGTCGTTGTTGAGCCGGCCGATCTCCTGGATGCCGGTCGGCGACGTCACGTTGATCTCGGTGATGTAGTCGCCGATCACGTCGATGCCGACAAAAAGCAACCCCTGCTCCTTTAACGTCGGACCAATCGCGGCGCAGATTTCCCGCTCGCGCGGGGTCAGCTCGGTCTTCACCGCGCGGCCGCCGACATGCAGGTTGGCGCGCGATTCGCCGGCGGCCGGCACCCGCAGCACGCCGCCGGCCGCCTCGCCGTCGATCAGGATGATGCGCTTGTCGCCCTGACGCACTTCCGGGAGGTAGCGCTGCACCATCACCGGCTCGCGGTAAATCTGCGAGTACATCTCCAGGAGCGAGCTGAGGTTGTCGTCCCCCGGCCGCAAATGGACGATGCCGGCGCCGCCGTTGCCGAATAGCGGCTTTAGGATGATTTCGCCGTGCTTGTTCCAGAAGGCGCGGATTTCCTCATGATCGAGCGTGAGGATCGTCGGCGGCATCAACTCGCGAAAGCGCAGCACGAACAGCTTTTCCGGGGCGTCGCGCACCGAGCCGGGATCGTTGACCACCAGCGGCCCTTCCGGCGGCAACAGCTCCAGCAGGTGGGTCGCGGTGATGTAGGCCATGTCGAACGGCGGATCCTGCCGCATCAGGATCACGTCGATGCCTTCGAGATCGAGTTCTTCCACCTCGCCGAAGCGGTGGTGATCGCCGTGCCGGCGGAAGACTTCGAGCTCGCGGCCCCTGGTGTAGAGGCGGCCGTCGCGCAGGGTCAGCGCGGTCGGCAGGTAATGGAACAGCGCATGGCCGCGTGCCTGGGCCTCGAGCGCGAGGGCGAAGGTCGAATCGGCGTCGATATTGATCGTGTGGATCGGATCCATCTGGATCGCCACCGCCAGACCCATGAGGTTTTCTCCATCAAGTGCGGCGACACATCCGTGCCGCCTACGGTTCCGGGCCGGTGCCGTAGACCGTACGGAGGCGCGTTCTACTTGCCAATGGTGATCGTGCTGCCCGGTCCGAGCAAGCCCAACAGCGGGATCAGCCTCTCGCGGGCGATCGCGATGCAACCTTCGGTGCCCGAATAATCGGGCCGCACGATGTGGAGGAAGATGGCGCTGCCCTTGCCGGGCACGACCGGGGCGGTGTTGTAGCCGATCACCACGATCAGGTCATAGATCGCATCGTCACGCCACAGCGTCTCGGCACGGGCGGGATAGGGCCGGGACTGCAGCGTGTTGTAGGCGCGGTCGGCAGGGTCGTCGACCCAAATCCAGCCCGGCTGCAGCGGCTGCAGCGGCAGCGCCGTCCGTGGCGCGGCGAGCCGGTCGGGACGGTAGAAGAGCTGCAGGAGCGGAAAGGTTCCGGCCGGGCTGGCGTGGTCGCCCTCGCGCTTGTCGGCGCGCACTCCGCCCTTGCCGCAGACGGCCGGGGCCGAGCCGCCGGGCCAGGTCAGCATGCCTTTTTCATAAGTCAGGTCGGCGTGAGGCATGGCGTAGGCAGCGCGCGACAGGGGCAAAGCCGCAAGGGCGGATACGATCGTCCGGCGGGAATGGGTCACGTCGACATCATAGCCCGGATCGACATCGTGCGTCTTCCGAGACGGTCGCTTCGCTCCCTCCTCAAAAAGCGCCCACAGGGCGCGTCTCGAAGGACGCGATCAGCCAATGCGGTTCCGTCGATTGACCGGCTCGGGCCCCGCTCCTAACCTTCGCCGGCTATAGGGAGACCCGCTTTATGCGCAACAGCCGCATCGACATCCGCCCCATCGCCGGTGCGCTTGGCGCCGAGATTTACGGCGCCAATATCGCCGTCGGCCTCGACGACGACGTCATCGGCGAAATCCGCCAGGCGCTCAACCAGCATTGCGTGATCTTTTTCCGCGACCAGGAATTCGACGCTGAGCAGCACAAGGCGTTCGCCCGCCGCTTTGGCGAGATCTTCATTCACCCGAATTACCGCGGCATGCAGGACGACAACGAGATCGTGATGATCCGGCGCGAGCCGGGCGACAAGCACATCGTCGGCGAGGATTGGCACACCGACACGACGATGGTCGAAGCGCCGCCGATGGGCGCGATCCTCTACGCAATCGAGGCGCCGCCCTATGGCGGCGATACGATGTTCGCCAACCAGTACATGGCCTACGACACCCTCTCCGACGGGATGAAGCAGATGCTGTCCGGCCTGCGCGCAGTGCACAGCGACCGCCTGGTCGCGGGGCCGGTCGCCGACCGCAACGCACACCGCTCGACCAAGGTGCGGCAGGGTGACGACTGGCGCGAGACGATCAGCCTTCATCCGGTGGTGCGCACCCATCCCGAGACCGGACGCAAGCTGATCTTCGTCAATGCCGCCTATACGGTCGGGTTCGAAGGCATGACCGAAGCGGAATCGAAGCCGCTGCTCGACTACCTGCTGGCGCACGGGCACCGCCCCGAATTCACCTGCCGCTTCCGCTGGGACAGGGGCTCGGTCGCGTTCTGGGACAATCGCGCGGTCAAGCATCTGGCGATCCACGATGCCGGCCCGCATTTGCGGCTGATGCGGCGGGTGCAGATTTGCGGCGACCGGCCGTATGAATAACCTTTGCGTCATTGCGAGGAGCCGCGCGACGAAGCAATCTCGTGCTAATTGACGCTCGTCCCGTCGAGATTGCTTTGCTTCGCGCGCAATGACGTATTCTCATGACATGGACAAAATGGAGCCCTACCGCGACCTCGCGGCTCAGCTGCGCGCGTTGGTCGCGGGCGAGCCCGACCGCATCGCCAATGCCGCCAACATGGCGGCGCTGCTCTATCACGGGCTGCTCGACCTCAACTGGGCGGGGTTTTATTTCACCCAAGGGGAGGAGCTGGTGCTGGGGCCGTTCCAGGGCCAGCCGGCCTGTGTCCGCATCCCGTGGGGCGAGGGCGTCTGCGGCGCCGCGGCGGCGCGCGGCGAAACGGTGCTGGTGCGCGATGTGCACGACTTTCCCGGCCACATCGCCTGCGACCCGGTCTCGCAATCGGAGCTGGTGGTGCCGCTGATCGAAGGCGGCCGCGTCACCGGCGTCCTCGACCTCGACAGCCCGCGCCTCGGCCGTTTCGGCGAGGCCGACCGCATCGGCTGCGAACGCCTCGTCGCGGTGTTCCTGGGGCGCTAGACTGCGCCGGCGACAGCACAGGGAGGCAGGACATGGGCGCGATGATCGACTTTGCACGGCCCGACGGCGGCAGCACCAAGGGCTATCTCGCCAGCGCCGGCCAGGGGCGGCCGGGCATCGTCGTGATCCAGGAATGGTGGGGATTGAACGACCAGATCTGCGGGGTTGCCGACCGCTTTGCCCGGGCCGGCTACAACGCCCTGGCGCCCGACCTCTACAAGGGCCGGCTCACCGCGATGCCGGACGAGGCCAATCATTTGATGAACAACCTCAACTTCCCCGATGCGACGCACCAGGATCTGCGCGGCGCCGCGCTGCACCTGAAGCAGCAAAGCGGCAAGGTCGCGGTAATGGGGTTCTGCATGGGCGGCGCGCTCACCGTCGCCGCCGCAGTCCATGTCCCGGAGGTCGCCGCCGGGGTGTGCTTCTACGGCATTCCGCCCCAGGAATTCGCCGATCCGGCCAAGATCAAGATCCCGTTCCAGGGCCATTTCGCCAACCGCGACGATTGGTGCACCCCGGCCGCAGTCGATGCGCTGGAAACCGCGATGAAAGGCTCGTCGCCCGAAATTTACCGCTACGACGCGGCGCATGCGTTCTTCAACGAGCGCAGTGCCGCCTATGACGTTGCCTGCGCCACCCAGGCCTGGGACCGCATGGCCGCGTTCCTGAAGGCGAAGCTGTAAGGGCTTATCGTCATTCCCGCACGAAGCGGGAATCCGGGGCAAACGTTCGGTCGTTCGCCCCTGGGCTCCCGCTTTGCGCAGGCGTGGCGATACGGAAGTTACGCGCTGAAAAACTTGTGCAGCGCGTCATAGACCTGGTCGGGCTGCTCTTCCGGGATGAAGTGGCCGCTGTCGATGCCGTGGCCGCGAACGTCTTCGGCGTGGTCGCGCCACACTTTGAGCAGGTCGTAGCCGCTGCCCTGGCCGCTTTTCTGGCCCCACAGGATCAGCAGCGGCACCTTGACCTTGCGGTCGAGATCGGCGCGGTCGTGGGCGAGATCGATCGTCGCCCCGGCGCGGTACTCGTCGCAGGTCGCGCGGATCGTCTCGGGGTTCGAGAAGCAGCGTAAATACTCGGCATAGGCCTCCGGTTCGTGTGCGCCCGGCCGGCCGGCGAGGCCCAGCATCTTCTTGAGGAACAGCTCGGTCTGGGCGCCGATCATCTGTTCGGGGAACGGTGCGGGCTGGATCAGGAAAAACCAGTGGAAGCTGCCGGTCGCGGCTTTCTGGTCGATCGTCTCGAAGCGGTAGAGCGTCGGCACGATGTCGAGGAGCGCCGCCTTGGTGATCCGGTCGCCGTGATCCCGCAAGAGGCGGTGCGTGACCCGCGCGCCCCGGTCGTGCCCGGCGACGGCGAATCTCTCGAACCCGAGCGCCTGCATCACCTCGACCTGGTCGAGCGCCAGCGCCCGCTTCGAGTAATTGATGAAATCCGCCCCGGCCGGCGGCTTCGAGCTGTCGCCGTAGCCGCGCAGGTCGGGCACGATGACGGTGAATTCCTCCGCCAGCCGCGGCGCCACCTTGCGCCACATCACATGCGTCTGCGGATAGCCGTGGAT
>DASQGR010000223.1:0-19796 GCA_035632515.1 Allostellaceae bacterium | reverse complement strand
CCGTCATCGGCGACCGCCAGCTTGGCGCCGGCGGGCCGCGGCGACGAGCCCCAGGTCTTGACCACGGTGGCCAGGGCGACGCCCTTGCCGGCGCCGCGCCACGACGCCGCTTGTTCGAGGATTTCCGCGTGATCGCTCATGCCGCCTTTGCTCCCATGCGCAACTCTGCCGCTGCGCTCAATCGTCGAGGTGCCGGCGCGCTCAGCACCGAGACCAGGTTTCCGAGGCTCTCGAGGTTGTGCACGGGACGGAACTCGTCGACATGCGGCAACATCGCCCTCATCCCCAATGATTTTGGCTCGAACCCCTCGTAACGCAACAGCGGATTGAGCCAAATCAGCCGGCGGCAGGAGCGGTGCAGCCGGTCCATCTCGTGCGCGAGCCCGACGCCGACATCGCGGTCGAGCCCGTCGGTGATCATCAGCACCACCGCGCCTTGGCCCAGAACCCGTCGCGACCACAGCAGGTTGAAGTCGGCAATGCAATGGCCGATGCGGGTGCCGCCGGACCAGTCGGCAACCGCTTCGGCGACCTTGTCGAGCGCAAGATCGACATCGCGAAACCGCAGATAGCGGGTGATGTTGGTCAGCCGCGTCCCGAAGACAAAGGTGAACACACGGTCGCGGTCATTGGTGATCGCGTGCATGAAATGCAGAAACATGCGGCTGTAGCGGCTCATCGAGCCGGAGATGTCGCACAGCACGACCAGCGGCGGGGGACGCAGGCGCCGGCTTTTGCGCTTGAGCTCGATGATGCCGCCCGACCGGAGAGCCGCCCGCAACGTCGCGCGCATATCCGCGCGGGCTCCATACGGATCGGGGGCAAAGCGGCGGGTCGGCCGGTCGAGCACCGGGAGATGGAGCCGGGCGATCGCCGATTTCGCCTGGGCGAGCTCGTCGAGCGACATCTTCTCGAAATCCATCTTCTGGAGCTGCTCGCGATCCGAGAAGGTCATCGCCGCGTCGAATTCGATCTCGGTTTCGCCGGTTTCGCGCGACTCCGGGTTCGGGTGCAGCGCCTCGGCGAGGCGGCGCAGCATCTCGGCGTTTTCGTCCTGCGGCAGGTCGAGGCTCATCTCCGGCAGCACCAGCGACATCATCTTCTTGAGCAGCTCGGGATTGCGCCAGAAAACGTGGAATGCCTGATCGAACAACGGTCGCTGATCCGGCCGGTTGACGAAGACCGCGTGCAGGGTCCAGTAAAAATCGGCGCGGTTGGTGATACCGACCGTCCGCACCGCCGCAACCGCGTCGATGACCTTGCCCGGGCCCACCGGCAGCCCGGCGGCGCGCAGGGTTCGCGCGAAATGCATCAGATTGGCAACGAGACGACCCTCAGCCGGAGCGGCTGAAGCGGCCAAGGCTCAGCCTCCGCAAGATTGCTCCGCTTCGCTCGCACCGGCCAAAGAAAGGGCCGTCATAGCGAGGAACGGAGCGGGGAAACGATCCCGGGCAAAAGGGGTCACGCGCCCAAAACCTTACACCTCGCGCGGGGCGGCGGCGATCTCGGCCTTGACCTGATCGAGCAGCCGCGCCGCCTCGCTGCCCTGGATGCGGGCGATGTCGTCCTGGTATTTGAGCAGCACGCCGAGCGTGTCGTTGACCGCGTTCGGGGTCAGCTCGAGCACGTCGAGCTGCATCAGCGCCTCGGTCCAGTCGATCGTCTCGGCGATGCCGGGCAGCTTGAACAGGTCCATCTTGCGCAGATTCTGCACAAAGCCGACGACCGCCCGCGACAGCTCTGGCGCGGCGCCCGGCGCCTTGCGCTTCAGGATTTCGAGCTCGCGCTCGGCATTGGGGTAATCGACCCAGTAGTAGAAGCAGCGCCGCTTCAAGGCGTCGTGGATTTCGCGGGTGCGGTTCGAGGTGATGACGACGATCGGCGGGTGCTCGGCGCGGATCGTGCCGATCTCGGGGATCGTCACCTGGAAGTCGGAGAGCAGTTCCAGCAGGTAAGCTTCGAACGGTTCGTCGGTGCGGTCGAGTTCGTCGATCAGCAGAACCGGCGGGCCTTCGATCTCCGGCTCCAGCGCTTGCAGCAGCGGGCGCTTTATCAGGAAGCGGTCGGAAAAAATTGCGCCTTCGATCTCGTCGCGATCCCGGTCGCCAGCCTCGGCGAGACGGATTTCGATCATTTGCCGGGCATAGTCCCACTCGTACACTGCCGAGGAGACGTCGAGCCCCTCATAGCATTGCAAGCGGATCAGCCTTCGCTTGAGCGCGGTCGCCAGCACCTTGGCAATTTCGGTCTTGCCGACCCCGGCCTCGCCTTCGAGAAACAACGGCCGCTTCAGGTGCAGTGCCAGATGCACGGCGGTCGCCAGGCTGCGGTCGGCGACATAATCGGCGCTGCCGAGCATCGCCAGCGTATCGGCGACCGAAGCGGGGAGGGAGGGATTCTTGGCCTGCGCCATGTGATCCGGTTTGCAACAAAAATCCCCGTCCTGCGCGGAGGGGATCGCAAGCGCATGTTGTAATGCCTCGTCAAGCCGCGCGCTACATCGGTGTGTCTACCGGAGTTGCCGAGGCGCTGAAGTGACGCGCCGCGCGCCCCCTGTCGCGACCGCCGATTGCGGCTTTGCCGTCGCCGATCCGTCTCGGCGCCGCTCAGCTCAGGCGCAGCTCGCGACAGCGCGGCGGGCCATCACGTTGACCAGATGCGCGCGATATTCGGCGCTGGCGTGGATGTCGGAGTTCAATCCGTCATCGGGGATGGCGATATCCTTGATCGCGTCGGCGCCGAACGACTTGCCCAGCGCCGCTTCCATCTCCGGCACGCGGAAAACACAAGGGCCGGCGCCGGTCACCGCGACCCGCACGCCGCCGGGGGTGCGGGCGACGAAGACACCGACGATGGCATAGCGCGACGCCGGGTTCTTGAACTTCTGATACGCCGCTGCCTGCGGCTTGGGGAACTTGACCGCGGTGACGATCTCGTCCTGGGCGAGTGCGGTCTCGAACAGGCCGGTGAAGAAATCCTCCGCACCGATCTCCCGCTTCGTGGTGACCACGGTCGCACCGAGCCCGACCAGCGCCGCCGGATAATCGGCGGCGGGATCGTTGTTCGAGATCGAGCCGCCGATCGTGCCGCGATTGCGCACCGCGGGGTCGCCGATCATTCCGGCAAGCGCGGCCAGGGCCGGGATCACACGCTTGACGTCGGCCGAGCGCTGCACCTCGGCGTGACGGGTCATCGCCCCGATGGTGAGGCCGCCGCCTTCTTCCTTGATGCCCTTTAACGTGCCGATCGCGGCGAGGTCGACCAGGTCGGACGGATTGGCGAGGCGCTGCTTCAAGGTCGGCACCAGGGTCATGCCGCCGGCGACCAGCTTGGCCTCGTCATTGGCGAGCAGCTTCGCCGCGTCGTCGAGGCTCGCCGGCTTGTGATAGGTGAATTCGTACATCGGGCCTCTCCCTATTCCGCAGCCAGCGAGGTTTTGTGCTGCTGGATGACGCGCCACAGTTTTTCCGGGGTGACGGGCATTTCGACATGCCGCACGCCGAGCGGCTTCAGCGCATCGACAATGGCGTTGGAGATCGCCGCCGGCGCACCGATCGCTCCGGCCTCGCCGCAGCCTTTGACGCCGAGCGGGTTGTGCGCGCACAAGGTCGCGTGCGTGGACAGCGCGAAAGCCGGCAGATCGTCGGCCCGCGGCATCGTGTAGTCCATGTAGGACCCGGTCAGCAGCTGCCCGGACGTCTTATCGTAAACACAGCGCTCGAGCAGCGCCTGGCCGATGCCCTGCGCCAAGCCGCCATGCACCTGGCCGGCCACGATCATCGGATTGATGATGCGGCCGAAATCGTCGCTCGCGTTGAAGTTGACGATCTCCACCCGGCCGGTATCGGGATCGATCTCGACCTCGGCAATATAGGCGCCCGACGGGTAGGTGAAGTTCTTGGGGTCGTAGAAAGCGGTCTCGTCCAGACCCGGCTCCAGCTCGTCGTGCGGGAAATTATGCGGGACGTAGGCGGTCAGCGCGACCTCGCCGATGGATTTCGAGCGGTCGGTGCCGGCGACGCTGAAATTGCCGTCCTTGAACTCGATATCGGCCTCCGCCGCCTCGAGCAGGTGAGCGGCGATCTTCTTGCCCTTGGCGATGATCTTGTCCATCGCCTTGACGATCGCGGTGCCGCCGACCGCCAGTGAGCGCGAGCCGTAAGTGCCCATGCCATAGGGAATCTTGGCGGTATCGCCGTGGACGATCTCGATCGATTCCATCGGTACGCCGAGCCCATCGGCGACCAGCTGGGCAAAGGTGGTTTCGTGCCCCTGGCCGTGGCTGTGCGACCCGGTGAGGATCGTCACGCTGCCGGTCGGGTGGACGCGCACCGCGGCCGACTCGAAGAGCCCGGCGCGCGCGCCGAGCGAGCCGACCACAGCCGAGGGCGCGATGCCGCAGGCTTCGATGTAGGTCGCGATGCCGATGCCGCGCAGCTTGCCGCGCCCCGCCGCCTCCTGGCGCCGCGTTTCGAAGCCGGCGTAGTCGGCTGCCTTGGTCGCGAGATCGAGCGTGGCCTGGTAGTTGCCGCTGTCGTATTGCAGCGCCACCGGGGTCTGGTAGGGAAAGGCGTCGGCCGGAATGAAGTTCTTGCGGCGCAGGTCGGCCGGATCGATGCCGAGCTCGTCGGCGGCGAGATCGACGATGCGCTCCAGGAGATATGTCGCCTCCGGCCGCCCGGCGCCGCGATAGGCGTCAACCGGAACGGTGTGGGTGAATACCGCCTTGGTTTCGACGTAGATCACCGGGGTCGTGTAGGTGCCGGCGAGCAGCGTGCCATACAGGTAGGTCGGGACGCAGGTCGCAAAGGTCGAGAGATAGGCGCCCATATTGGCGATCGTCGACACCTTCAGCGCGACGAACTTGCCCTCCCCATCGACCCCCAGTTCGACATGGGTGGCGTGGTCGCGTCCATGCGCGTCCGACATGAAGCTTTCGCTCCGATCGGCGGTCCACTTGACCGGCTTCTTGAGCTTGCCGGCGGCCCAGGTGACGATCGCCTCTTCCGCGTAATGATAGATCTTCGAGCCGAAGCCGCCGCCGACATCGGGAGCGACCACCCGCAGCCGCGCCTCCGGGATGTGCAGCACGAAGGCGCCCATCAACAGCCGGATCACATGCGGATTCTGGCTCGTCGTAAACAGCGTGAACTCATTGGTCGCGCGGTCGAAATCCCCGATCGCCGCGCGCGGCTCCATCGCGTTGGGCACGAGACGGTTGTTGGTGAGGTCGAGCCTGACCACCCGAGCCGCCTTGGCCATCGCCGCGTCGGTCGCTGCCGGGTCGCCCAGGTGCCAGTCATAGCAGAGGTTGCCCGGCACCTCCGGCCACACCAGCGGCGCGCCGGGCTTCAGTGCCTCGGAGGCGTCGGCTGTCGCCGGCTCGACAACATAGTCGATGCGGATCAGTTCGGCCGCATCGCGCGCATGGACGAGCGTGTCGGCGATCACCACCGCGACCTGGTCGCCGACATGCCGGACCCGGTCGACGGCGATCACCGGATGCGCCGGCTCGTGCATCGGCGAGCCGTCCTTCGAATGGATCTGCCAGCCGCAGGGCAGGCCGCCGATCCCGTCGGCCGCCATGTCCTTGCCGGTGTAGACGGCGGCTACCCCCGCGGCACTCGCCGCGGCGCCGGTATCAAGGCCGGCAATCCGCGCATTGGCGTGCGGGCTGCGCAGGATATAGGCGTAGAGCTGGCCCGGCCGGTTGATGTCGTCGGTATAGGTGCCCTGTCCGGTCAGGAAGCGAAAATCCTCGCGCCGCCTGACGGGCTGCCCAATGGCCGGGGTTCCGGTCTCGGCCATGGCCGCTACTCCGCCGCCGCCTTGGCTCCTCGCATCGCGGCAGCCCCCGCTTTGATCGCCAGCACGATGTTGTGGTAGCCGGTGCAGCGACAGAAATTGCCTTCGAGATACTCGCGGATTTCGCGGTCGGTGGGCTCGGGGTTGTTCTTCACCAGATCGAGCGCGCTCATGATCATGCCCGGCGTGCAGAAGCCGCATTGCAGCGCGTGGTTGTCGCGGAAGGCCTCCTGCATCGGGTGCAGCGTATCGCCGTCGGCGACATCCTCGATCGTCTTGACGCTGCGGCCCGCGGCCTGGACGGCAAGCAGGGTGCACGACTTCACTGCCTCGCCATCGACATGCACGACGCAGGCGCCGCACTGGCTGGTGTCGCAGCCGACATGAGTGCCGGTGAGGCCCAGCGTTTCGCGCAGGAGCTGCACCAGGAGGGTGCGTCCCTCGACCGTCGCCGTCACCGGCTTGCCGTTTACGGTGAGGCTCACCGATGTCTGCATGCAACCCTCCCTTGTCGCGCGCCGGAACGTAAGAACCGCGCCGGACGTCCCGGTCGTCGGCCGAGTTTCCTGCGCCGTCGGCGCCGGGTCAAGGGCGCCAGAGATGCGATAATCTCGTTATATACAGAAGGTTATGACGCTGGCGTGCCGGCGGCTGACGGGCTCATCACCCCGACAAACCGGCCGAAGAATTCGTCCGCCATCTTGCGCGACGTCGCATCGATCAGCCGCGAGCCGATCTGCGCCAATTTGCCGCCGACCTGCGCCTGGACGCCGTAGCGCAGCACGGTTTCGCCATCGGCATCGTCGAGCGCGACCTTGGCGCTGCCCTTGGCAAAACCGGCCACCCCGCCGGTGCCTTCGCCGGTGATGGTGTAGCCCGACGGGGCGACGATGTCGGTGAGCGTGACCTTGCCGGAAAAGCTCGCTTTTACCGGCCCGACCCGGGCGACGACTTTGGCGGTGAACTCCGTGTCGGAGATCTTCTCGACGCTCTCGCATCCCGGAATGCAGGTCTTCAGCGTTTCCGGGTCGTTGAGCTTTTTCCAGACCGCCTCCCGCGGCGCCCGGATGCGCAGCTCGCCATGCATTTCCATGGGTGTCGTCGTCCTTCGGTTGGTGGGCTCACTGTGTCGGCGGGACCGGCCAATTGCAACCAGATCGCGCCGAGCCGCTTGTTAGTCCGTCCGGAGAGATATACGTATAATCACATGTATATCTACGAGGTTCCAGATGCAGGTCGCAAAATGGGGCAATAGTCTCGCCGTCCGGATCCCCGCCGCTGTTGTCGAGGCGCTGGCGCTGAAGGAAGGCGACGAAGTCGAGGTTCACATTGCTGACATGCGGCATTTTGGCATCGCACGCAAACCCGGGCGCGACGAACTGTTGAAACGGTTGCGGGCGTTTCGCGGTCGCCTACCCGCCGATTTCAAGTTCGATCGGGACGAGGCGAATGCCCGGTAGTTTCTTCGACACCAACGTGTTGCTGTACACGGCATCAAGCGACTCGGCCAAGGCAGACAGAGCTGAGGAACTGATCGCCGGCGGCGGGATGATTAACGTTCAGGTGCTCAACGAGATAACAAATGTCGCTCGGCGCAAAATGGGCATGGCATGGTCGGAGTTACGCGAATTCCTATCATCGATCTGCGCCCTGACGTCGGTTCGCCCGATAACAATCGCCGTCCACGAGACCGGCCTTGCCTTGGCCGAGCGGTATGGCCTGGCGACCTGGGACGCGATGATTGCCTCCGCTGCGCTTGACGCCGATTGCGACATCCTGTGGTCGGAGGACATGCAGGACGGGATGGTGTTCGAGGGGAGGCTACAGGTGGTCAACCCGTTTGCCAGCTAGTAGCGCGCTCCCGGCTATGGAATGACCGCGATCGCGTTGATCTCGATCAGGTAGTCGGGATGGGTCATTTTGACCACCTCGACCATCGTCGAAGCGGGCAGCGGCTCGCGGAAATACTCGCGCCGCACCTTATGGATCGCGTCGAACTGCTCCATGTTGCGAATGTAAACGTCGACCCGGCAGATATCGTCCATCGTGCCGCCAGCCGCCTCGACGGCGGCCTTGATGTTTTCGCAGACTTGCCGGGTCTGCGCTTCGATGTCGCCGACCCCGGCGATCGAGCCGTCGGCGCGCCGCGCGGTCATCCCCGAGATGAACACCAGCCGGCCGCGCGCCTCGACCGCCGTGGCATGGGAAAAGACCCCGCTCGGCTGGCGCAGCTTGTCGGAACGAATCTGCTGTTTGGGCATGGCGGGCCTCCTGCGCGCTGGTTCTCCATCCTGCCGCGCCGGCGGCCTGTTTCCAAGGCCGCTTGACGCGGGGCCGGACTCTCCCGATCGTGGCGCGCGACCATCCATTAAGGACAGTGCCAATGCCAGCAAAGAACCGGCCCGGCCGGCGGCTACCCGCGCGTATGGAAGACCGGCTGATCGTCGCGCTCGACGTGCCGAGCGTCGCCGAGGCGCGCACAACCGTCGCCAAGCTCCAGGGGACGGTGACCTTCTACAAGCTCGGACTGTGGCTGATCTTCGCGCCCGGCTTCGAGGCATTCCTCGACGAGCTGCTGGCCAAGGGCTGGAACGTCTTTCTCGACGCCAAGATGTTCGATATCGGCGAAACCGTGAAGCGCGGGATCGAGCGGGTCGCCGAGCGGGGGGTGAGCTTTGTTACCGTGCACGGCGACGGCGACATCATCCGCGCCGCGGTCGAGGGCCGGGGCCAGTCGGGGTTGAAGCTGCTGGTGGTGCCGGCGCTGACCAGCCTCAACGAGCGGGGACTGCGCGAATTGGGCCATGCCGGCAGCGTTGCCGAACTGATCGAGGCACGCGCGCGGTTGGCGCTCGGCTGGGGCGTCGACGGCATCATCGCCAGCCCGCAGGACAACCCCAATGAAATTCGCCGCCGCCTCGATGCCGACAGGCTCTACGTCGTCACCCCGGGAGTGCGCCTCGCCGGCACCGCGCTCGACGACCACAAGCGTTCCGGAACCCCGGCCCAGGCAATTGCGGACGGCGCCGATTATCTCGTCATCGGCCGGCCGATCGTGCAAGCCGACGACCCGGCTGCGGCCGCGGCGCGCATTATCGCCGACATGCAGGCCGGAAGCTGACGCAGCCTTGGGTTCGGCGGGGACCCTATGCTAGCGTCGGCGAAAATCGCGTAGGGCGATGGCCGCGCGAAAAAAGGGCGGCTTTTAGAGGAGGCATCGGTGCGCACTTCCACGAAGACGCAATGGACCCGTTTCGCCGCGGCGGTGGCGCTGGCCGGTGCGACCGTACTGGCCGGACCGGCCTGGGCCGGGCCGACGCTCGACAAGATCAAGCAGGCCGGGATGTTCAGCTGCGGGGTGCAAACCGGCGTCGCCGGCTTTGCCCAGCCCGACAGCCAGGGCGTCTACAGCGGCTTCAACGTCGATATCTGCAAGGCGATCTCGGCGGCGCTGTTCGGCGATCCCGGCAAGGTCAAATATGTGCCGCTGACCACGCAGCAGCGCTTCACCGCGCTGCAATCGGGCGAGGTCGATATCCTGTCCAACAACACGACCTGGACCCTGACCCGCGACACCGATCTCGGGCTCAATTTCGCCCCTGTCGTGTTCTATGACGGCCAGGGCTTTATGGTGGCCAAGAAGCTCAACGTCAAAAGCGCCAAGGAGCTGAACGGCGCGACCATCTGCGTGCAGCCCGGCACCACGACCGAGCTCAACATGGCCGACTACTTCCGCTCCAACAAGATGGAGTTCAAGCCGGTCGTCATCGAGAAGATCGACGAGGCGGTCGCCGCCTTCTTCAGCGGTCGCTGCGATGCGTTCACCACCGATTCCTCCGCCCTGGCGGCGATCCGCGTCGGCCGCGCCAGCAACCCCGACGACTATGTGATCCTGCCCGAGCGGATTTCGAAGGAGCCGCTCGCCCCGGTCGTCCGTCACGGCGACGACCAGTGGCACGATGTCGTCGACTGGGCCATCTACACCCTGATCCTCGCGGAGGAAAAGGGGATCACCAAGGCGAATGTCGACGACATGCTGAAAAGCGACGACCCCGACATCAAGCGGATGCTGGGGGTGACTCCCGGCATGGGCAAGGCGCTCGGGCTCGACGAGAAATGGGCCTATAACGAGATCAAGGCGCTCGGCAATTACGGCGAGATCTTCGATCGCCATCTCGGCGCCGGCTCGCCGCTAAAGCTCGATCGCGGCCTCAACGCGTTGTGGACCAAGGGCGGCCTGCAATACGCGATGCCGATCCGCTGAGGCCCCGTCGCGGCAGAGGTGGCGCGCGGTGCCATGACGAGCGAAGAGGCGTCGCTCAGCACCACGCCGGCCCGACCGCGGCCCTGGCGCGACCCGAGGCTTCGCGGGGTCGTCTATCAGATCGGGTTCGTCGCAGCGGTCGTCGGCTTTGCCGTCTTCCTCGTGCACAACACGATGGTCAATATCGGGCGGCAGAATATCGCCACCGGGTTCGGGTTTCTCCACCGCGAGGCCGCGTTCGGCATCGGCGAGTCGCTGATCGCCTATTCTCCGGCGGACACCTATGCCCGCGCCTTTCTCGTCGGGCTGACCAATACGCTTTACGTCGCCGCGCTCGGCATCGTGCTGGCCACGATTCTCGGCACCCTGATGGGGCTGGCGCGGCTGTCGAGCAACTGGCTCGTGCGCAAGCTGGCGCAGGCCTATGTCGAGATTTTCCGCAATATCCCGCTCGCCCTGCAGCTGTTTTTCTGGTGGGGCCTGTTGAACAGGATGGCGCCGGGCCCGCGCGCGGCCTGGCAGATTCTGCCCGATGTCTTTGTCAGCAATCGCGGCGTCGTCTTTCCCGTGGCGCAGGCAAACCCGGCCAACGGATGGATCGGCCTGGCGTTTCTCGCCGGCATTGTGCTGGCGGTCGGCCTCGGCCGCTGGGCGAAGCGGCGGCAAGCCGCCACCGGTCAACAGCTTCCGACCGGCTGGATCGGCCTGGGGCTGATCGTCGCACTGCCGCTGCTGGCGTTTCTCGCCGCGGGAGCGCCGCTGACGCTTGATGTGCCACAGCTCAAGGGTTTCAACTTCAGCGGCGGCGGTGCGGTGTCGCCGGAATTCACGGCCCTCTTGTTGGGGCTGGTGATCTACACTGGCACCTTTATCACCGAGATCGTCCGCGCGGGCATCCTCGCGGTCAGCTGGGGCCAGAGCGAGGCGGCGATGGCGCTCGGGCTCAAATCCGGCCAGCGGATGCGCTTGATCGTGCTGCCGCAGGCGCTGCGGGTCATCATTCCGCCGGTCACCAGCCAATATCTGAGCCTTACCAAGAACAGCTCGCTTGCGGTCATCATCGGCTACCCGGACCTGGTATCGGTTGCCAACACGACGATGAACCAGACCGGGCAGGCGGTCGAAGGGATCGCCTTGATCATGGCGGTCTATTTGGTGATCAGCCTGACCATTTCGGCCGCGATGAACCTCTACAACCGCGCCGTCGCGCTGGTGGAGCGTTAGCGCGTGACCGACATCGCCAACGAATTGCCGGCGCCGACCCGACGATCGCCGACAGGCGTCGTGCGGATTGTCGGCTGGCTGCGCGCCAATCTGTTCAGCAGCGTCTTCAACTCGATTCTGACGCTGCTGTGCGTCGTGTTGCTGGTCGTCGCTCTCCGGCCGATGATCCGCTGGGCGGTGATCGACGCGATCTGGGAGGCGCCCAACGGCGCGGCCTGTCACGGCGGCGGGGCGTGCTGGGCGTTCATCGGCGAGAAGTTCCGCTTTATCCTGTTCGGCTTCTTCCCCACGGAAGAATTATGGCGGCCGGTCGTTGTCGTCGTGATTTTCCTGCTGATGATCCTCGCCGCGTGCGCCCGGCGCACCTGGGGAGGGCGGCTGGCGGTGCTGTGGGTAGCGGGGCTTGCCGCCGTCTACCTGTTGATGCACGGCGGAATCCTTGGCCTCGGCACGGTCGAGACGCGGCTGTGGAGCGGGCTGCCGCTGACCCTGATCATCGCCATCGTCGGCATGGTCTTCGCGTTCCCGCTGGCGATCCTGCTGGCGCTGGGCCGGCGCTCGCGCTTGCCGGCGGTGCGGGCGATCTGCGTCGGCTATATCGAGCTGATCCGCGGCGTGCCGCTGATCACCTTCCTGTTCATGGCGTCGCTGATGCTGCCGCTATTCCTGCCGACCGGGATGACGGTCGACAAGCTGCTGCGGGCACAGATCGCCTTCATCCTGTTTGCCGCAGCCTATCTCGCCGAGGTGATCCGCGGCGGGCTGCAGGCGATCCCGCACAGCCAAACCGAGGCGGCGGAGGCGCTCGGCCTGCGCTACTGGCAGCGCACGCGGCTGATCGTCCTGCCGCAGGCGTTGGCGCTGGTGATCCCGCCGCTGGTCAACACCTTTATCGGCATTTTCAAGGACACGACGCTGGTGATCATCATCAGCCTCTTCGACCTGCTCGGCACCGCCGAAGCCGCGCTCAGCGACGTCAACTGGCAGGGCTTCTATATCGAGGATTACACTGTCATCGCATCGATTTACTTTTGTTTTTGTTTTTTCATGTCGCGTTACAGCCAGATGCTCGAACGAGAATTCAACCGGGGGACGCGGCGATGAGCGATGCGGCCACGGCGGTGATCGAGCTGCAAGGCGTCCACAAATGGTTCGGTGATTTCCATGTGCTGAAAGACATCAACCTGTCTGTCGGCAAGGGCGAGAAGTTTGTCGTCTGCGGCCCCTCCGGGTCGGGTAAGTCGACGATGATCCGCTGCATCAATCGGCTGGAAGAGCATCAGCAGGGGCGCATCACCATCGCCGGCATCGAATTGACTTCGGACCTCAAGAACATCGAGGCGATCCGCCGCGAGGTCGGCATGGTTTTCCAGCAGTTCAACCTGTTTCCCCACCTGACGGTCCTGCAGAACCTGACCCTGGCGCCGATCTGGGTGCGCAAATTGCCAAAAAAGGAAGCCGAGGAGACCGCCCGCTACTACCTCGAACGGGTGCGCATACCGGAGCAGGCCGACAAATATCCCGGCCAGCTATCCGGCGGCCAGCAGCAGCGCGTCGCCATCGCCCGCTCGCTGTGCATGAAGCCGGCCATCATGCTGTTCGACGAGCCGACTTCGGCCCTCGATCCCGAGATGATCAAGGAAGTGCTCGACGTCATGGGCGGCCTGGCGGATGAGGGGATGACGATGGTCTGCGTCACCCAGGAGATGGGTTTCGCGCGCACCGTCGCCGACATGATGGTGTTCATGGATCGCGGGGAGGTGGTCGAGCGGGCGCCACCCCGGGATTTCTTTGCCAATCCGCAGAACGAGCGGACCAAGCTGTTCCTCAGCCAGATCCTGGCGCATTGAGGCTTCCCCGTATCGACGCCAGCCGATAAGAAAAAATTTTAGGAACTGCCCCCTAAAGACGATGTTGTCTAGGAGAGCGTAGGAAGCTCGGGAACACATGGAGGTATCCATGTCGACGAATACAAGAAATCGTAAGTTTCATTGGTTTGGTGCTGCTGCGGTAGGCGCGTTAAGTCTGGCTGCCGTCGCGGTTCCATTGACCCCAGCGAAGGCGTTTATCGGCGTTGACCTGGGTGGCGTTGGCATCGGTATTGGCGGCCCGGTCTACGGGTACGGCTACTATCCGCCGCCACCGCCGGTCTATCACTACGCGCCGGGTTACTATTACGGTCCGACGCCCTATTACAGCGACGGGTATTAACGGCGCGGCGTCACGCCTCGTCGAGGGGCGGCAGACGCGGATGCCTGAGCGAACGCGGCAGGATGCCGCGCTCGCGCGGGTCGATGAATGAGACTTTGCGCTGGGCGTAAACGATAAACCCGGCGCGCTGGTATAGTGGGAGCGCCCGCGGGTGGTCGAAGGTGCAGGTATGCACCCAAAACCGCTCGATCGGGCGCGACCACGCCTGTTCGATCGCTGCATTGAGCAGGAACGGACCGAGGCGGCGACCGATAAAACCCGGGACGAGCCCGAAATAGCACAGCTCGGTTTCGCGCGGGTCCGCGGCATCGAGCTCGAAATATCCGGCGGGAACGCCGCCGGCATACAGAACGAAGATTTCGGTGGTCGGCTTGCCAATCTCGGCGGCTAGGGCGTCGTCGCTCACCAGCCGCCGCTCGAACCACAGCCACGGCGTGCCGACCGTCTCGTACAGATAGCGGTAGAACGATACCGAGCAGGCTTCCGCCCGCATCAGCGCGAGCTTGCCGCTGGGCGCCGGCGAAGGGCGCGCAGGCGGCCGCTCGAACATTTCGAGATAGGTGACGACGTCGTCGATCAAGGTCATCGGCTCAACTTCCGGCATCCCCGAGCTTGACCCGGCATCCGAGCCAGCGGGACCGACCCGGCCACGGGGTAAATCACGTCGCCGGCCCGGTTGCAATCGGCGGGCCGTCGGGAAGGCCCCATTCCGACCATGAGCCGTCATAGATCGCCGCGCGCTCATGCCCGACCAGATAGAGGGCAAAGGCCAGCGCGCAAGCCGTGACCCCGGAGCCGCAACTGGTCACGACCGGGCGGTCGAGCGCCACGCCGGCGTCGGCGAACAGCCTTGCCAGTTCGTCGGCGCTTTTGAGCTGCCTGGTTTTCGCGTCGGTGACCTGGTCGAACGGCAGGTTGCGGCTCCCCGGAATATGGCCACGGCGGCGGCCGGGCCAGGTTTCCTCGGCGGTGCCGTCAAAGCGGCCGGCGGCCCGGGCGTCGACGATCTGCTCGCCCCGGCTCGCGACATCGGCGATCACCGCCGCCTTGTCGCGCACCAGCGCCGGATCGAATCGCGCGGTGAAGCGGCGCGGCGGGATTGCGGGCGTCTTGGTGTCGAGCGGCCGGCCCTCTGCCTGCCATTTTGGCAAGCCGCCGTCGAGCAGCGCGACATTCTCATGCCCGAACAGCCGCAGCATCCACCACGCGCGACCGGCCGAGGAGAGCCCGTGGGCGTCGTAGACGATCACCCGGTCGTCGTCGCCAATGCCGCGCTCGACCATCTTTTCGGCAAAGCGCTCGGCGGAGGGGATCATGTGCGGCAGGCTCGTCCCAGGCTCGGCGACGTCGTCGATATCGAAAAACACCGCGCCCGGGATGTGCCCGGCGTCGTAATCGGCGCGGGCGGTCGGGGTAATGCCCGGCTGCTTGAACGACGAGTCGAGGATGCGGACATGCGGGTCGGCCAGATGGGCGGCGAGCCACTCGGTGCTGACCAGCGCTTCGGGATGGGCATAGGGCATGGGAAAATCTCGGTTTGTCGGGTTGCCGGAAATTACTCTACAGTCGCACCAGAGACCATCAGCGCGGTCTGCGCGCAACCGGCCAGAGGAGGAAGACTTTGCCGCACAACGTTCCCCTGAGCACCGATGTCTTCGATGTCATGCATACGATGCGGGCGATGCGGCGGCTGAAGCCCGATCCGGTGCCCGATGAGCTGATCGTCAAGATTCTGCGTGCCGGCCAGGCCGCGGCGAGCGGCGGCAATACCCAACGCTGGAAGTTTCTCGTCTTGAAGGACCCCGCGAAAAAGAAGGCAGTGCAGGTCTATTATAAGAAACTGTTCGACGAGGTCGTTGGGCCGCGTTATGCCGCCAGCGCCCCGCCGCCCGGCTCCAACCCCGATTCCTTCAAGCGCCAGCATGCGGCGGTCGAATATCTGACCGACCATTACCACGAAGCGCCGGTCTGGATCGTCGCCTGCCTCGAAGGCGAGAACCCCAACCGCACGGCCGGCTCGTCGATCTACCCGGCGGTACAGAACATGCTGCTCGCGGCCCGCGCGCTCGGCCTCGGCTCGACCCTGACCACCCGGCACACCGGCTACGGCAAGGAATGCGACGCCGCGATGGGCCTTCCGGCGGGCTACATGTCCTATGCGATCCTGCCGATCGGCTGGCCCATGGGCAATTTCGGCCCGCTCGGCCGCGGCCCGCTGAGCGAAGTGGTCTATCTCGACGATTGGGGCAAGCCCTATCCGGGCGTCTAGGGACTTCACCGTTTTCCCCGGGCTTGGCGGGGCAATCGAGATGGCGGACCGAGTCCGGCCATGACGGTTGAGGAGGCTGAAACAGGGAGGGATCGATGCCGAGAGTGACGCCGATCAGCGACAAAAGCCAAGTCCCCGCCGAGCATCAGAACGTGGCCGAGGACGTACTGGGAGTCTTCGGCCGCATCCGCGGGCCGTTCAGCGTGCTGCTGCACAGCCCGAAGCTCGCCGAGCGGATGCTCGGAATGGTCAAGTTCAACCGCGAAGACTGCATCGTGGAAGGCCGGCTGCGCTCGCATGCGATCCTGGCCGCGGTGCGCGAGTGCGAGTCGGCCTATGTCTGGTCGGCCCAGGTCGGCGCCGCCAAACGCGCCGGGATGGACGACAAGACGATCGACCTCTTGCGCGCCAACGGCGATGTGTCGGGTTTTCCCGACGACGAGCGCGACGTCGTCAATCTGACCCGCCAGCTGGTGCGTACGAACCGGGTCGACTATCCGATCTTCAACCGCCTGTGCACCAAATACGGTGCGCAGTGGATGGTGGAGCTGATCACGGTCGCACATTACTTCACGGTGCTGTCGGGCGTGACCAACGCCTTCGAGGTCGCGGTGCCGCCCGACGGGGATCAGCTGCCGAGCTGACGCCGATGGCGGATGCGGTCAAGGCCACGCCCGGCTTCACCCTCGCCGGGCTCGACCTCGGCCGCCAACTCCGCGACGAGGCAGCTTACAAGCGCGCGCTCGCCGCCGCGCAGATCGCTATGCTCGAAGTCGAGCAGGCCTTTCGCGTCAGTGGCCGGCGCGGGATCATCGTGTTCGAGGGCTGGGACGCCGGGGGCAAAGGCGGGACGATCCAGCGTTTGACCGCGCAACTCGACCCCCGCTGGATGCGGGTCTGGGCGATCGGCAAGCCGAGCCCGGACGAGCAGGGGCGCCACTATCTCTGGCGGTTTTGGGAAAAGCTGCCGCCGCCAGGCCATATCGCCGTGTTCGACCGGAGCTGGTACGGCCGGGTGCTGGTCGAGCGGGTCGAGGGGCTGATTGCCCGGGACGAGTGGCGGCGAGCCTATCGCGAGATCAATGAATTCGAGGGGATGCTGATCGATGACGGAGTCCGCCTGGTCAAGATCTTCCTCCACGTTTCGGCCGGCGAGCAGCTGAAGCGATTGGCCGAGCGCATCGCCGACCCGCTGAAGCACTGGAAGATCGAAGGCGACGACATTCGCAATTACGCGAGCCGACGTGCCTACATCGCGGCGATGGATGAGATGTTCGAACATACCTCGATCAAGCGGGCGCGCTGGCATGTCGTCGCCGGCGAGCACAAATGGTTCGCCCGGGTCGCGGCGATCCGCACCGCGGTCAAGATACTCGGCAAAGGGATCGAACTCGGCCCGCCGCCGGTCGACAAAGCCGTGGCGAAGACGGCGGCCGAGCTGCTCAACAAGAATGAGCTTGCGGCGTTAGGACTCCGCCCAGCCGCGAGAGACCAACGAACGTAGATTTTCTCAAGAAGCCTTTCGATTTTCGAGAAATTCTTCCTCGTCGAGACCTTTTCGGTTCCAGGATCACCCGCATTTCGAATAGTCGCAGCTCGTGCACTGGTCGCAATTCTCGCTGCGGATCAGCGAGGCCTGGCCGCATTTCGGGCATTGCCGCAGGCGCGGACCGGGAAGCCGGCCGGAAGACGGCGGCGTCAGGTTGACCACCTGCGCGGTGTGCATCGCCTCGCCGTCGCGATGACGGCCCGGCAGGAAGCCGATCTCGATCATGTGACGCTCGATCACATCACCGATCGCGGCGAGGAGCGAGGGCACGTATCGGCCCTCCATCCAGGCGCCGCCGCGCGGGTCGAACACCGCCTTCATCTCCTCGACGACAAACGACACGTCGCCGCCGCGGCGGAACACGGCGCTGATCATCCGCGTCAGCGCCACGGTCCAGGCGTAGTGCTCCATGTTCTTCGAGTTGATGAAGATCTCGAACGGGCGGCGGCGGCCGTCCTGCACCACATCGTTGATCGTGATGTAGAGCGCGTGCTCGCTTTCCGGCCAGTTGATCTTGTAGGTATGGCCGGGCAGCGATTCCGGCCGCGACAGCGGCTGGCTCATATAGACGACGCCGCCAGCCTCGTAGACATCGGCCGGCTTCGCCGCCGGGGCGGGCGCCGGGAGCGGCAGCTCGGCCTGTCGCGGGTGGGCTGCAGGCGCTGCCTCTGACCGAACCTCGAGCACCGCGCCGGTGATCTCGTTCGGCCGGTAGGTCGTGCAGCCCTTGCAGCCCATCGCGTAGGCCTGGGCATAGATGTCCTTGAACCGCTCGAACGGGATGTCGGCCGGCAGGTTGATCGTCTTCGAGATCGAGCTGTCGATGTGACGCTGCACCGCCGCCTGCATGACCAGATGATCCTGGGGCGACAGGTTTTGCGCGTCGACGAAATATTCCGGGAGCGGCACGGTCTCGCCCTTCAACCGACAGAACAGGCGATAGGCATAGTCGCTGACTTCCTCCTCGCGGCGCGAGCCGTCCGGCATCAGCACGTTGCGAGTGTAGCGGAAGCTGAACACCGGCTCGATGCCCGAGGAGACGTTATCGGCGAACAGCGAGATCGTCCCCGTCGGCGCGACCGAGGTCAGCAGCGCGTTGCGAATGCCGTGCCGGGCGATCGCCGCGCGGACGTCCTCGTCGAGCCCGGCGATGGTTTCGCCGGCGAGGTATTTGTCACGGTCGTAAAGCGGGAAGGGACCCTTCTCGGCGGCAAGTGCGGCTGAGGCGAGATAAGCCTCGCGCTCGATCAGTCGGACCCAGGCTTCGGCAGCCGCCACCGCCTCGCGCGAGCCGTAGCGCAGCCCGCAGAGGATCAGCGCGTCGGCCAGCCCGGTAATGCCGAGCCCGATGCGCCGCTTCTGCTGCGCCTCCTCGTGCTGCTGCGGCAGCGGAAAGCGCGAGATGTCGACGATGTTGTCCATCATCCGCACGGCATCCGGGATCAGCCGGGCCAGCCCCGCGGTGTCGAGCCGCGCCTGCGGGGTGAACGGCTCCTCGACAAAGCGGGCGAGGTTGACAGAGCCCAGGAGGCACGCGCCATAGGGCGGCAATGGCTGCTCGCCGCAGTTGTGCGCCCAGAGGCCGTTGGCATCGAAGGCATTGATGCAGGGGATCGCGGCATCGAAGACATCGGCCTCGCCGGCATCGGCGATCGACCGGACGGTTGCAACGAATGGTTCCCGGTTGAGCTGACGGCGGTAACCGGCGAGGGTCGCGCTCAGACGAGCCGCCTTGTCGGTATCGGCGAACCCGATGCGCTCGGCAAAAACCGACAGGTTGTCGGCAGCGATCACGAGCTCGTGCTGGGCGCGGGTCGGGTATGGCCGCATGCCGCCGCGCCCATCCGGCAGAACGCGGTGTCCAGCGGAACGCCGCTCGGCGTAAATCGTACTGACGATACCGAGGCGCAGCAGCATCCGCTGCACTGCCGTCAGCGTATCCAGATTGCTTTGCGCCAAGCGTATGCTGACCCCTTTCGATTGGCTGCCCTGGACGCTGCCGTCCGCGTCGAAAAGACCGCCGAGAAACGCTTCGCAGAACGCGCTCGATCGCTGCTCGATTGTCAGGGTGAGATGCTTGGCGCGCGGGCGCATGCCGTGGTCGAGCGCCAGCTTTCGCAGCGCGCTAAGCGCGAGCCGATATTCGCCGCGGCCAGGGACTTCGATCCAGCCGATAAAGTCGGAGCGATGCGGAAGCCGACCGGCGGCCGCAAGCGCGGTCTCCATCACCCCGGAAACCCCCGGCCGTTCGTCACCGCCGTTGACGCAGCGCTGCCCGGGCCAGACCGACAGGATCGCCTTGTCGCTGCGCAGCGTTCCGTCACCCAACAGCAGACCGAGCAGATAGCCTTCCGCCCGGTCGCGCTCGGCCGTCGCCGCGTTGCCCCAGGCCGGCGCGGCGCGGTGGTTGTGAAGCAGCACTTCGTCGCCGGGTTGGAGCGTTCCGGCTTCCGCCCATTCCCATTCGCAGGACC
>DASQGR010000222.1:0-8896 GCA_035632515.1 Allostellaceae bacterium | reverse complement strand
GCGACCCGGGATCTTCCCGACGCGCGCAGCCCGCTGCCCCGCGCTGAGCCGCGGCCGCCGCTCGCCGCGCGGCCGCGCAGGCTGGCGGTGACCGACATCGAGACCTGGCGGCGCGATCCTTACGCGATCTATGCCAAGCATATCCTGCGGCTGCGGGCGCTCGACCCGCTCGACGCCGATCCCGACCGGGCCGATCTCGGCACCGCCATCCACAAGACGCTGGCCGATTTTGTCCACTGCTTTCCGCGCGACCTGCCGGCGCATGCCGAGGCGACCTTGCTGGAGCTTGGCGGGACCCATTTCGCCGCGCTGCTGTCGCGACCGGGGGCGTGGGCCTTCTGGTGGCCGCGCTTCGAGCGCATCGCCCGCTGGTTTGCCGCCGAGGAGCGCGCCCGCCGCGGCGCCCTTGTCGACAGCGCCAGCGAGCGGAAAGGGAGCCTGGTGATAGCGGCACCCGGCGGGCCGTTCACCATCGAGGCCACCGCGGACCGTATCGATCGGCTGGCGACGGGTGAGCTGGTGGTGATCGACTACAAGACCGGCGTGGTGCCGACGAAGCCGGAGATCGAGGCCGCGATCGCCGTGCAATTGCCGCTTGAAGGCGCGATCGCCCAGGCTGGCGGTTTCGGCGCCGCCGCGCCAGTTGCGGCGCTCGAGCACTGGCGGCTTGGCGGCGGCAACCCGGCCGGCGTGCGCCTGGCGATGGGCGGCGACGACCCGGCCGCCCTGATCGCGCAGGTGCTGGCGGAAATCACCGCATACGTCGCCGCGTTCGACGATCCGGCAATGCCGTACCGCCCGGTGCCGTTCGCCAGATGGCGGCCGCGCTATTCGGATTATGCGCAGCTCGAGCGCCTCGACGAGAGCGAGGCCGAGCCATGATCGGCGCCGAGGCGGCCAGTATCCGGCAGCGCGAGGCGCTCGACCCGGGCGCGTCGGTCTGGGTCGCCGCCTCGGCCGGCACCGGCAAGACCAAGGTGCTGACCGACCGCCTGCTGACCCTGATGCTCGACGGCACCGACCCGTCGCGCATCCTGTGCCTGACCTTTACCCGTGCCGCCGCAGCCGAGATGGCCAACCGGCTCAACGACCGGCTCGCGAAATGGACGACGATGGCGGGCGGGCAGTTGTCGCAGGAGCTGGTCAACCTGACCGGCCGCTATCCCGGCGGCGAGGGCATCCGCACCGCGCGCCGGCTGTTCAGCCGGGTGCTCGACACGCCCGGCGGGGCGAAGATCGAGACGATCCACGCTTTCTGCCAGTCGCTGCTGCACCGATTTCCTCTGGAGGCCGGAGTGCCGCCGGAATTTGCCGTCATCGACGAGCGCAGCGCTGCCGAAGCGCTCGCCGATGCCGTGGCGCGGATCATCGCCGAGGCCCGCAGCGGAACCCGCCCGGCTCTCGCCGCGGCGCTTGCGGTGGTCACCCGGCATCTCAGCGACGACGCCCGCTTTGCCGAATTGATTGCGGCGCTGGCCAAGGACCGCGGCAAGCTCGACGCGGCGTTGTCGCAGGGCGAAGCGGCGCTGCGGGCGCGCATGGAAGCCGCCTTCGGCCTCCGCGCGAATGCGACCGAGGCCGAGCTGATCGCCGGCTTCTGCAGCGGAGGCGACATCGCCGGTCTGCGCCGGGCGCGCGCCGCGTTGGCCGAGGGGTCGAAGACGGACCGGAACCGCGGCGACGCGATCGCCGCCTGGTGCGCCGACGCGGCGGGGCGCGAGGCGATGCTCGGCGAATACCTCTCCGCCTTCCTCACGGAAAAGCGCGAGCCCCGCGCGCGGCTCGTCACCGACGGCACCAGCAAGAAAGCCGGCGACGACATCGCGGCGGTGCTTTGCATCGAGGGCGAGCGGGCCAAGCGCTTTGTCGATGCACGCAACGGCATCACCATTATCGATGCGAGTGTGGCGCTGATCCGGCTGGCTGAGGCGCTGCTCGACGCCTATGCCCTGCGCAAGCGGCTCCACGCCGAACTCGACTACGACGACCTGGTGCTGGCCGCGCTCGAGCTGCTGCGAAAACAAGGCATCGCGCCCTGGGTGCTGTTCAAGCTCGATGGCGGGCTCGACCACATCCTGATCGACGAAGCGCAGGACACCAACCCCGAGCAATGGGAGATCGTCCAGATCCTCGCCGAGGAATTCTTTGCCGGGGAGGATCCGCGGGGGCGCTTGCGCACGGTGTTTGCGGTCGGCGACGCCAAGCAGTCGATCTACAGCTTTCAGCGCGCCGACCCGCGCGCCTTTACCCGCATGCGCCGGCATTTCGATGCGCGCGTCAACGCGGCGAAGCGGCAATGGAAGGTCGTACCGCTCGACATCTCGTTCCGGGCCGCCGAGCCGCTGCTGCGCGCGGTCGACGCGGTGTTCGCGCAGCCGGCGGCGGCGGACGGGGTGGCGCCCGACGCGACCGCGATCCGCCACATCGCCGCCCGCATCGGCCAGGCCGGCACGGTCGAGTTGTGGCCCGCGGCGCCGCCCGCTCCCGAAGAAGCGGAGGAGCCCGCGGCCGGCGCGACCCCGGCTCGCCGCATTGCCGAAGCCCGCACCCGGCTCGCCCGCGCCATCGCCGCGACGATCGACGGGTGGCTGCGCAGCGGCGAGCGGCTTCATTCCCGCGACCGGCCGATCCGGGCCGGCGATATCATGGTGCTGGTGCGGCGGCGCAACGCGTTCGTCGACGATCTGCTGCGCGCGTTGAAGCAGCGCGACGTGCCGGTCGCGGGCGCCGACCGGCTGAAGCTGACCGAGCAGCTCGCGGTCAAGGATTTGGTCGCGCTGGGCCAGTTTCTGCTGCTGCCGGAAGACAATCTAACCTTGGCGGTGGTCCTCAAAGGCCCGCTTTTCGGCATTTCCGAGGAACAGCTTTTCGCCCTCGCCTACGATCGCGGCGACCAGCCGCTGTGGACGCGGCTGCTGCGGCGGGCCGGCGGCGACCCGGCGCTGACCCGCATCGTCGAGGTGCTGCGGGAGCTTCTCGCCCGCGCCGATTTCGCCCCGCCCTACGAGCTATACGCCGATATTCTCGGCGCCCGGGGCGGCCGGCAGGCGATGCTCGAGCGGCTCGGCCCGGAGGCGGCAGACCCGATCGAGGAATTCGTCGCCCTCGCCCTCACCTACGAGCGCGAGCATGTGCCCTCGCTGCAGGGGTTTCTGCACTGGCTGGTTGCCGGCGATATCGAGGTCAAGCGCGACTTTGCCGAGCATCAGCGCGACGAGGTCCGCATCATGACCGTACACGGCGCCAAGGGCCTCGAAGCGCCGATCGTGTTCCTGCCCGATACGGTGGGGCTGCCGATTTCCCGCACCGGCGTGGTGTGGACGGAGGTGGACGGGCTGCCGCTGTGGCGGCCGCATGCCGACGTCACCACCCCGGCCTACGCGGCCGAGCATCAGGCGGCGCGGCGGCGCGACCTGCAGGAATATCGCCGCCTGCTGTACGTCGCGCTGACCCGGGCGCAGGACCGGCTCTACATCTGCGGTTGGCTGCCGCGACGGGGAACCAATTCGGTGGAACACTGGCACATGCTGTGCCGCGCGGGCCTGACCGGCCTTGCCGCCCCGTTCGCGTTCGATGCGACCGCATTGATCGGCGCCGCCGATGGCTGGGCCGGTGCGGGGCTGCGCCTGTCCTGTGGACAGACCGCCTCGCCGACGCGCGATTCGCCGGCTGCGGCCCGGCCGGCGCTCGGCCCGGCGCCGCCCTGGCTCGATGCGCCTGCGCCGGACGAGCCCGACCCGCCGAAACCGCTCGTCCCCTCGCAGCCCGGCGGCAGCGAGCCGGCGACCCTGTCGCCGCTTGCCGGTACCGGCCGCGACCGCTTCAAGCGGGGGCTCTTGGTCCACCGCCTGCTGCAGACGCTGCCCGAATTTCCGCCCGAGGAACGCAAGGAAGCGGCGCGGCGTTTCCTGGCGCTGCCCGTCCACGCGCTGACCTCGGACGAGCAGGAAGACATCTGCCGCGAGACTGTCGCCGTCTTGGAACATCCCGAATTTGCCCCGCTGTGGGGCGCCGACGCCCAGGCGGAAGTACCCGTGGTCGGCCTCATCGACGGGCGCGCCTTGTCGGGCCAGATCGACCGGCTCGTGGTCACCGACCGGCGCGTGCTGATCGTCGACTACAAGACCGTGCGCCCGCCGCCGCGGAGCGAGGACGAGGTGGCGGACATCTATATCCGGCAACTCGCCAGCTATCGCGCCGCCCTGGCGCGGATCTATCCCGGCCGCGAAATCGCCTGCGCGGTCCTGTGGACCGAAGCGCCGCGTCTGATGCCGATCAGCCCAGCCCGGCTCGCAGGCCACCCGCCTTGACGCCGGTTTTGCGGCTCCCCTAATCTCAGCGAGATTGATCGAGAGGTTTTCTCATGAAAACGACGGCCGTCAGCGATGGCACTTTTGACAAGCTGGTTCTCGGCGCCAGCGAGCCGGTGCTGGTCGATTTCTGGGCCGAATGGTGCGGGCCCTGCAAGATGATCGCGCCGTTCCTCGATGAGCTCGCGGGCGACATGGCAGGACGCCTCACCGTCGCCAAGGTCAATATCGACGAGAACCCGCAGACTCCGCGCAAATTCGGGGTCCGGGGCATCCCGACGATGATCCTGTTCAAGGATGGCCAGGTGGCCGCCACCAAGATCGGCGCGCTGCCGAAGAGCAAGCTTTACGAGTGGGTCGAATCGGTGCTGTGAGACGCGAGGGCCGAGAGGCGGCCGCCGCGCCGCCTCAGCCCTTCGTCATTTCGGTTGCAGCCCGTCGTCGAGCGTGCCCGGCGGCTCGATGATTCGCAGCCGCGCGCGGTTGTCGGGAGGCGCCAGCGTCAATCCGGGATCGATTCCCGCCGGTGGCGCAATTACGCTTCTTTGATCGAAAATATCGGTTCCGGGCAGCCCCGGCAGCGTCACCTCGACGTGCCGGTACAGCCCATCGGCATTGTCGGTGCGCATTGCGCCGGCTTCACTACAAAGAACGACAAACGCGACTGCCGCAAGGGTGGGGGTGAGGGTCCGCATCGTCTTCCCTCCTCTTTCCGAAAACGCCCGGCGAGGAGTTTTGGTTCACCAATTGTCGCGCAGCACCACCCCGGCAAAGTGCAGTGAGCCGCAGATCAGCACGCGGCCGCCGTCGTTCCCCGATCCGATGTCGCGCAGCGCCGCTTCGACCGATTCGGAAGCCGTCGCGGCGATCCCGAGCGATCGCGCGGTCGCGGCGATGACCGCGGCCGGCAAGGGGTTCTCCTCCCCCGGGATCGTCACTGCATGAAGGCTTTGCGCGAGCGGTGCGAGGGGCGCGAGGAAGCCGGCGGCATCCTTGGTGTTGAGCATGCCGACGACGAGGTGCAGCGGGCGATCGCGCCAGTTGGCCGCCGCCGCCGCGAGCACCTCGCCGGCGGCAGGGTTGTGGCCGCCGTCGAGCCACACCTCCCAACCCGGTATCATGCCGACGAGCGAACCGTGGGTCAGGCGCTGCAGCCGCGCCGGCCAATCGATGCGCCGCAGCCCCTCGGCAATCGCCGATGGCGACACCACACCTTCGGCCAGGGATTCCAGGCAGGCGAGCGCGGTGCCGGCATTGGCGATCTGGTGCGTGCCCGGCAGTGACGGCAACGGGAGATCGAGCCGCCAGCGCGCGCCTTCGTAGCGCATCCCGCCCGTGGCCGAGGCGCAGCGCCACTCGCGCTGCCAGCGGTGGAGCGGCGCGCCGACCGCCGCGGCCCGCGCCTCGATCACCGTCTCGGCCTCTTCCACCTGGGGGCCGACAACCGCCGGCACTCCGGGCTTGAGGATGCCGGCCTTCTCGCCGGCGATCGCGGCAACCGTCGGCCCCAGAAACGCCTGGTGATCGAGCGAGACCGGGGTGACCGCGGCCACCGCCGGGCGCGCAATCACATTGGTCGTGTCGAGCCGCCCGCCGAGCCCGACTTCGAGCAGCACAAAATCCGCCGGGATGCGGGAAAAGGCCAGGAACGCCGCCGAGGTGGTGATCTCGAAAAAGGTGATCTCGCGGCCTTCGTTGGCGCGCTCGCATTCTTCGAGGATGCCGGCGAGCGCGACATCGTCGATCAGCGTTCCGGCAAGCCGGATGCGCTCGTTGAACCGCACCAGATGCGGCGAGGTGTAGGCATGGACCCGGTGGCCCGCCGCCTCGAGGCAGGCGCGCAGGGTCGCGACCGTCGAGCCCTTGCCGTTGGTCCCGGCGACATGGATCACCGGCGCCAGCTTTTCCTGCGGATTGCCGAGCGCGGCGAGCAGCCGCTCGATACGGCCGAGCGACAGGTCGATCTTTTTCGGATGCAGCCGGCCGAGCCGGGTGAGTACCCGCTCGGCCGCGGTCGCTGGGTCGCTCACGCCGGTTCCGACAGTGCCGGCAGCCCGGCATCCGGCCGGGTCGGCTCGCGCAGCAGTTTGAGGATGCGCGCCAAGGTCGGCGCCAACTCCGCCCGCTTCACCACCATATCGACCATGCCGTGCTCGTGCAGGTATTCGGCGCGCTGGAACCCTTCAGGCAATTTCTCGCGGATCGTCTCCTCGATGACCCGCGCGCCGGCAAAGCCGACCACCGCACCCGGCTCGGCGACGATAATGTCGCCGATCGCCGCAAAGGAGGCGGCGACGCCGCCGGTCGTCGGGTCGGTCAGCACGACGATATAGGGCAGCCTGGCTTCCTTGACCAAATCCGCGGCGATGATCGAGCGCGGCATCTGCATCAGCGACAGGATGCCTTCCTGCATGCGCGCGCCACCCGACGAGGGAATGACGATCAGCGCCGCCTGGCGCTCGACCGCAAGCCGCGCCGCGGCGACAAGACCCTCGCCGACGGCGACCCCCATCGATCCGCCCATGAACCCGAAATCAAAGGCGGCGATCACCGCCGCAACCCCGCCGATGCGACCGCGGGCCACGGCTATCGCGTCGCTGCCGGGCCCCAGCGCCGCCTGGCCTTCGCGCAGCCGGTCGGTATAGCGCTTGCGGTCGCGGAAGCGTAGCGGATCGACCGCGGTCTTCGGCAGCTCGGCCCGGTCGAACGCGCCGCCGTCAAAGAGCAGCTTGAAGCGCTCGCCGCTGCCGATCCGGAAATGATGCCCGCAATGGCGGCAGACCATCAGATCGACGGCGAGATCGCGCTGGAACAGCGTCTGCTCGCAGCCGGGACACTGCCTCCACAAATTGTCCGGCACCTCCCGGCGCCCCACGGCGGCGCGGATCTTGGGCAGGACGAAATTGGTCAGCCAGTTCATCGCCGGTTCAATCGACAGGGTCGCGTGCAATCCATCGGGCGACTCTAGCCCATACGGCGCGGGACCTGCTAGATCCCCGCCGCCGTGAAGCGCGCAGCATCCACGCCCGATTTCCCGCGAAATGAGCGCGCCTACGAGCGTCCCCGGCGCGCGCCCCGGATTCCCGTCGCCAGCGCCCTGATATCGCCGAGCACGGCCTCGACCAGGCCCGGTCTGGCCTTGCCGTCGGGATCGAGGTTTTGCGCCAGGCGATCGACCAGCGACGAGCCCACCGCCGCGGCGTCGGCGGCTTTGGCGACCTCGGCCGCCTGCTCCGGGGTCTTGATGCCGAACCCCACCGCCACCGGCAGGTCGGTAAAGCGCCGCAGGCGGGCAACCGCTTCGCGCACCGCGCCGGCATCGGCCGAGCGGGTGCCGGTGATGCCGGCGATCGCGACATAATAGAGAAAGCCGCTGGCGCGCTCGACAATCGTCGGCAGTCTCGCGGCATCGCTGGTCGGCGTCGCCAACCGCACCAGATCGAGCCCGGCCCGCCGGGCCGGCTCGGCCAGCTCCGCATCCTCCTCGGGCGGCAGGTCGACGACGATCAGCCCGTCCACCCCCGCCGCCGCGGCATCGCGCGCGAACGCCTCGGCGCCGTACCGGTAGATCGGGTTGTAATAGCCCATCAGCACATAGGGCGTATCCGCATCGCGGGCGCGCAGCCCCTTTACCAGCGCCAGGGTGCGGCGCAAGGTCATGCCGGCTTTGAGGGCGCGCGTGCCGGCCGCCTGGATCACCGGCCCGTCGGCCATCGGGTCGGAGAACGGCATGCCGATCTCGATCAGGTCGGCCCCGGCTGCGGCGACCCCCTCGAACAGGCGCGTCGAGGTCTCGATATCGGGGTCGCCGGCGGTCAGATAGGCGACGAGCCCGGCCCGCCCCTCGGCCTTGAGCGCGGCGAACCGCCTTTCGATGCGGCTCACAGCTTGACCCCGAGATGCTCGGCAACGGCGAAAATGTCCTTGTCGCCGCGGCCGCACATGTTCATCACCAGCAGGTGGTCGCGCGGCAGGCCGGGCGTGATCTTGGCGACATGCGCCAGCGCATGCGCCGGCTCCAGCGCCGGGATGATGCCTTCCAACCGGCTGCACAGCTGAAACGCATCGAGCGCTTCGTGGTCGGTGATCGAGACATACTCGACCCGCCCGAGATCATGCAGCCAGGAATGCTCCGGCCCGATGCCGGGATAGTCGAGGCCGGCCGAGATCGAGTGCGCGTCCTTGATCTGGCCGTCATCGTCCTGCAGCAGGTAGGTGCGGTTGCCATGCAGCACGCCCGGCAGGCCGCCGTTGAGCGAAGCGGCGTGGAGCCCGGTCTCGATGCCGCTGCCGCCAGCCTCGACCCCGATCATCTTGACCGACGGATCGTCGAGGAACGGGTGGAACAACCCCATCGCATTCGAGCCGCCGCCGATGCAGGCGACGAGCGTATCGGGCAGCCGGCCTTCGGCCTCGTGCAGCTGCACCCGGGTCTCGTCGCCGATCACGCATTGGAAGTCGCGGACCATCGCCGGATACGGGTGCGGGCCGGCGACCGTGCCGATCACGTAAAACGTGTCATCGACATGGGCGACCCAGTCCCGCAGCGCCTCGTTGAGCGCGTCCTTCAGGGTCGCGGTGCCGGA